>JAZTWZ010000001.1:0-2107 GCA_045636165.1 Eubacteriales bacterium
TCTCCGCTGACCTCAAAATTCAGCACCTCATCCGTGCCGATTTTTCTCTGCTGGATAAGGCCCTTACCACTTACTACGATAAAGAATTCCCATTTGGAATGATGCCAGTGCTGACCTTTTGTAATTCCGGGCTTTGAGATATTAACGGAAACCTGTCCGCACTTTTCAGTCTTAAGAAGCTCGGTAAAGCTTCCGCGCGCATCTTCGTTCATCTTAAGTTCAAACGAAGCCTTTTCCTTCGGGAGATAACTTAAATATGTACTGTAAAGCTTCTTTGCAAAGCTACCTTCCGGAATCTCGGGCATAATGAGCGTTTTTGGCTGCTCGTAGAAGCTTCTGAGCAAATCTACGATTTCACCAAGTGTTACCTTATGAGTAGTCGGCGCTACGCAGTATCTGCCGTCATTGCAGAGAACGGTTTCAATTCCGTCAAATGTGCAGCGGTGCTCTTTTCCCTCAAGCGCATCAAGCATCTCCGTAATAAGGTCGTCGATATAGAGAAGCTCGAGGCTTACTGCGCGGTCGTTTACCTGAATCGGTAAGTCATTTGCAATATTATTGCAGAAGGTCGCAACCGCGGAGTTGTAATTCGGTCTGCACCACTTTCCGAAAAGGTTAGGGAAGCGGTAAACCAGAACTTTTGCGCCCGTTTCCTCGCCGTATGCAAAGATAAGCTCCTCGCCCGCTTTCTTGCTTCTGCCGTAATCGCTGTCATATCGTCCGATGCAGGTCGCCTGGATAGACGAGGAAATCATCACGGGGCAAGTGTTCTTATTCTTTTTAAGTGTATCAAGCAGGATAGAGGCAAAGCCGAAGTTCCCCTGCATGAATTCTTCTGTGTTTTCGGGACGGTTTACGCCTGCGAGATTGAATACGAAGTCGCACTTCTTACAGTATTCATCAAGAAGCGACGATTCCGTATCAATATCATATTCAAAAATATCGCAAACCGTAAGCCTTGGACGGGTTTTGTCCTTACCGTCACGGATATTTTTGAGCGCCGCTGTGAGGTTTTTTCCGACAAACCCCTTCGCACCCGTTATAAGTATGTTCATATTTCCACCCTGTCTGATTTCTATTTCTTCCAGTTCTCAAGCTCCTCACAGATATATGAAAGAGAGAGAAGTTTTTCCTTGACCTGAGCAACATTCAGAAGTTCTGTATTGTTCGAGTTGAATTCAGTGAGCGGATTTCGCTCAACATTTCCCTCTTTAAAGTATTTGTCATAATTAAGACCTCTGCTGTCACAGGGAACGCGATAGAATTCTCCCATATCGGTTGCATTTGCACATTCCTCATTTGTGAGAAGCGTCTCGTACATCTTCTCACCGTGACGGATGCCGATAACCTTAATCTCTGTTTCCGGTGCAAACAGCTCGCATACAGCCTTTGCAAGAGTTTCTATGGTGCAGGCAGGAGCCTTCTGAACCAATATATCTCCCGACTTGCCGTGTTCAAAAGCAAAAAGAACCAAATCTACCGCCTCATCAAGGCTCATTATAAAACGAGTCATCGAAGGCTCTGTGATTGTAATTTCTTTTCCCGCTTTTATCTGTTCTATCCAAAGAGGAATGACTGAGCCACGGCTGCACATTACATTTCCGTATCTCGTACAGCAAATTTTCGTCTTTTCAGGAGAAACAGTTCTTGATTTTGCAACAATTACTTTCTCCATCATAGCCTTTGAGGTTCCCATCGCATTAACGGGATATGCCGCTTTATCTGTTGAAAGGCAGACGATATTTGAAACTCCGGCATCAATCGCAGCAGCAAGAACATTTTCTGTTCCTAATACATTAGTCTTTACAGCTTCGACAGGAAAGAATTCGCAGGAGGGAACCTGCTTGAGAGCTGCGGCATGGAATATGTAATCTACTCCGTGCATAGCGTTCTTTACCGAAGCAAGGTCTCGGACATCTCCGATGTAAAATGTGATTTTTTCTGCAACCTCAGGCATTTTAGCCTGAAATTCGTGGCGCATATCATCCTGCTTTTTTTCGTCACGGGAAAGAATACGAATCTCTCCAATATCAGTATGCAAAAAACGATTGAGTACTGCATTTCCGAAAGATCCTGTTCCTCCTGTTATGAGTAATGTTTTATTCTT
>JAZTWZ010000002.1:0-2393 GCA_045636165.1 Eubacteriales bacterium
CCGCACTCGATACAGTCTGCAACATTGTACTCTTTGCATTCAGAAAGATTACCGAATTTATATGCTCGATGAATGAAAAGCGGCTCAAGGTTCATCGGGCATACACTTACGCACTTCCCGCAGTGGATACAGCCCGTCTGCTTCTTGCTCTCGCCCTCACCGCCGGAGAAAGCGAGAAGTCCGTTCGTTCCCTTTATGACAGGAACCGAAAGCTCAGACTGTGCAAGACCCATCATAGGTCCGCCTATAATAATCTTATCGGGGTGTTCGAGGAAACCGCCGCAAGCTTTGAATAAATCATTTATCGGAGTTCCTATTCTTACGAGCAGGTTTTTCGGGTTTGCAACCGCAGAACCTGCAACCGTGACAACACGGGTTGTGAGCGGTGTTCCGTCCTTTATCGCGTGGGAAAGCGCGACGGCAGTTGAAACATTAACCGTTATTACCCTCGCATCCACCGCAGTTTTATCGGCAGGAACCTTTCTTCCCGTGACAGCTTCGATAAGATGACGCTCTGAGCCCTGCGGATATTTCGTGTGCACTATGCAAAGCTTGATTCCGGGCTTCTTTGCGAGATATCTGCGAAGCTCGGCAATAGCACCAGCCTTATCCGACTGAACAGCCATCCATATATTCTTTATTCCGAGCGCGTGAGCAATAGCCATAGCACCCTCATAAAGGTCTTCCGTATATTCAATCATAACGCGGTTGTCTGCGCTTATATAAGGCTCACATTCCGCACCGTTTATGATAAGCGTATCAACCTCGCCGACGGCTGCAAGAATCTTTTCCGAAAGCGGATATGCGCTTCCGCCAAGCCCTACGATTCCGGCATCTCTTGCGACCATGCCAAGCTCGTTTGCATCAAGCGTTCTGAAACGGTCGTGAACAGGGAGCATCTCTTCCCTCTCGTCTTCAAAATCGTTTTTTATTACAACCGACAAAATCTCCTCGCCGCACGGATGAAGTCGCGGAGCAATCTCCGTAACCGTACCCGAGACGGAAGAGAATATCGGCGCAGAAGCTGCTGCCGTACTCTCTGCCACCTTCTGACCGAGCTTAACGCGATCCCCTACCTCAACGATGGGACTGCAAATCGTTCCTCTATGCATAAGAAGCGGCAACACAATTTCCGACGGAGCATCCATTTCCTCAATGGCTTTTTTCATCATCACGGTCTTTTTTCCCGCAGGATGGATTCCTCCTCTGAAGTTAACAGGCATTCGCTTCACCTCCGTTTTTACATTAGTATATACACAACTATTTTACAACAAAATCTTACTTCTTGCAAGCTTTACGCCATATTGTGCCAAAAAATTCACAATTTCGCCATTTTCAGTATAATAGAAAACAGAGCAGAGGAAATCCCCTCTGCTCTGCCGCAGGTTCTAATCATTCTAAAAGCTCCGAAACATTTTCGATTTCGCCGAATTCTTCAAGAAATGCCTCTTTTGTCATCTTTTCAAACCGCAAGGTTGGAAGCTCTCCGCCGAAGAAGTTTATTCGGTCGCGTTCTATCTCTAAATCAAAATAATTTTCGTTATAGTCTGCATATCCCCAAAAACTATCGTATTCGGATGAATCTCCCCAAATTTTCGACTCTCTGAAATCAGTCGCTCCGTCAATGGCGTCAAATGCCGTATAGAAACAAACAAAACCTTCTTCACACTCAATATACCCTTTTAAATGTCCGTAATACTGCTTCGCGTGGTCATCGGTCAGAGCAAAGAATCCAAAAGGTTTTTTACAGACCCACACAAAATTCAAATCTCCTCCATGCTCACCAGGAAGAAATTCAGGAATTTCATTGGTACACCCACAGATAAGCAAGAGCCAAAAGCATATTATGATTAAAACAGAGAGCTTCTTTTTCATTTAATTATCTACCTTTCTTTATACAATGCAGAACAAGCGGAACTCGCTTCTCCTCAATGAAATACTCACTTAGAGAATTAACATCTCTTGTCCCCTCAGCTCCTTCATTATATATTCTGTATTTACCGTTGTCCAATCTATCCACAGAAACAATATGAACACCGTCCATAGCTTTATCGGAATTCCAATAAGTCAGGATATATGTGTCAGCATCGGGAATATCAAGATTTTTGATACTTTTATCACCCGTAAAAGTTTCAACCTGATATCCATGTTTCTTGAAATAATCGTCGATAGCATAAGGATTAGTGCCTAATGCTCCAAATAAAACCTGCCCGTCTGTTTCGAAATCTTTTGCGATATCCCTTATATCTTTTCTGTTCCTATCGCATTCTTTAAGATGCCATCTTCTTTCGATGTTCCCACAAACCCTTTAAGAAAAAGTTCCTTATCTTTGTTTGAGTTCAGGTCTCCGCCGAGAGCAGGTCCCCACGGGTCATTTGTTTCTTTATTTGCAT
>JAZTWZ010000003.1:0-9945 GCA_045636165.1 Eubacteriales bacterium
GCTGATGGCATTTTGCCATCAGCCTTTTTTGTAATCTTTTTAGTTCTTCTTTTTTGCTATATCGAGTATTCTTACAATTGCGGGACTCAATACGATATTCGTCAAAAGCTCAAACACGAAGTTCAGGCCTACAAACGCCACGATAAGATACATTCCTACGGACATTCCTTCCGCTATCGCTCCGCCGCTTACCGTATCCATAAAGAATACAAGGCAACCGAGAAGGAATATTCCCGTATTTACTACAGGGCATACTATCGCGCTCACTACAACGGCAACATAACGGTTGAGTCTTGCAAGAAGCTTATAAGCAAGTCCTGCGCACAAGCCCGAGAGAATACCCTTTACCATTACCGTAATGATTGTTCCCGGTATACTGAGTCCAAGCCAGAACGCCGCATCAGGCGTTGTAAAGAACATAGCGCCTGCAACTCCGCCAAGCCACGCTCCAGCATAAGGTCCGTACAAAATCGCACCGATGACTACCGGAATCAAAGTCAGCGAAATTGATGCAAGTCCGCCGATTTTGATGAACCCTCCGAGATACGCAAGAACTGCAACCATCGCCGTGAGCAATGCAAGCAAAACAAGCTCTTTCGTCTTCATACTTCTTTGATTTCTGCTTTCCATAAATTTTCCTCCTTGCTGTCATCTGGTTTTATTATGACATATTTTCGCGGACATTTCAACAGTTTCTGGAAATTTCCCTTACAGAACGATGCTCGTATAACCCATTTTGAGAAGTTCATCAACGCTTATGCTTTTTGAGTTTCCCTGACATTTTCCGATAAACTTTTCCCATCCGCCGTCCATAAGGCTTTCAGGGCATTTCTTCCCTGTCCAGTCGAAGTGACGGCGGATGTTCTTTTCCTCAATTTTATATTTTCCCGAAAGTTCTCTCACAAGCCATGCCGCATTATCAAGTGTTTTTTCAAAATCGCCGTCAGAATTTACGCAAAGCTCTATTGCAATAGAGTTTTCATTTGCGAATTTATCCGATGTGTGGTAGCTTTTTTCGCTGTCGGGAATATGACGGTAAATTTCCTTATCGTCAACCGTATAATGCCAGCTCGTCCTCTCTTTTATGCTCTTTATGTAATTTGCATGAGCGCGCGCATTTGCACCTGCAGTTTTGTTTCCCGTATCGTGAACGGTTATGTAGTTGCACGAATTCTTGCTTCCCGGTCGCGTTATGCTACCCTTCTTTATTAAGTCTTCAGTTATCTTCATTCTTTCACCTCCTTTTCTTATATATTATATACCTTTTTTAATTTTGCGCTTGACAACTTTTTGACAACTTTTCAAAAAGAAAAAACATAGGACTTTGTCCTATGTTTTTATTGTCTTATTCCCTTTTTTCTGTTAAAATAGTTTTATGTCATTTACGGAGGATGAATTTATGAAGAAAGTTATTTCTGCTGTTTTAGCGATTATTCTTGTTTGCGCGCTTTGCGCTTGCGCGCCGACATCGAGCAAGCTTACAACCTACTCGTCCGATAACGGATATTGCGTAGAATACCCTGAAAACTACACCGTATCGCACCTCGGCTCTGAGATTGACTTCGTTATTATGGACGAGGCAACGGGCACTAATGTCACCGTACTCAGAACAGAAAAGCAGGAAGACGTATCCGATATAGACGAACGCACTTTTGTTTCTATGATGAAGGACGAGGGCTATGACGACATCGAACTTTCTTCTTTTGAAACAAAGACATTAAACAGCATCCCGTGTATCGTCTCTGAGTTTCTCTCAAAAGATACCAAAATAAAAAAAGTTATTTATGACGCAAGCGACAACACCTATATCGCAACGCTTACCGTACTTCCCGGAACATCAGACGGAGTATCGGCTGAGCTTGAGAAAGTCATCTTCTCGCTTATGGTTTAAGATAAACACTTTAAGACTTAATAACATCCGCAGTTTCAAGCTTTACAACCTTTGATAAGTCGGAAAGCGTCATTTCAACCTGCGTTCCGATCTTCCCTGCGCTGAAAACAATTTTCTCGCACGAGAGTGCGCTTTCGTGAACAGTTGTCCGAAGCTGCTTTTTCATACCGATTGGCGAACAACCGCCGTGGACATAGCCGACAGTCGGAAGAAGCTTCTTTGATGGAAGCATCTCTATCGCCTTTTCGCAGACAACAGACGCCGCTTTTTTAAGGTCAAGCTCCTCGGCCACAGGAATCATAAATACATAATTTATACCGCTTTTTGCGAGCGTTACGAGCGTTTTAAAAACACATTCGCACGGTTTTTCGATAATCGCCGCGACCTCTACCCCTGCTATCGCGCCGTCGCTTTCGTAATAGTGCGGCGTATAAGGGACTTTTGCGCGGTCTAAAGCTCTCATTACATTTGTCTTTTCCATAACTCTACTCCTTTTGAATAGATTTTAACATATAAAAAATTAAATAGCAACAGAGGTGAACTTATATGAAAAAAACAGTTCTTGTAACAGGCGCATCCCGAGGAATAGGCTACTGTATCGCAGAAGCTTTTGCACGGGCAGGATATGCCGTCTTTGCTACCTACAACAAAACTGAAAACACGCTCCCTGCCCTTTCCAAAAAGCTTTCCGAGGAAAATCTTTCGCTCACTCACCTCTTCTGCGATGTTTCAGATGAAGAGAGTGTAATGAAGCTTTTTGAGAAGGTAGGAGATATTGATATTCTCATAAATAATGCAGGTATATCCGAATTCTCTCTTCTTTCGGATATTTCGTCTGCCGCATGGGACAGGATGATTGATACAAACTTAAAGTCAGTCTTTCTTATGTCGCGCGAGGCTTCAAAGGGAATGATCCGCAAGAAAAGCGGAAAGATAATAAATATCTCCTCGGTCTGGGGGCTTCTCGGCGCATCGTGCGAGTCTCATTATTCAGCCTCAAAGGCAGGCATAATCGGCTTTACGCGCGCCCTTGCAAAGGAGCTTGGTCCGTCGGGAATATGCGTTAACTGCATAGCTCCGGGCGTTATAGAGACCGAGATGAACTCCCACCTCTCTCCCGAGGATATGCATGCCCTCTGCGACGAAACTCCACTCGGAAGAATTGGCTCTCCGCACGATGTCGCTCATGCAGCACTCTTCTTTGCCGAAGCAGATTTCATCACGGGAGAAACCCTCTCCGTCGGTGGCGGCTTTGGAATGTAAATAATAAAAAACCGTTTCAGCAAAAGCTGAAACGGTTTTTTGTTTGTATAACTATATTCTTGCGACGCCTGTCTTGCGAGCAGCCTCTGCAACAGCAGCAGCAACTGCCGGAGCAACTGCCGGGTTTGTCGGCTCGATAATGATGCGGTCAGGACGGAGGTCCTTCTCGTCGATTAGGTTTGCAATAGCGTAAGCTGCTGCTACCTTCATTTCATCGTTGATGTCACTCGCTCTGACATCAAGCGCACCGCGGAAGATACCCGGAAAAGCAAGAAGATTGTTTATCTGGTTCGGGAAGTCTGAACGACCTGTACCCACAACCGCAGCACCTGCAGCAATAGCCTCATCCGGGAAGATTTCCGGTGTCGGGTTTGACATAACAAATACCATCGGGTCTTTGTTCATTGAGCGGACCATATCCTGAGTGATGATTCCTGGACCTGAGAGACCGAATACGACATCAGCGCCAACCATAACATCCGCAAGGCTGCCTGCAACCTTGTTCTTGTTTGTGATTTTTGCCATAGCTTCCTTTTCGGGGTTGAGTCCGTCGCGACCTTCGTAGATTGCACCCTTACGGTCGCAGAGGATAACTTCCTTCAAACCGAGAGCCATAAGAAGACGGGTAACAGCGATAGCCGCAGCACCTGCACCGGAAACAACAGCCTTAAGGTCAGAAATATCTCTCTTTGTAAGGCGGCAAGCACCGATCATTGCAGCAGCTGAGACAACAGCTGTACCGTGCTGGTCATCGTGGAAAATCGGAATATCGCAGACTTCCTTGAGGCGACGCTCAATTTCAAAGCAACGCGGAGCTGAGATATCCTCAAGGTTGATACCACCGAAGCTTCCTGCGAGGAGAGAAATCGTCTTTACGATTTCGTCAACATCCTTTGAACGGACGCAAAGCGGAAACGCATCAACATTACCGAATGACTTGAAGAGAACACACTTACCCTCCATAACCGGCATACCTGCCTCAGGTCCGATATCACCGAGACCGAGAACAGCTGTACCGTCCGTAACAACAGCAACGAGGTTTCCGCGACGAGTATATTTATAGCTGAGATCAACATCTTCGCTGATCTTGAGGCACGGCTCTGCAACACCCGGGGTGTATGCTACCGACAAATCGTCTTTTGTTTCAACCGGGCAACGCGAGACAACTTCAATCTTGCCCTGCCACTCCTCATGTGAAATGAGAGCCTGCTTCTTGTAATCCATATTTATTCTTCCTTTCAAAAACACAATATGTGCTATATTTCCGTATGATATTATACCATTTAAAGTGTATGCGTTCAATGTAAGCATTTAACAAAAATATACTTTATTTTTGTACATTTTGCCAACTTTTATTTGCATTCCGTCATACTTTATTATTACACAAAATATATTTTATATGAAACACTCAGAGAGGTGAAAATATGAAATATATTCGTCAAACTCTTTTTCTTGTTTTTGCGATTACAATATCGCTTTTGAATCTTTTCGTACCGACAGAAAAAACCGTAGCGTCTTACCTTGACGAAAAGGTTTATCTGCCGATTCTTATGTATCATCAGGTTCTCGACCTTCCCTCAAAGCTTGGCAAATATGTTGTCTCTCCCCGTGAACTCGAAGCTGACCTCAGGCTTCTCTCGGAACGAGGCTATGAAACGGTAACGGTCGCCGACCTCATCGAATTCTGCGAGGGAAAGCGCGCACTTCCGAAAAAGCCCGTAATGCTCACCTTTGACGACGGATACCAGACGGACTATTTAAATGTCTTCCCTCTTCTTAAGAAATACAATATGAAGGCAGTTTTCTCCGTTGTCGGTTCATATACAGAGCGGTATTCGACAGAGGGCATCGACAAGCACATAAACTACGCCCATCTCTCGTGGGATGAAATTTCCGAGATGCTTGAGTCGGGGCTTTGCGAATTCCAGAACCATTCATACAATATGCATTCTCTGAACGAACGCCACGGCTGCCTCAAAATAGACGGCGAGGGTGATGAGCACTACAAGGCAATTATGCACGATGACCTGATCCATTCGCAGACTTTATTTGAGGAAAAACTCGGTTTTTCTCCGGTTTGCTTTACATATCCGTACGGCGGAACAAACGATACTCTCCGCGAGATGATTACGGAGTACGGCTTTTTGGCAAGTCTCGGCACATTTGAAAAAGTAAATGTTCTCAGCGGTGAATCGAGCGAACTCTTTGACCTGCGCCGATACAACCGCGCACACGGAAGAGACATCACAAAAATTCTTGAAAAAGCAGAAAAATTAAAAGAAAAGGCAGGTTGAACAACCTGCCTTTTCTTTTAATTTTTAATCACATATTCATTTCCCGAGGGGGAAGACTTTATCGGAACTGCATTTTTGAATTCATCTGCTACATCCGCAAACGATGCGCTATTGTTTCCGCCGTTTTCTTTTACATAGACCGTGCCAAATGCATCCGCAAAAGCTTTTGAGTTCTGACCGCTTCTTAAAAGCGCGTTACCCTTATAGTTTTCATATACTGCAGAGAGCTTTACATCTCCTGCAGCAGCCTTTAAGTCAGCAATAACCTCCGAAAGCTTTTCTTCCTTTGAAATTCCGCTGTCTTCGTATTCGATAATCTCAGTCTTTCCGAAGGTAGGGAATGAGATATTTGAAAGAATAATTTCATCGGGAACAAAGGACGCAAGCTCACGGACGGTTTCCGCGAGATACTCACAAGCATCTTCCGAATACGGCGATAACCATCGCATATTCTCGCCGTCAAGCCAGATAATTTTGTTAGCCGTTCTGACGGAATATATCTGATTCTTTCTCGCTGCTTCATTGTCCTTAAAGCACGACATATAAAGCGCTACGCGATATCCCGACTCGCGCGCTTTTTTAATGCTCTCGGAGAGCATCGCGCTATCTCCTGCAAGTCCCGTGCTCACACCTATACTTGTTTTTGTAGAATAGGAGAGAGTTCCGTCTTCTGCCTTAACCTCAAGAATAAGGGTGTTTGCGCCAGAAGTTTTCGCCGCAATAAGCTCAGCATCAAAAAGCTCAACACTCTTTACACTTCCGACAGGAACGAAGTATCCCCTTACATCCGATGTATTATCAGAAACCGGTGGGGCAGGCGCAGGTTCGGGCTCTATTTCAATCTCAGGCTCTTCAATTATGAGATTTGCCTCTACATCTTGCGGAGTTTCGTCTTTTTCAGGAATAAAGAACGAGCCTTCTTTTGTGAATGTCATATTGTTATTTATGACATAGAGTGCAGCTGCAGCGATAAGACAAAGCGCAACAAGCGCAGGAATAAGAAGCCCGATTTTCTGACGCGAGCCTCTGTACCTTCTTTGATTTTTCATTATCACACCTCCGGAACTTCTTCCTCAGGTTTTGCCGCTTTGACTTTTCCCTCCTTGACGCTGTCAGATGCGCCGAACACAACACCGCCAAAAACTCCGAGGCCAAGCAAAACCGCAACGGCTATCAAAATATTGAATAAGGCTTCCATCTTCTGCCTCCTATATGAATTTCATTCCGCTAAAGCCTGCAAACGCGAGAGCTATAAGCCCGGCCGTAATGAGAAGTATCGGAATTCCTTCAAAGAATTTCGGTACGGCTGCATGCTTGAGACGCTCGCGTACAGACGCGAACAGGAAAGAAGAGATCATGTATCCTATCCCTGCAAAAATGCCATAGATAAGAGCTTCAAACGGATTGAACCCATTCGACGATACGATGAGAGCCGTACCGAGAACTGCCGTACCTGAAAGAACATGAGAAAGCGGAAACTTTACTTTTTTCTGACAGGACATAAGCCCTTTCCACAAAATAACCATAATGAGAACAAATACAACCGTTCTCATATATTCGATTGAAAAATTCTTAAGAAGCAGAACATCAATAATACTCGTCACAAAACAGGTTACCGCCGTAAGAACCGTTATCGAAGCACCCGATAGGAGTGCGGTTTTCGTGTCTCTTGTTTCGGTTAAAAACGGTTCAAAACCAAGGTATTTTGAAAAAATAAGATTTTCCGAGAACGCAGCGGCAAGGCTCAGAAGAAAAATTTTAAATATTCCCATTTATTCTTCCCCCTCACTCTTATTCTCAAACATTTTTCTCGAAACTGCGATAAGAATTCCAAGAAGCATAAAGCCGCCGACAGGACCAATAAGTAATGATATTGCATACTTCTCGGGAATTACTGAAAATCCTGCAACTGTGCCGCGTCCGAAGAATTCACGGACAAGCGACATTGCAAGTGCAAGCGCGAAATATCCGATTCCGCAGGAAAGACCTTCAAAAAGGCATGATGCAAGTTTTTCCTCGCGCGAAAACTTCTTCGAGCGCGAGAATACAAGCCCGCTTACAGCAAGAAGCGGCAGATACATACCGAGACTTTTATAAACGGACGGCAAAAATGCCGCGAGCAAAATCTCGCAGAGCGAAACTGCTACCGCGACTATAATAATATATACGACATCGCGAAGTTTGTCAGATATCGCCTTTCTAAGTGCCCAGAAGAGAAGCGATGACAGCGTGATGCAAAAAATCGCACAAACGCCGAGAGTCACACCGTCAATAAGCCTTGTTGAAACAGCAAGAAGCGGTGTTACTCCTGCAAAAAGGGAGAGTACGGGATTTTCAAGAAGCACGCTTTTTTTGAGAAAACCGATTATCTTTTTCATTGTGCGTTCTCCCCTTCCGCGTTATTTTCTGTTTTTTCAGCCTCAGAAGCCATTTTTTCTTCAAGAGCCTTGGCTTCTGCTGCCGCCTTTTCTTCAGCATCAGCGCGAAGCTGTGAAACTGCGGCAATCGCGCGGTTTACGCCCTCTTTTACCGCGTTTGAAGAAACGGTTGCGCCCGATACTGCAGAAATTTTATTCGAGGCATCAGCGTTTCCTCTTACAACCGTAAGTTCTTCGTTTTTGTCTTTGAACTGCGAGAGGAATTCTTCTCCCTCAATTCTTTTTCCGTAACCGATAGTTTCGTCTATCGCGAGAATTTCAACGCCCGTAACCTTACCTTCGGCATCAAGCGCAACAATCATCTCAATCGGGTTCTTATAGCCCTGTGCGGAGGTTCTGGCGCAGTAGCCCTGAAGCTCTTCGCCCTTTTTCGCTTCATACAAGGTAACAAATGATGCTTTTGCATCAAACGACGGCATCAGCTTTTCATAAGTTGCATCGGGAATCAGACGTTCCATCGCATCATAAACCTTTTTGTCTGCGTTTTTCGTTGCTATTCCTCCAAGGAGATTTGAGACTCCGCCGAGGATAATCGCCGCCGCGACAGCTGATGCGGAAATGGTCAGCACAGCCTTAAGAATTTCTTTTCTTTTTTCGGGAGTAATTGCCTTAAAGGAGATGCGCGGAAGGGAGATTTTTTTGAAAGAAAAATTTATTTTAATCTTCATTTTCTGCACCTGCCTTTGCCTTTTTTACTCCATACCTGCGACTGCGGCAGACACGCTCAATAAAGAATGTCATAAGATTCATAATAAGAATTGCAAAAGTCACACCCTCACTGTATGCACCGAAATATCTGAAAATAAAGGTGAGAACACCGCAACCGATTCCGTAAACGATTCTTCCTCGTGGCGTTGCAGGGCTTGTGGCATAGTCAGTTGCCATAAACACGGCGCCGAACAAAAGTCCGCCAGAAAGGACACTGAAGAGCGACCAGAGAAGATTCGGGTTTCCGCCAAGTGGGAAGATAAAGGTAAGAACTGCAACCGTAAGAACATACGATGCAGGAATGTGTATCGTTATGACACGGCGGATAAGCAGATATATCGCCGCCGCAATGATAACAACAGCCGAGACCTCGCCCATCGCACCTGCGATATTTCCCATCGCAACATCGCGAAGGCGCGAGATGACATCAATATCTCCCATTGCAGCAGTCGGAAGATATCCGAGCTTCATTTTCGCAAGCGGAGTTACCGATGCGATTACATCGGGAGTAAGATTTTCACGGGTGATATGTCCAAACGCCGATAGAGCATTCGCTCCGAGATTCGGCTTTGTCCAAAGCGAGATAAGTGCTGGCCACGAAAAGAGGAAAGCCTGTCCCGAAAGTGCGGGGTTAAGGAAATTCTTTCCGAGACCACCGTATAAATTCTTGACAACAACAATCGCAAAGAAGCTTCCGACAAGCGGCATCCAGAGCGGCACGGAAACAGGAAGACAAAGCGCAAGCAAAAGTCCCGTTACAACTGCCGACAAATCTCCGATTGTCGAAGTTTTCTTCGTTATTCTGCAGAAAAGAAACTCAAATACGACAGAACAAATTATCGAGATTGCAGTCAGGATGAGCGCGCGCCAGCCGAAAAAGTAAATTGCCATAATAAGCGGAAATGCAAGCGCGACAATAACATCAGACATTATTGAACGGGTATCATCGTCCGTATGGATATGCGGAGACGAGGAAACAAAAAACTTTTTAGTATCAATCTTCATTTGTATCCTCCTCCGAAAGCTTGTTTTTTATATCTCTGAACTCTGAAACGAGCGAAATCCGTGCAGGACATACATACGCACACGAGCCGCACTCGATACAGTCTGCAACATTGTATTCTTTGCATTCGGAAAGATTACCGAATTTATATGCGCGATGAATGAAAAGCGGTTCAAGGTTCATCGGACATACACTTACGCACTTTCCGCAGTGGATACATCCCGTCTGCTTCTTGCTCTCACCCTCACCGCCGGAGAAGGCGAGAAGTCCGTTCGTTCCCTTTATAACAGGAACGGAAAGATCAGACTGTGCAAGACCCATCATTGGTCCGCCCATAATAATCTTATC
>JAZTWZ010000004.1:0-29498 GCA_045636165.1 Eubacteriales bacterium
GCTTATGAGAGAAGGAAAGGTTCTCGCTTGCTTCACTCCTGGTCTTGGCGGTATCGCAGAGGCTGTAATGAAGATGGCATTCGGTAACGGCTTCGGCTTTGAGTTCAACGATAAGCTTTCAATGGATGACCTTTTCGGATACAGCTACGCATCATTCGTCCTCGAAGTTACAGAGGATGTAGATGGGGCAACATTTATCGGTACTGTTACTGATAAGAAGAGTTTCGTATATGGTGCGGAAAACATCGCTTATGACGAGCTTCTTGAAATTTATGAAGATAAGCTCGAGAGTGTTTACAGCTGCAACATTGAAGATAGAAAAACAACTGTCAAGAACTTTGACTTTACAGCTGATAAGCGTGTAGCACCGGCAGTATCATGCGCGAAACCGAAGGTTCTCATTCCGGCATTCCCGGGAACAAACTGCGAATACGATTCAGCAAAAGCTGTTCGTGATGCAGGTGCTGAACCTGAGATTGTTGTTATTAAGAACCTCACTTCAGATGCTATCCGCGGAAGTGTTGAGGAGTTTGCAGAAAAGCTTAAGAGTGCACAGATGGTATTCATCCCCGGCGGTTTCTCCGGCGGTGACGAGCCTGACGGAAGCGGTAAGTTCATTACTGCATTTTTCAGAAACACTGCAATTAAAGAAGGTGTTACAGACCTTTTGGAGAAGCGTGACGGTCTTATGTGCGGTATCTGTAACGGCTTCCAGGCTCTTATCAAGCTTGGTCTCGTCCCGTACGGTAAGATTATTGATACCGATGAAAACTCTCCAACTCTTACATTCAACACAATCGCACGCCACCAGTCAAAGATTGTCCGTACCCGCGTTGCGTCGAACAAGTCTCCGTGGCTTGCGCTTACCAATGTCGGCGATGTATATAATGTTCCGATTTCACACGGTGAGGGCAGATTCCTTGCTGATGAAAAACTCATTCTTGAGCTTGCAAAAAACGGTCAGATTGCAACACAGTATGTTGACCTCGACGGTAATGCTACAAGTGATGTTGCATTTAACCCGAACGATTCTATGTATGCAATCGAGGGTATCACATCACCTGATGGCAGAGTATTCGGTAAGATGGGTCACAGCGAACGCGTTGGCAACGGTCTTTATAAGAATGTTCTCGGAAATTATGATATCCGTATGTTCGAGGCGGCTGTTAAATACTTCAAATAATGCTTTGGAGGCGTTTTAAGTGGGATATAAAAGCGATATTGAAATAGCGCAGAGTTGCGAGATGCGCCCGATAGGCGAGATTGCAAAAAAAGCTCATATTGACGAAAAGTATATCGAGCAATACGGGAAATATAAAGCAAAGATTGATTTATCTCTTCTTTCAGAAACTGACAGGGAAGACGGAAAGCTTGTTCTTGTAACGGCGATTACTCCGACTCCTGCAGGAGAAGGAAAAACTACCACTACAATCGGTCTTGCAGACGGCCTTGCAAGAATTGGCAAGGATGTAACGGTTGCTCTCCGCGAGCCGTCTCTTGGTCCTGTTTTTGGACTTAAGGGCGGCGCAGCAGGTGGCGGTTATGCACAGGTTGTTCCTATGGAGGATATAAACCTTCACTTTACAGGAGACTTCCACGCCATCGGAGCTGCGAACAACCTTCTTGCAGCGATGCTTGACAATCATATTCATCAGGGCAATGCTCTCGGAATTGATTTGAACAAAATCACCTGGAGACGCTGTGTTGATATGAACGACAGAGTTCTCCGTAATATAGCCTGCGGTCTTGGCGGTGCTAAAAACGGCGTTGCAAGAGAAGATGGTTACGATATAACTGTTGCAAGCGAAATTATGGCAATCTTGTGCCTTGCTACATCTCTTTCTGACTTAAAAGAGAGACTTTCGAGAATAATCGTTGCATATAACCGCGACGGTAAGCCCGTAACCTGCGGTGAGCTCAATGCAGCAGGAGCTATGACGGCTCTCCTTAAGGATGCGCTGAAGCCGAACCTGGTTCAGACTCTTGAGGGAACTCCTGCATTTGTCCACGGCGGTCCGTTTGCAAACATCGCTCACGGCTGTAATTCAGTTATGGCAACGCGCCTTGCGCTCAAGATGGGCGAATATACGATTACTGAGGCAGGCTTTGGTGCAGACCTCGGAGCAGAAAAGTTCCTTGATATCAAGTGCAGAACAGCAAAGCTTACACCGTCCGCAGTAGTCGTTGTTGCAACTGTCAGAGCACTCAAGATGCACGGAGGAAGAGCTAAAGACGAGCTCTCAAATGAAGATATAACTGCGCTTGAGAAGGGAATACCAAACCTCCTCCGCCATGTTGCAAATATCAAGAATGTCTATAAGCTCCCGTGTGTTGTAGCAATTAACCGCTTTCCGACGGATACGGATAATGAAATCAACTTCATAATTGATAAGTGTCGCGAGCTTCAGGTAAATACGATTCTTTCTACCGTATGGGCTGATGGCGGTCGCGGCGGCGAAGAGCTTGCTCGCGAGGTTGTCCGTCTTTGTGAAGAGGAGAAGGGCGACTTTACATTCAGCTACGAGCTTGATTCTTCGATTGAAGAGAAAATCGAAGCTGTTGTCAAGAAGATATACGGAGGAAGTGGAATAAATATCCTTCCGAATGTCAAGAAACAGATTGATGAGCTTGAGTCTCTTGGATTTGGAAAGCTTCCGATTTGCGTTGCTAAAACGCAGTACAGCTTCTCGGATGATCCGAAAAAGCTCGGTGCTCCCGAAAACTTCACGGTTACGATTAAGAATGTCAAGGTTTCTGCAGGTGCAGGCTTTATAGTAGTCCTTACAGGCGATATTATGACAATGCCTGGACTTCCGAAAGTTCCTGCTGCAGAGCGAATTGATGTAACGGAAGACGGAAAGATAACAGGTCTTTTCTAAAAAAGAATAAAAAAACCAGGTGGCTTACGCCACCTGATTTTTTTTATGTTTCCTAAGCTTTCTTCTTGGAAATAGCTTTGATTACAAAGAGTGTTGCAAGCATAAGGACGATTGCGATCGGAAGTGAAATCCATACACTCTTTACAAAGCCTGCGATAATGTATGCTACGAATGAAACTGCTGCAACTGTAAGTGCGTAGGGGAGCTGGGTTGAAACATGGTTGATGTGGTTGCACTGTGCACCTGCTGATGACATAATCGTCGTATCGGAAATCGGTGAGCAGTGGTCGCCACAAACAGCACCTGCCATGCAAGCGGAAATTGCAATGATTGAAATCTCGTTGCTGATTGAGCCACCGAAGATTGCGAGAACAATCGGGATGAGGATACCGTATGTACCCCAGGATGTACCTGATGCAAATGTGAGACCAACAGCAATAAGGAATACGATAGCCGGGAGCATCGGGAGAATTGCGCTTGCGCTTGTGCGAACGAATTCAGCGATGTAAATCTTTGCGCCGAGGCTATCTGTCATAGTCTTAAGAGTCCATGCACAGCAGAGAATCATGATTGCAGGAACCATAGCCTTGAAGCCTTCGGGGATAGCTTCCATGCAAGCTTTGAAGGTAAGAACGCGGCGGCAGAGGAAGTAGATGATTGAGAAGATAAGACCTGCAAATGAGCCGATAACAAGACCTACGGAAGCATCAGCATTTGAGAAGGAGTTGATAAATGTCTCGCCGTCGAAGAAGCCACCGGAGTAAACGAGACCGAGAACGCAACCTGCAACGAGAACAACAACCGGAGCGATAAGATCCCAGACGCTACCGTTCTTGTTTTCGTCTTTCTCTTCGAGCTGTTCGAGCATTTCCTTTTCGGTTGAAGAGAAGATATCACCGTTTTCTGCATTTATCTCATGCTTCTTCATCGGGCCGTAATCAAACTTCATAAGAACGATTGCAACCATCATAACGATTGTGAGGAGTGCATAGAAGTTATACGGAATAGCTCTGATAAAGAGCTCAAGACCGCCTATCTGGTCTTCAGAAACGAAGCCTGCAACTGCTGCTGCCCAGGAAGAAATCGGAGCAATGATGCAGACCGGAGCTGCTGTAGCGTCGATGATGTATGCGAGCTTTGAACGGGAAATCTTGAACTTGTCTGATACAGGACGCATAACAGAACCAACTGTGAGGCAGTTGAAATAGTCGTCAACAAAAATGAGAACACCAAGGAGAATTGTAGCGAGCTGTGCGCCAACTTTTGACTTGATGTGTGTTGATGCCCAACGGCCGAATGCAGCAGAACCGCCTGACTTGTTCATAAGAGAAACGATAGCACCGAGTACAACAAGGAAGATTAAGATACCAATGTTGTACGGGTCAGCGATAGAACTGATGAAACCGTCAACAAAGAGGTGGTCGATAGTGCCTGCAAAGTTGAAGTTTGCGTACATAAGTGCGCCTGCAGCAATACCGATAAAGAGGGAAGAATAAACCTCTTTTGTGATAAGAGCAAGAACGATAGCGATAATCGGCGGAAGCAACGAGAAGATAGTGCCGAAAGGAGCAACATCGTTTCTCTTTGCAGCTACTGCTTTTTCAAGGTTTGCCGTGAAAGCTTCGCTCTCGATAGCACCGACATTATCGGAATAGTTATCGATGAAGGCGTTAGCCGCAGTTGAGTAATCTGCAATTTCTTCTTCTGTCATAACATCGGGGTTGAATTCTCCGGCGTTATCGATGAAGGCTACTGCGTTTTCGTTCTCTGAAAGGTCAACCTCTGAAGCAAAAGCCATCGGGAAGACGGAGCAGAGAACCATGATGATGAGTGCGCAAGTTGCTAGAATGCGCGATTTTCTTAAGTGAATCATATTTCACCCTCCTAAAAAATTAGAGGCTATGATATGCAGAGTGCATTTCATAACCTCAAAATATCTAAGATACAAAGAAATCATAAAAAGATAGCTCTCCACACATTGTGACAGTCCGGGACATATTCTGCACCGACCCAACAAAACATTTTATCAGGAAGAAATGTTTCATTTCGGCGTTAATTCCTTTTGCTACTCCGTAAAGTCCTGAACAGGGAGCAGGTACTTATAATCAACGCGCCTCTATCAAATTATTGATTATATGTTAACATATAATGTCGTTTTTTGTCAAGTATTATAATAAGGTAAAGAAAAACACATCGCAGTTGCGATGTGTGAATCTATAGAAAATCTTTGAGATGCATTAGCGCAGCGCGTTCTATTCTCGAAACCTGTACTTGAGAGATGTTCAAAACCTTTGCTACCTGGTTTTGTGTAAGACATTTAAAAAAGCGAAGCCTAATTACTTTCATTTCACGCTCGGGTAGTTTTTTTATTGCTTCGGAAAGTGAAATCTGTTCAAGGGTTGAGTCTTCATAACCTTCCGTGCCGATGAGTTCTCCGAGAGTCTGACCGTCATCGTTGATTTCGCGATTGAGTGAATCGGTCCGGGCAGTTGCAAGTTCTGTTTCTGCGATTTCTTCGGCAGTAAAACCGCTTGCTTCAGCAATTTCCGAAAGAGTAGGTTCGCGGTTCAGTTCAAATTGAAGTTTGTCTGCGATGTGTTTTATTTTTATCGCCTTTTCTTTTATTGTTCTGCTTACTTTGATAGCACCGTCATCTCTCAGAAAGCGGCGTATTTCGCCCGAAATTTTAGGAACGGCATAAGTTGAAAACTGATTGCCGAGAGTTTCGTCAAAGCCGCGTATTGCCTTGAGAAGCCCAAGACAACCAAGCTGATATAAATCTTCAGCCTCGGCACCTCTGCCAAGATAACGCCTTACTATACTCCAGATAAGCGGAGAATTTTCAGTGACGAGTTTTTCAAAGGCAAACTCATCTCCGTTTTTTGCTGATTGTATGAGCATTCCTGTGTCCGTCACAGAACTTTTCCTCCGCTACGCATAGAAATTCGCTTACGCATCGTGACGGTAGTTCCTTTGCCCGGAGCAGAGCGAACCTTGAGATTATCCGTAAAGCTTTCCATAATGGTAAAACCCATACCTGAACGGTCGGCGCCGCCGGTTGTAAACATAGGCGTTTTTGCGGCTGTTATGTCGGGGATACCAAGACCCTTGTCGCGAATAACGATTTCGAGGATGTTTCCTTCGAAAATTCGAAGTCTTATGTAAATTTTTCCGACTGAGTCAGGGTATGCGTGAACGATACAGTTTGTTACGCCTTCGCTCACAGCGGTTTTAATATCGCCAATTTCTTCGAGTGTTGGGTCAAGCTGTGCGGCAAAAGCTGAAACTGCAGCTCTTGCATAACCTTCGTTTGTAGATTTGCTGGGGAAAGTGATTGAAACTTCGTTTAAAATATTCATATTTACCTCCTATATTTTTGAAAGTGCGGAATCGCGTGTTGTTATATTTATAATCTTGCATATTCCGGCGGCAAGAAAAACTTTATAAGCCTGCTTGGGAACATTTATTACGGAAAACTCTCCGCCGACTGCAGTTGCTTTTTTATATCCTCCGATTACGAGAGCGATTCCGGAGCTGTCCATGAAGCTTATATCACTGAAATCGAAGATAAGCTTTAAGGGAAGTTCTGAATCTATGATTTTTGAAATTTCAGGTATTGCACATCTTGCGGCGTGGTGGTCAAGCTCACCCGATAAAAAGAGCGAAAGTTCGCCGTCTGTACGCTTTGAGGTAATATTCATTCTTTTTGTCCTTTCTTTTGTTTTATAGTTTAAATAATACACGAGAATGCGCGCGATAAATGTAAAAAAAGAGAGATGAAAAGAAATATAATTGAACGGTGCTACTTATGTTTCACTTGAAAAAAAACGGAAAACATTATAAAATATATATGGAAAATTTTTCAAAGGAGTATATGATGGAAAACTTTTTAAATTATGTATATAACCCGTTTCTCTTGACGGGGCTTCTATCGTGGATAATTGCACAGGTATTAAAGCTTGTAATTCATACGATTATTTATAAAAAGTTTGAGTTCAGCCGCCTGTTCGGAGACGGGGGAATGCCAAGCGGTCATTCTGCCACGGTTGCTTCTCTTGCGACTGTAACTGCGCTTGCTTGCGGCGTTTCGAGTTTTGAGTTTGCGGTAACTGCGATTCTCGCTATAATTGTTTGTCACGATGCAATGGGTGTAAGGCGGGAAACAGGAAAGCAGGCTGTAATTATCAACGAGATTATTGAATCGTTCAATGTTTTTGCAACAGAAAAACTCCCTGAGACGAAGCTCAAGGAGTTTGTGGGGCACACACCGATACAGGTTATCTTTGGTGCGCTTATTGGAATTGCAAATGCCTTTATTATGTATTTTATTCTTTTTTAAGTTGAGGAGAGTTTATTTATGTCGTATGCTGAGATAATTGCGAAAGAGTTTGAAGTAAAAGAAGAATATGTTTTGAACATAATTACTCTTCTTGATGAAGGGAATACCATTCCGTTTATTGCGCGATACAGAAAAGAACAGCACGGAACGATGGATGACCAGCTTATCAGAAACATAGCGGAAAAGCTTGAATATTTAAGAAACCTTGACGCGAGACGAGAAGAGGTAAGAGGACTTATCGAAGGTCAGGGGAATCTTACAGAAGAAATCTCTGCAGCCCTTGATAATGCAGTGACACTTGCAGAGATAGATGATATCTATCGCCCCTTCCGCCCGAAAAGAAAGACTCGCGCATCGGTTGCGAAGGAAAGAGGTCTCCAACCGCTTGCTGAGACGATTTTACAGAGCCAGGAAACTTCAGTTCTTCCTGAGGAGCTTGCCGCGGAATATGTAGATCTTGAAAAGGATGTACCTGATATCAAAGCGGCGCTTCAGGGTGCATCTGATATAATTGCTGAAGATGTTTCCGATAATGCCGAGGTCAGAAAAAGAGTCCGTAATCTTATGCGGATGCACGGCATGATAAGCTCGGAAAAGACAAAAGAAGAGGATGAGGGAAAGGTATATGAAACATATTACGAATTCTCTCAGCCGGTAAGCAAGATTGTCGGTCACCGTATCCTCGCCCTCAATCGAGGTGAAAAAGAGGGTATCTTGAAGGTTGATATTTCAATGGAAGAGGAGAGACCTCTTAAGTCAATAGCATCGCTTTATGTAGTTGGTGTATCTCCGTGTGCAACTCTTGTTAAGGCTGCTTGCGACGATGCATATTCGCGCCTTATTTTTCCGTCAGTTGAAAGGGAAATTAGAGCTGAGCTTACGGAAGTTGCAAGTGAGGATGCGATAAAGCTGTTCGGTGTAAATCTTCGCCAGCTTCTTCTTGCGCCTCCTGTCAAAGGTAAAATCGCATTGGGTCTTGACCCCGGATACAGAACTGGCTGTAAACTTGCGGTAGTCGATGAAACCGGAAAGGTTCTCGATACTGCAGTTATTTATCCGACGCACGGTGAAGCTCGCGAGAAACAGTCCGCAGAGATTATGAAAGAGAAAATTTTAAAATGGTCTGTTGAGATTATTGCCATCGGAAACGGAACAGCATCGAAAGAAACCGAGCTTTTCTGTGCAAAAACACTTAAGCAGATTGACCGTAAGGTTTCGTATATGGTCGTTTCAGAAGCCGGAGCATCTGTATATTCAGCGTCAAAACTCGCGGCAGAGGAGATGCCTGATTTCGATTTGACTCTCCGCTCTGCAGTTTCTATTGCAAGGCGCCTTCAGGACCCGCTCGCAGAGCTTGTAAAGATTGAACCGAAGGCGATAGGTGTCGGGCAGTATCAGCACGATATGCCGCAAAAAAGGCTTTCTGAGGCTCTTGATGGCGTTGTTGAAGACTGTGTTAATACGGTTGGTGCAGACCTCAACACAGCGTCAGCTGCGCTTTTAAGCCATATTTCAGGTCTTACATCGACGGTTTGCAAGAATATCGTCGCGTACCGTGAAGAAAATGGAAGCTTTAAAAACCGCTCAGAGCTTAAAAAAGTTCCGAAGCTCGGAGCGAAAGCATTTGAGCAGTGTGCAGGATTTTTGCGCGTTGCGGAAAGTGATAATCCGCTTGATAATACGAGTGTCCACCCTGAGTCTTATAAGGCTGCAAAAGAGCTTCTTGTCTGTCTTGGAGCAGATTTAAAAGCACTTTCAGAGGCCGGTGGAATCGAGCTTTCTGAAAAAGCGAAGAGTGTAGGTCTGACTAATCTTGCTGAAAAGCTCGGAATCGGCGTTCCTACACTTTCTGATATCATAAACGAGCTTTCAAAACCGGGTCGTGACCCGAGAGGAGAGCTTCCCGAGGCGATGCTCCGTGAGGATGTTATGGATATAAAAGATCTCCGCGAGGGAATGATTCTTACTGGGACTGTCAGAAATGTAATTGATTTTGGCGCATTTGTTGATATCGGAGTGCATCAGGACGGACTCGTCCATATTTCGCAGATAACAAACCGCTTTATAAAGCATCCGTCAGAGGTGCTTAAGGTTGGCGATATCGTTTCGGTTAAAGTATTGAGTGTCGACTTGGAAAAGAACAGAATAGGTCTTACGATGAAAAACATTTAGGAGGAAAAAGTTATGCCGTATGTAGCAATAAAAGCGTATCCGAAGGATAAAGAAACAAAAGAGAAGCTTGTTGAAAGAATTAACGAGGTTTTTCTCGAAGTGTGGGGATGTCCGCGGGAAGCAATTTCGATTTCACTTGAGGAAGTTGCTCCGAGCGATTGGGAAGAGAAAGTCCAGAAACCCGAAGTTGATGCCAACAAAGATAAAATGATGATTTACTCGGGAGAGAAGAAATTTTAAAAAGAACAAAAAAGAACCGAAACCAGTGGTTTCGGTTCTTTTGTTTCTGTTATATGGTCTATTAATACATTCCCATACCGCCGTCGCCCATGCCGGCAGGCATTGCGGGAGCTGCGGGTTCCTTCTTGTCTGTAACGATGCTCTCTGTTGTGAGAACCATTGAAGCGATTGAAGCTGCATTTTCAAGAGCGCTACGTGTAACCTTAGCCGGGTCAACGATACCGGCCTTGATCATATCGCAGTATTTGTTAGCGTAAGCGTCGAAGCCATAGCCTGTTCTGCGGCTGTTTCTGATTTTATCAAGAACGATAGAACCGTCAATACCTGCGTTAGCAGCAATCTGGCGAACCGGCTCTTCAAGAGCCTTAGCAATGATGCGAACACCTGTACGAGCATCGCCCTCTGTCTTTGAGATGAGCTTCTCAACAGCAGCGATAGCGTTTACAAATACTGTACCGCCACCTGCAACAATGCCTTCTTCAACAGCTGCGCGAGTAGCGTTGAGAGCGTCTTCGATGCGGAGCTTCTGTTCCTTCATTTCAACTTCAGTTGCAGCACCAACCTTGATAACAGCTACGCCGCCTGAAAGCTTTGCAAGGCGTTCCTGAAGTTTTTCACGGTCAAATTCAGAAGAAGTTGTTTCAATCTGAGTGCGGATCTGTGCAACGCGAGCTTTGATTTCGTCTGCATTGCCTGCGCCGTCAACGATGATTGTGTTTTCTTTTGAAATCTTAACCTGACGAGCATGACCGAGCATATCAAGAGTTGTTTCCTTAAGATCCATACCGAGCTCATCAGAGATGACCTGACCACCTGTAAGGATAGCGATATCCTTGAGCATATCCTTGCGTCTGTCGCCGAATCCCGGAGCCTTAACACCAACGCAGGTGAATGTGCCACGGACCTTGTTTACGAGGAGAGTTGCAAGAGCTTCGCCTTCGATGTCCTCAGCAATAATAACGAGCTTCTTACCAGACTGAACAATCTGCTCAAGAACAGGGAGAATCTCCTGAATGTTTGAAATCTTCTTGTCTGTGATAAGGATGCAAGCGTCATCGATAACAGCTTCCATTTTGTCTGTATCAGTTACCATGTACGGAGAGATGTATCCGCGGTCAAACTGCATACCTTCAACGATTTCGCTGTATGTTTCAGCAGTCTTTGACTCCTCAACAGTGATAACGCCGTCTGCTGAAACCTTTTCCATAGCATCAGCGATAAGCTGACCGATTGTCTCGCTTGCAGAAGAAACAGCAGCAACACGAGCGATATCCTCATAGCCGTTAACCTTCTGTGATGCAGCCTTTACAGCGGAAACCGCAGCTTCAACAGCAGCGTGGATACCTGTACGCATGATCATCGGGTTTGCACCGGCTGTAACATTCTTCATACCCTCGCGGATAATAGCCTGAGCGAGAAGGGTAGCAGTAGTAGTACCGTCACCTGCAACATCGTTTGTTTTTGTTGAAACTTCCTTAACGAGCTGTGCGCCCAT
Organism: Eubacteriales bacterium; assembly: GCA_045636165.1. Lineage (GTDB taxonomy): Bacteria > Bacillota > Clostridia > Oscillospirales > JAAYXM01 > SIG480. Next base: position 11,126 of record JAZTWZ010000004.1, read on the forward strand.
GTTTTCAAACGGGTCATCAAGCTCGATTTCCTTTGCGATTGTAACACCGTCGTTAGTAATGAGGGGAGCGCCGAATTTCTTGTTGAGAACAACATTGCGACCCTTCGGACCGAGTGTAACCTTTACCGTATCTGCAAGCTTGTTGATACCGCGCTCAAGAGCGTGGCGAGCGTCTTCTGAAAAAAGAATTTCTTTTGACATAATTAAAAACCTTCCTTATATAAAATAGATTAAAGATTATTCAACAACAGCGAGGATGTCGTTCTGACGAACAACGATGAACTCGTCTGCATCAATCTTGACCTCAGTTCCTGCATACTTGCTTGTGATAACCTTGTCGCCGACCTTAACATGCATAACGATATCCTTACCGTCAACATTTCCGCCGGGACCAACTGCAACAACTTCTGCAACCTGGGGCTTCTCCTTGGAAGCTGCTGTCAAAATGATACCACTCTTTGTGGTTTCCTCTGCTTCTACCATCTTTAAAACTACGCGGTCTGCAAGTGGCTTAAGTGTCATGATAAATTTCCTCCTGAATGAAATTCTGTTTTTAGCACTCTTTGGTGCCGAGTGCTAAGTCTGTATATAATAATAAAATAAGTTACTTGTTTTTGCAAGCTGGCAAAATAGTAAAATGAGGTAAAAAAACGAGCAAACGGAAGTTAAATTAAAACAGCTTTCGTTTGCTCGTAAATTCTGTTAATATCTCACAAATGCTCTTGGAATCGCATTTTTTACAAATAGTTAATATTTAAAAATACATATATAAGTCGCATTTTATCATTCCATTGTACATTTTTCGGCGTTTTGCTGCCTTTTTACCGTAAAAATATTCAAATTCGGGATGAGATGCGATTATGTAAGTTGAGAAATTCGGCAAACCGGACATGACTTTGCCAAAATTGCGATATAAGTTCTCTGCATCTTTGACTTCAAGAAGCCGTTCACCGTACGGTGGGTTTGTAACACAGATTCCGCTCTCGCGGAGAGGTGAGAACTTTGTAGCATCCGCTTTTTCAAATGTGATGTATTTATCAACTTTTGCTTTTTTTGCATTTTCACGGGCAAGCTCAATAACCTCTGAGTCAACATCTCCGCCCCATAGCTCAAAGTCTCTGTCAAATGTCTTTGTTTTTGCGGTCTCGCGGAGTGACTTCCATATTTCCTTATCTGAAATGCCCCAGTTTTCAGCGGCGAATCTTCGATAAAGACCCGGAGCACGATTCTGCGCTATCATAGCAGCTTCTATGAGAATTGTACCGGAGCCGCAGAACGGATCACAAAAGAATGCGCGGCCTCTGTATTTTGCAAGCTCGACCATCGCTGCAGCAAGCGTCTCTCGAAGGGGAGCTGCACCGGAAATTGCACGGTAACCGCGCTTGTGAAGTCCAGGTCCTGTTGTATCGAGATATAATGTAACGACATCGCGCATTATTGAAAATTGTATCTGATACTTTTCTCCCGTTTCTTCAAACCACGAAAGGGAATACTTTGACTTTAATCTCTCAACAACCGCCTTCTTTATAATACTCTGGCAGTCGGGAATTGAGAAGAGCGCGGAATTCAGACTATGTCCTTTTACGGGGAAGGCTCCGTCCTTTGTGATAAACCTCTCCCAAGGAAGAGCCTTTGTACCTTCAAAAAGCTCTGTGAATGTAGTCGCGCGGAATGTGCCTACAACGAGAAGTACCCGCTCGCCTGTGCGAAGCCATATATTTGCATTTGCCATATCCGAGAATGTACCGCGAAAGAGAACTCTTCCGTTTTCGGCATTGACATCCTCAATGCCGAGTCTGGTAAGTTCTTTTGAAATAAGACCTTCAAGCCCGAAAAGGGCAGGAACGCAAAAAGTGAATTTATCCATGTTTTTTAAATCTCCGAGATTTCTTCGTCAGGTGTTGGTTCTGTAGTATCTGAAGGCTCTTCACCCTCAGGAACGGTTTCAACTTCGTCGGAACTTTCGCCGTCTTCAGGTGTTTCTTCAGAATCAGTCGAAATATCAAAGCTGTGCTGAGTGCAAATCGAGTTCATCGGTTTCTCGACACCGCTTGAGAAGTAGAACTGACCTGCAGGGGGTGTCTCTTCGTGAAGAACATACTGCTCGTCTGCAAGGACAACTCCGCTCAAGGGGAAGAAGCGGTTTATATTCAAAAGTGCAACCGTCTTTCTGTTTCCACTCGGGCAGAATTCAGAAGCAAGAGTGTTTGTTTCTGTATCGATGTCGATTTGCTTATGGACATCACAGTAGCCCGTTGGAACATCGTCCTTATGGAAGTATCCTGCAACAATTCTCGAACCGCGTGGGTCGAGCTTGCAGCTCTCTGTCGGAAGAAGTCCGCTTGAAGAACAGATATTTACATATTTAAAATCATCGTTTTTGGGGAAGTTCTTGACCTCAAGAGAAGCATGAGCGGAATTCATAACGCGCTTCCAGACGGTAAGTGCAGGAGAAAGCGATTTTGCAATATACTTCGGCTGGTCATAACCAAACCACGCAGCACCCACATAGTAGGGAGTGTAGCCAACAAACCAACGGTCTTCGTCGTTGTTTGAGGTACCGGTTTTGGCAGCGGCAGGCATACCGCGGTCGAGTTTTGCATAAGTTCCCGTTCCGCCTGTAACAACATTCTGAAGCATATAGGTCATATAAGCTGCAGTCTTTTCTCTCATTGCTCGAGTGGGCTTGGTTTCTTTTTCAATAAGAACATTGCCGTCGCTGTCAAGAACCTTGGTGTATGTTCTCGGCTCATAGTAAGTTCCGCCGTTTGCAAACGGGACGTACGCTGCCGCCATTTCAAGGGCGGTAATACCGTTTGTAAGCTGACCTAGTGAGAGCGGAGCAAGGTTCTGGTCACCTTTCTTTGAGAGCGAGGTGACGCCGAGGTTAGCTGTGAGGAAGTTGTATGAACGCTCGATTGAAAGCTTTTCAAGTGTTCTCATCGAAACTGTGTTTATGGACTGCTTGACAGCTTCGTTGATGTTAGTTCTTCCTGAGTATGTTCGGGTTTCGTTCTTCGGATATGCAGAATTATTGAGAACCGTAATCGGAGCATCGTCTTCAACTGAGAACGGAGTAATTAGGCCGTATTCTATCGCCGGAGCATATACTGAAATAGGCTTGATTGAAGATCCCGGCGGACGCTTTGTTTGGGTTGCACGGTTGAGAACACGCGCACCTGTCTTTTTACCTCGACCACCGCGCATTGCAACGATGTCGCCGTTTTGCGGATCGAGCATAATCATAGAGCACTGCGGTTTTACGCTTCCGCTGTAGCTTGGGAAAACATTATCGTTTTCGAAAATTTCGTCCATGGCAGACTGAATTTTTGGGTCAACGGTTGCATATATTTTTAAACCGCCTGAGTAAATCGTTCTTACTGCAACATTCTCGGAATATCCGCGGATTTCAACGAGATCGTCGATAAGGTCTTCGATAATCTGGTCAACGAAGTAAGACTGAACATTGTTTACTGCATTGTTTCTCTTTTCGGTATTGAAGACGATCTCTTCATTCAGGGCATTGTTGTATTCCTCTTCAGAAATCATCTCAAGGTCATACATTCTCTTGATAATCGTATCGCGTCGTACCTTGTTGTTTTCGGGGTTAATATAAGGATTATAATATGTAGGAAGGTTTGTTATTCCTACAAGTGCTGCAGATTCGGCAACGGTAAGCTCGGAAACGTCTTTCCCGTAATACGCCTGAGCGGCAGTGCCTACACCGTAGCAGCCCTCACCGAGATAGATGGTGTTAAGATACATTTCGATAATGGTATCTTTGTCGTAATGGCGTTCGAGATATAGCGCGCGCATAATTTCTTGTAGCTTTCGCTTTACGGAGTCCTGATTGTCGCCTGTAAGGTTTTTAACGAGCTGCTGGGTGATTGTTGAAGCGCCGTAGTCGCTTTTGAATTTAAAGAAGAGGTTTACGCTCGCAGAGAGGGTTCTCGTCCAGTCAACGCCGTGATGCTTCATAAAGCGGTGGTCTTCAATTGCGATTGCTGCATTTTTGAGGTGTTCCGGCATATCGGAAAGATTTACCCATGTACGGTTCTGTGAGTCGTAAAGACGCTCAAACTCGTGTTCGTTACCGTCTTCGTCGAGATAATAAACGATTGAGGAGTAGTTGAGCTTCATAGCTTCAACCTCAATATCAACCCTCGCATCAAGCGAAAGCATATATCCGACGAACACCATCATACATATACCGATAGTGCAGGTGAGGATAAGGAGAGCTGTCTTTAAAAAGAAAAATTTATAGGTAGCAAAAAAAGATTTGCTTTTATTGCTGTTCTGTTCGTTCAAGCGAAACACCTCCGTGTTTTAATATATACATATACATTATAATATATAATTCGGAAAAAATCTATAAAAATTTGATGCAGGAGGGAAAATATGAAAACAAGAATAACAGAACTTAGCTGCAAGGAAGTGATAAATGTATGTGACGGGACAAGATACGGGTATGTAAATGATGTGGAGGTAGATTGTACCTGCGGAAAAATTGTATCGCTTGTAATCCATATTCAGGGGAAGTTTCTTTGTTCTTTTTCAAAAAACGATGATATCGTGATACCGTGGGAGGCGATAAAAAGGATAGGAGACGACATCATTTTAGTCGATTATGCGATTGAACCCGTATATAAAAATAAAAAAAGCGGATTTTTTCTAAAATAATCGCAAAAAAAGCTTGCAAAATGTGAAAGAATGTGATAATATATTTCGGTAAAAAACTCACACGCCGTAACTTGGGTGCCGCTGTGTCGAAAGATGGCGCCTCTGAATGACCGGTGTGGCGGTTAAAACAGAAGGAGGAAAAAACAATGTCACAGGTAATCTCAATGAAGCAGCTTCTTGAAGCAGGTGTTCACTTCGGACATCAGACAAGACGCTGGAACCCCAAAATGGCTCCGTATATCTTCACGGAGCGTAACGGTATCTACATCATCGATTTGCAGAAGACCGTTAAGAAAGTAGAAGAGGCTTATTTCTTCGCTCGCGATATCGCAGCAGAAGGCAAGAGCATTCTCTTCGTAGGTACAAAAAAGCAGGCTCAGGAGGCTATCAAGGAAGAAGCAGAGCGCGTAGGTATGTTCTATGTTAACGCTCGTTGGCTCGGCGGTATGCTCACAAACTTCAAGACAATGCGCCGTCGTATCGACCGCCTCAACCAGCTTAAGAAGATGGAAGAAGACGGAACATTCGATCTTCTCCTCAAGAAAGAAGTTATCAAGCTCCAGGCAGAGATTGCAAAGCTCGAGAAGTATCTCGGCGGAGTTAAGGAAATGAATAAGCTTCCGGGTGCAATGTTTATCGTTGACCCGCGCAAGGAGCGTAACGCTATTGCTGAAGCTCGCAGACTCGGTATCCCGGTAATCGCTATCGTTGATACAAACTGCGATCCTGAAGAAGTTGACTATGTAATCCCGGGTAACGATGACGCTATCCGTGCTATCAAGCTCATCTCTCAGACAATTGCAAACGCTGTTGTTGAAGCTCGTCAGGGCGTTCAGGAAGAAGCTCCGGCAGAAGAAGCTGCAGCTCCGGCAGAAGAGGCAGTTGCTGAATAATTTATTAGTTTAATATTAAGGAGAGTGTTACATTATGGCTTTTACAGCTGCTGATGTTAAGGCACTTCGTGAATCTACGGGTGCAGGTATGATGGACTGCAAGAAGGCTCTTGCATCGTCCGATGGTGATATGGAAAAGGCAATGGAATTCCTTCGTGAGAAGGGCCTTGCTGCTGCTGCTAAGAAGGCAGGCAGAATTGCTGCTGAAGGTATGGTTTTCGGTACAGCAAACGCAGAAGCTGGTGTTGTTGTTGAAATCAACAGCGAAACAGACTTCGTTGCAAAGAATGCAGACTTCCAGAAGTTCGCTTCTGATGTTGCAGAAACAATTCTTGCAAACAAGCCTGCAGATGTAGATGCACTTATGGAGTGCAAGTGCGCAGGTTCTGATATGACTGTTGCAGAAGCTCTTCAGGACAAGATTCTTACAATCGGTGAGAACATCAAAATCCGTCGTTTCGCACTTTGCGAGGGTGGCGTAAATGTTACCTATATGCACATGGGTGGTAAGATCGGCGTTCTTATCAATATGGAAGTTTCTGACAACCTCAAGGGTAACGATGCAGTTGCAGCTCTCGGTCGTGGAGTCGCAATGCAGATTGCTGCTATGAGCCCGTCATGGCTTGACAGCTCAGAGGTTCCGGCAGATGTTCTTGCAAAGGAAAAGGAAATCCTCACAGCTCAGGCTATCAACGAAGGTAAGCCGCAGGCTGTTGCTGAGAAGATGGTTATGGGTAGAATCAAGAAGTTCTACGCTGAGAACTGTCTCCTCGAGCAGGAATATGTTCAGGGCGATAAGATTTCAGTTTCACAGCACATTGCAAATGTTGCAAAAGAGCTTGGTGGCGAAATCAAGATCACAAAGTTCGTTCGTTTTGAGAAGGGCGAAGGCCTTGAGAAGCGTGAAGACAACTTCGCTGAAGAAGTTGCAAGCATGATGAAGTAAAATTCATAAATTAAAGCGCACGGTACGGCGGTTCTTCATAGGGAGAATTCGGTTTTGGCTTGCAGTTTTCCGCTTATAGTGCACAAAAAAATACGGACATACGCTAGTATGTCCGTATTTTTATATTTATCCAGATGTGGCCTTTCTGACATATCCTTTTTTACAGTGAAAAATCTTTTTCTGAAAACGCATTCTTTTCGAGTAGAGTCTCTTCGGGGGGAATGCGCTTTGTAGCATCGTAAGAAAACTTTCTGCACTTATATCCGAGAGAAACTATGCCATGCTTCTGGCAAATGGCCTCATCATCGTTGATTTTTTTACTGTACATACAAACAGCACAGCGTTTTTCTATATCTTTTGAAAACAGCATATCAAAACACCTCTTAATTCTTCCTGTTTATAATATACACTAAATTCAAACACTTTTCCAGCCTTTTTTGAAAAAAATAAGAAAAAGAAGCAAAATTAAAAGGCTTGAGGCAGGAAAAATGCTTTTTTGAACAGTAAAAGGTGTGAATGTTGAAACATAATTGAAGATTCGAGTTTTTGATACGAAAAACGAAATGATGCCACTTATTATTCCTTGCAGGAGTTTTCCGAGAAAATACTGTGAGGTATCGATGTCGGTGTCCCGAAGCAAGCTTAAGGTTTGAAAATGGACGCAAAAACCGCCAAAACCGAGAAAAATTGAGATAATAATGAAAGATGTCCTGAAATCTGAAATTTTTGATATTTCGTATGCTCCTGTCGTCATTTCAAGAATACCGCAGAAGATTGCACGGAATACTTCGAGAAGCGTGCTTGGAAGAGCTATAGATTTCAAAAGACTTGTGATTACGGCAAAAAAAGTTATATATGCAGAAATTGTGAGTGACGAGGAAAGTGCAGAGCTTACCGAATCTGTAAATGCAAAAGAAAAAGAGGGACGGGGATTGCATTTATTTATTCTTGCTTCCGTTGTCTTTATTGGTGAAAAAATTTTAAACAGAAAGCCGGCCGCAACGGCTGAGAAAATATGAATAAAAAGCAGGAGAAAACCGATCTTCAAAGATGAAAAAATACCGATTCCGATAGTGCTGAGTATGAAAGCAGGTCCTGCGTTGTTGCAAAAGGCGAGAAGTCGCGAAGCTTCTGTTTTTGAAATCTCTTTATCTTTATATAAAGCGGCACAGACGGATGCCCCAATCGGGTATCCGCTTATCATTCCGAGAAGAAGAGGAGGAAAAGAGGCTTCTCCAAGTGAAAAAACGGGTTTCATAATACCTTTGAAGAGATTCTGGAGAGGGCTTGCAAGTTTCAGATTCGAAATAAGCTTTGTTAGGACAAGAAAAGGGAACAGTGACGGAATTACCGATTTTACGCATAATTCCATCGCATCAATGACGGCGTTATTGACAACAGACGGGAAGTAGAGAAAGGAGCTGATAAGAAGGAGTGTGCACAAGGATATAAATGCCAAGAAGAGTTTTTTTGTGTGCATTTTTAAACATTCTCCTTTTAATAAAAAAACAATATAAATTTTAAAAATTTTCATTTAAATTCGAGAGATTTCGTGGTATAATATATCTGTATAGTTTTGTTTAAATGCAGACAGAGGAGAAACCTATGAACAGAAAGCAGATGGGTAACGATTTTCCCGAAAAAGAAAAGTACATAATTGAGGGCAGAAACTCTGTTTTTGAAGCATTACGGAGCGGAAGAGCCATTGATAAGGTTATCTATGCCGAGGGCGACAAAAACATTTCACATATTCTTGCTGCGGCAAAGAGTGCTGGCGTTGTAGTTTCGAAATGCGATAAGAGAAAGCTCGATTCTTTAAGTCGCAGTGGAGCGCATCAGGGCGTTATTGCATTTGCGGCAGCTCATGAATACAGCACAGTTGAGGAAATTCTCGAAAATGCTGAAAAAAGCGGAAGAGCACCGCTTATCGTAGTCTGTGATGAGATTTCTGACCCGCATAATCTTGGTGCGATTATACGAAGTGCTGAGGCTGCAGGTGCCCACGGCGTAATTATCCCCAAGCGCAGAAACGCAGGGCTTACAGCGGTTGTTTCAAAAGTTTCTTCGGGTGCAATTGAGCATATTCCCGTGGCGCGCGTTTCAAATATCCCGTCAACTCTCAATGACCTCAAAAAGAAGGGCTTATGGGTATATGGAACGGGGCTTACTGCAACTGCATCATCACTTTATCAAACCGACCTAAAGGGTGCATCGGTTATCGTAATCGGATCTGAGGGCGACGGAATGGGGCGTCTTGTCAGTGAGTGCTGTGATGTTATAGTCAAGATTCCGATGCTTGGAAAAACCCAGTCCCTGAACGCTTCTGCAGCAGCTGCTGTCGTTCTGTTTGAGGCATTGAGACAGAGAAGTTAGAATTTTCAGAAAGGAGCATCTTGTTATGGAAAAAGATAAAAAAATATTCGAAACAGTCTCAGATATGTCCGTTCAGGATGTTCTGGATGAAATAAATGCAAGTTCCTTCGAGTTTGACGAAGAAGATATGAATCTCGAAGATGTTCTTGCTGAATTTTCGGAAACAGGAGAAAAAACGAAGAAGTCGCCCGAAATCGTAAAAGAGCGCAAACAAGAAATCGTAGAAGAAGCAGAAGACACAATAACTGATATATCAGATACCAAAGAAAACATAAAACTTGTCGATACGATTGTCCGCCCGTGGGAAAACGGTGTTTACGGGGACATGAAGATCAATGAAGCTAAACCTGAAAAGATAAAAAAGGAGAAGAAAAGGCGTAATACGAGCCTTTCTGAAACCTTCGATACTTTTACGAGAAGCGAGCTGTTTGAAGAAAAAATACAGTCTGAGCCGCTTGAAATGCGTTCAGTAGAAGAGATTATCAAGGAAGACCGTAAGCTTTCAAAGCTCTTGGGACTTCGCGTCACAGCGCTTTTGGTGCTTTCGGTTCTCTCATGTTATCTCGCTTTTGCGGCACCGCTTAAATGGTATCTTCCGAACTTTATTTCGTATATTTCCCATCCGTTCAGATATTTGTTCTTAACGGCGTTTTTCCAGGTTATGGCAATGCTTCTTTCGGTAGATGTTATTTCAAAGGGAATCTCCCGTATAGCGAGCCTGCATCCGAATATCGATTCAGCAATCACATTTTCATCATTGGCATCACTTATCCATGTAATTACAATAATGGCAGCCCCCCATTGGAAAGGTTGGCTTCCGTACAGTTGTATTTCCGTCCTTACGCTGTTTTTTGCGATATACAGCAAATGGATAAACACACGCGCAATCTGCAGAGCTTGTAAGACTGTCAAATCTGCAAAAATGCCGAGTGTTGTTCATATAACAAACAGATATGATGAAGTAAATATAATAAAACAGGGAACTTATGACACCTCTTCATTTATATCGCATATAAACGATAAAGATGCCTCGCGTACATTCTGGTCGTTCTTGTCTCCGATTGTTATTATCGGCTCAATTGTTTTTGCAGGAGTTGCGTCTATAGGAACGGGTGCACCTGAGCATTTCTTCTGGGCTCTTGCGGCGATTTCGTCGGTATCAACACCGTTCTTTACAACGCTTTGCTTTATTCATCCGTTCTCGGTTACGGAAAAGAGACTTTCCTTGATAGGTGCGGCGATTTCGGGATGGTTTTCAGCTACGAACCTTTCTAAAAAAGCAAACTTCATTGTATGTGATGAGGATGTTTTCCCGAAGGGAACAATTACTCTTCACGGCCTCAAGGTTTTAGGTGCATTCTCTCTTGAACAGACAGTTTGTTATGCTGCAAGTATAATTGCGGAGACGAAAAGCGGTCTTTCGGGAGTTTTTGCTGATTTATTGAAGAGCAGATATGGAGAAACCATTGAGGTAACAAACCTCAAATATCACGAATCGGGCGGAATAGAAGCCCAGATAGGCGAAGATAATGTTCTTGTGGGAAGTTCAGCCTTCATGCTCCGCATGGGAGTTAAGCTTGATGCCGCAACAAAGACGAAAAACGCTGTATTTATAGCGATAAACAAAGAACCTGCAGGCGTGTTCAATGTTAATTACAAGGCGAATATCGAGGTTGAGAGAGCACTTCATATAATGGTCAAGAAAAAAATCCCCGTTGTTCTTGCTGTGAGAGACTTTAATCTTCTTCCGATGATGGTTGAAGATGTGTTCGGACTGAAAGACGGTTCTCTCGAATATCCTGAAATAGAAGAAAGAATCGATTTATCGGCAGACGAGCAGTTTACAGACAGTGATGCTTGTGCTGTAATAACCAGAAGCGGTCTGTATCCGTTTGCGGAGTCTGTCATAGCGGCTAAGAAGCTAAGAAAGGTTACAGTAAGAAACATCTGCCTTACCTGCATCGGGTCAATCGTCGGAATGCTTCTTATGTTCTATCTTACCTTTATGCAGAGACCGATTCTCATAACGCCTCATACGGTGTTCGTATATATGATGATGTGGATGATACCGACATATTTACTGTCGGTGCGTGTAAAGAAGTAAGCTTTACAGAAAGGAAAACACTATGGAAATCAAGAAATCGGGAATGGTTGCAATCATAGGTCGTCCGAATGTCGGAAAATCGACTCTTGTCAATGCTTTTGCAGGAGAGAAAATAGCGATAGTTTCCGACAAACCGCAGACGACGCGAAACAGAATCTGCGGAATAATTAACCGCGGTAGTACTCAATATGTTTTCCTTGATACTCCGGGAATGCATAAGCCTAAAAGTCATCTCGGCGAATATATGGTCAAGGTAGCGGGCGACTCTATTTCAGATGTCGATGCTGTGCTTATGCTTGTTGCGCCGGTTGCAAATATAGGTGATATTGAAAAAGATATTATTGCGAAAATTGCCCAGAGCAATGTTCCTGCAATTCTTCTTATAAACAAAATCGACACGGTTGACAAAGCTGAAATTTTCCCGGTTATCGAAGCTTACAGCAAAGCATATAATTTTGAGGCGATAATTCCGATTTCGGCAGCAAACCGTGACGGTCTTGATAATATTTATGATGAGCTTGATAAATTTATCCCCGAAGGTCCGGCTTTGTTTCCTGATGATATGGTTTCAGACCAGCCGGAGAAGCAGATGGTTTCTGAGATTATCAGAGAAAAGCTTCTCCGCCTTTTAAATCACGAAATCCCTCACGGGACAGCGGTTGAGATAACTCGTTTTACAGAGCGCGATAACGGAATTATTGATGTTGTTGCGACCATATATTGTGAAAAAGAAACTCATAAAGGAATTATAATCGGCAAACGCGGTGCAATGCTCAAGAAAGTAGGCGAGAGTGCGCGTCGTGATATTGAACGCTTTATGGGAACAAAGGTTTATCTTGAAACCTGGGTAAAAGTGAAGGAAAACTGGCGTGATAACGATGTTCTCATCAAGAATTTTGGTTACGAATTATAGTGTAAAGCTATTTTACTTTATTGGCGGTGTTACCCTTGCAGATTGTAGATAAAGGACTTATATTGCGCGAAACGCCGTATAAAGAGGCTGATGTGATGCTTACGGTGCTTACCGAGTGTCAGGGAAAGCTCTCTGTAATGGCGAGGGGCGCAAAAAGAAAGGGCAGTAAGCTTTCGTCAGCTATACAGCTTTTTTCTTATTCGGAGTTTACCCTGTATGAGAATGCAGGGAAATATACTCTGAATGAGGCAGAGTCTCTTGAGATGTTTTACGGCATACGAGGCGATATAGTAAAGCTTGCTCTCGCGTCATATTTTGCAGAAGTTCTTGACCAGGCGGCAGATGAAGAGGCGATAAACCCCGAACTTTTACGCCTTGGTCTTAACTCTTTTTTTGCGCTTTCCAAAACCTCTATCGAAAAGGAAAAATTAAAAGCAGCATTTGAACTTAAAATTGCCCATTTTTCGGGATATACGCCGAATCTCTCAAGTTGCGTTTGCTGCAATTCGTGTGATGATATCGCTTTTTTTGATGTATTGAACGGTGGCGTTGTTTGCGAGAAGTGCGCTTTCGGAAGAAGGTTTCCGATTGATGCAAGTGTTCTTGATGCGATGCGCTTTATAATCAGAGAAGATGTAAAGCGTATTTATTCATTTTCAATAAATGAGGAATCAATGAAGAAACTCTCAAAAATAACCAACGAGTATTTAAGAATTCATTTTGACAGAAACTTTAAAACAGATACATTTTATAAAGGTTTGATTTAAGTTATGGATAGCTTATACAAAAAATCATTAAAAACTCTTGAGCTTGATGCGGTACTTGAGATTCTTGCAGAGCATGCTGTGAGCGACGGTGCTAAAAAGCTTGCGCTTTCGCTTTCTCCAAGCCATGATATTCGAGAAGTTCGTTCGGGTATCGAAAAAACAGGGGCTGCGCGAAAGCTCATTGGCTATAAGGGAACACCGTCTTTTTCGGGCGTTTGCGATGTTTCAGTATCGCTGCGTAGAGCGTCAATCGGCGGAAACCTTAACCCGTCCGAGCTTCTTCATATTGCTGACATTTTGAAAACAGCGCGTTCTGCCCAGAGTTATCTCGAAGATGACAGAAAAAGCGAAAAGACATCTCTTGACGGGCTTTTTGCAATGCTTTATATAGATAAAGCATTTGAAGATAAAATTCGCAATGCTATTCTTAGTCCTGAGGAAATTGCTGACGGAGCATCAAGTGAGCTTCTCGCCATCCGTCGTAAGATGCGCAGAAGCGGTGAAAAGATTCGCGAGGTTTTAGCTCATATCATATCCTCGCCGTCGCATTCTAAATATCTTCAGGAAACTATAATAACCCAGCGTTCGGGAAGATATGTTGTCCCCGTAAAAAGTGAGTACCGAGGCGAAATCAAGGGCCTTGTTCACGACATATCCTCAACGGGTGCTACGGTTTTCATAGAGCCTTTGCAGGTTGTAGAGCTCAATAACCTTATGCGCGAGCTTGAGGCCGAGGAGAAAAAAGAAATAGAGCGCATCCTTGCACAGCTTTCGGCAGAAGCATCTGAAATATCGGAGGGACTTGAACGCGATTTTGAAGTTCTCACAGAACTCGACCTCATTTTTGCAAAGGGTAATATGTCATATACTCTCAACGGGGAGGCGCCGACAGTTAACGATAAGGGAATTGTAAACCTTATAAACGCGCGACATCCGCTTCTCAATAAAGATACAACCGTTCCTGTTTCTATCCGACTCGGCAGAGACTTTGATACTCTTGTCATAACCGGTCCGAACACGGGCGGCAAGACGGTTTCGCTTAAAACAGTGGGTCTTCTTACTCTTATGGCAGAATGCGGAATGTATATCCCGTGTGATTACGGCAGTGAAATATCCGTTTTTAACAAAATATATGCAGATATTGGCGATGAACAAAGCATCGAGCAATCACTCTCTACATTCTCGTCGCACATGAAGAACATAGTCGAGATAATCGACGGAGCAGACGATAAATCTCTCGTTTTAGTTGACGAGCTTGGCGCAGGAACTGACCCTGTCGAGGGCGCGGCTCTTGCGGTATCCATAATTGAATATATAAAGTCTTTGGGCGCTAAAACTATTGCGACAACGCACTATGCAGAGCTTAAGAGCTTCGCTCTCATCACGGAAAGAGTTGAGAACGGAAGCTGTGAGTTTGATGTAAAGACATTAAAGCCCACATACCGTCTTCTTATCGGTATTCCCGGAAAGAGTAATGCATTTGCTATTTCAAAAAGACTCGGACTTCCTGAACATATCATAGATAATGCAGGAGCATTGGTTGAGCGCGAGGATAAGCGATTTGACGAAATTCTCTCGCGGCTTGAAGAAAAGCAAAAGGCGCTTGATACGGAGCTTACCCGTGCAAACGATATGCGCGCCGATATCGAAAACCGAAAGAAGAAGAACGAGCAGTTTGAGCGCGAGCTTGAGGCGCGTAAGGTAAGTGTTATTGAAAAGGCGCGCGAAGATGCTGAAAAGATTCTCAAAGATGCCCGTGAAGCTGCCGAAAAGGCTCTTGATGAAATTAAAGAGATACGGAAGCTTGAAAAGAAAAAAGCAGACAGAAACCGCATTAACGAAGCTCAGAGCGAGCTTAAGCGCGGTCTTAACGAAGCTGAAAAGGGAATCATCCGTTCAAAGCCACGCCCGACTCCGAAGCCGCTTCCGAGAAAGCTTCGCGCAGGTGACACTGTTGAGCTTTGTGAACTTGGTCTTCAGGGAACGGTTATTGAGGTTTCAGAGAAAACAGGCGCTCTTATCGTTCAGGCAGGTATTATGAAAGTGACCGCCCGTCCTGAAGAAGTTTCGCTTATTGAGGAAAGCGGAGAGAAAACCGTAAAAGAGTTTATCGCAAAGAAAAAAGCAGAACTTCGCAACATTTCCGTAAAGCCTGAGGTTGATCTTCGCGGAATGACAGCAGATGAAGCAGAGTATACGCTTGGAATGTATCTTGATAATGCTTTTCTTGCAAAGCTTCCGAGTGTTACAATCATTCACGGAAAGGGAACAGGTGTTCTCAGAAAATCAGTGCACACCTATCTCCGTTCACATCCGCATATAAAGTCCTGGAGACTTGGTGTGTTTGGTGAAGGCGAGGACGGAGTTACGATTGCCGAACTCAGAATATAATAGTACGGGTTAACATTTTTTCTCTAATGAACGTAGAAAAAAATATTGACTTATGTATGCACAATTTGATATTATATAAAAAGGCAGAATAATTATTGTGAGGAGATTGCTCTAAATGTGTTCTAAAGAAGTTATTATTAACAATCAGATTGGTCTTCGTGCGCGTCCTGCGACCTTTTTTATTCAGAAGGCAAATGAGTTTAAATGCAGTATCCAGGTAGAAAGAGATGAGCGTTGCGTTAACGCTAAAAGCCTTCTCGGAGTTCTTTCTCTCGGAATCGTAAAAGGAACCAAAGTTACAATTATCGCTGACGGTGTTGACGAAGATGAAGCTCTTGTAGCTTTGACAGAGCTTGTCGGAAGCAATTTTTCTGACAAAATGTAAATTAACTTAACGACTTTTATAGACGGCCTCGAGCCGTCTATATTGTTATAGGCAGGTGAAAAACTTGACTCCGAAAGAAAAGGCGCTGAAGCTTCCTCAAAAGCCCGGCGTATATATTATGCTCGATGAAAATCACGAGGTAATCTATGTCGGTAAGGCTAAAAAGCTTTACAACCGAGTAAATTCATATTTTCGCTCAAATGCCGCGCATAATGAAAAAACACGACTGATGGTTTCAAAAATCAGAGATTTTGATTATATAATCACGGATAGCGAGCTTGAGGCGTTTGTTCTTGAAAACTCTCTTATAAAGCGACATAAGCCGAAATATAATAACCTTTTAAAGGATGATAAAGGATATCCGTTTATCCGTCTTTCCGCAAAAGATGAGTTTCCAAGGTTTTCGATAGTATCGAAGCCTGCGGATGACGGGGCAGAATACTTTGGTCCGTATGGTGGCAGAGTGGAGTCAAGACGCGCTATCGAAACTGTTTCAGAGCTTCTTTGTCTTCCGACCTGCAAAAGAAAGTTTCCAAGCGACATTGGAAAAGGAAGACCTTGCCTCAACAGCCATATAGGGCGATGTGATGCCGTTTGTGCAGGTAAGGTTACAAGAGAAGAATACCGCGACAGAATTTCTCGCGCGTGCATGATTCTATCAGGTAAGACGGATGATGTTACGGCGATGCTCGAAAAAAGGATGCTCGACCATGCGGAAAAGCTTGAATTTGAGCTTGCGGGAAAGCTTCGAGACGAAATTCATTCGATAAATTCTCTTTCAACAAAACAGAAAATGATATCTAGTATGCTGTCTGATACTGATGTTCTGGCTTTATATGCAGGCGAGAGCAAAACGGTATTTTCGATACTTCACTATATAAACGGATCACTACTTGAAAGTGAAACTAAAATGACAGAAACACCTGCGTTTGGTGAATTGTCAGAGCTTTTGGAAGAATTTCTGCTTCGTTATTATTCCGATAGAAGCAGTTTTCCGAAGGAAATTTATATTCAATACGAAGTTTCATCATCAGAAACGCTTTCTGAATGGCTTTCAGAGCTTTCAGGAGAGCGCGTAAGGGTAATTTGTCCGAAACGCGGAGAGAAACTAAAGCTTGTTCAAATGGCGCTTAAAAACGCCAAGGAAAAGGCGAATATCTCGGCGAACCGCGAAGAGAAGAGCAAGAAGATTCTTGGCGATATCAAAAACATCCTCGCGCTTTCTGATTTGCCGTATCGCATAGAATCTTATGATATATCAAATACGGCAGGTAAAGAGATTGTCGGAGGAATGATTGTTCTTTTAAACGGAACATTTACAAAGCGGGAATACAGACGCTTTAAAATCAAGACCCTTGAAAATCAGGATGACCCGAGGGCAATGCGTGAGATTCTGGAACGAAGATTTATAAGAGCCCGTTCGGGTGATGAAAAGTTTTCAGACTTACCGAACCTGATTCTACTTGATGGCGGTATCACCCAGGTTCGCGCAGTATCATCGCTTTTTAAAGAGCTTGGTATCAGTGTTCCGCTCTTTGGCATGGTCAAGGATGATAAGCATCAGACTCGCGCTTTGGTTGATGAACTCGGTCGCGAAATCGGGATTTCAGCTACTCCGTCCGTATTTCGTTTCATTGCAACCTTGCAGGATGAAGTTCACAGATACGCGATTGATTATCACAGAAAACTGCGTAATAAGAGTATGACTCAGAGCGAACTTCTCAAGATACGCGGAGTCGGCAAAACGCGCGCAGAAGAGCTTCTCAAAAAATTCAGGAGCATTGATGCAATAAAAAAGGCAGAGATATCACAGCTTTCAGAGCTTTTGCCGAAGGATGTGGCGGAAGCGGTTTATAACCTTTATCACGGAGAGGAGGAATGATTTTGAGAGTTGTTTCAGGTATTCGGCGCGGAAAGATTTTAAAAGCTCCCGAGGGGATGGATACCCGTCCTACAACCGATAAGGTAAAAGGAGCAATTTTCAATATTATCCAATTCGAGATTCAAGATAAAAAGATTCTCGACCTTTTCGGTGGTAGCGGTCAGCTTGCGATTGAGGCTGTAAGCCGAGGTGCAAGAGAGGCGCTTGTTGTTGATAATTCCAGAAAAGCTGCCGAAATAATAAGGGAAAATGTAAAGGGCTGTAATTTCGAGAAAGAGATAAGCGTACGGTGTGCAGACTTCTCTGAAGTATTGACAAAAGGTGCAAAATATGATGTAATATTTTTAGATCCACCGTATGCAAGTGACCTTTTAAAAAAGGCTCTTGAGTTGATAGTCAGATTTGACATATTATCAAATGATGGTATAATAGTATGTGAGACGGATGATTTGTCGAGGGTCGATGAATTGTTTGGAGAAAAGTATTCCGTTCGTGAGTATAAATACGGAAGAGTCAGGCTTTTGGTCATAAGGAACTGAATGGCTTGGTTCAAGGAGTCGGAGATATGAAAACAGCTGTTTATCCGGGGAGTTTCGACCCGGTTACAAAAGGACATCTTGATATTATAGAGCGTGCAGCTTCTATTTTTGATAAGGTTGTCGTTGTTGCTATGGTCAACAGCAAAAAAACGCCGGTTTTCTCATTGGAGGAGCGGTGTGATTTTCTTGAGCGTTGCACGAAAAAGTACGGTAATGTAGAAGTCAAGACTTCAGATTCGCTCCTTGCCGAGTGGGTGAAGGAAGTCGGTGACTGCGTGCTTATAAAAGGTCTTCGTGCGGTCAGCGATTTTGAGAGCGAGTTTCAGATGGCGCTCATAAACAGAAAGCTTAATCCGGAACTTGAAACTCTGTTTCTGCCGACGACTGAGGAGTATTTATATCTCTCATCAAGTATCGTAAAAGAGGTTTGTTCGCTGGGGGGCGATATCTCTTCTTTTGTTGATGATGAGATTTTAGATGAAGTAAAAAATAAACTTTTG
>JAZTWZ010000005.1:0-5581 GCA_045636165.1 Eubacteriales bacterium
CTTATGCGCGACGGTACGCTTGCTGACCTTACGGCAGCCGGCGTCAGCATCCGTTCCTGCTTCTGCGGTCCGTGCTTCGGCGCAGGAGATGTTCCGGCAAACGGTGCACTCTCAATTCGCCACGCAACACGAAACTTCCCGAACCGCGAAGGCTCAAAGCCGGGTGACGGTCAGATTTCGTATGTCGCTCTTATGGATGCCCGTTCTATCGCGGCGACAGCTAGGAGCGGTGGAAAGCTTACATCTGCATTTGAGCTTGATGATATTCCGACTGATCCGCAGGATGAGAAGTACTCTTATGACGAAACTCCGTACAAGAGCAGAATCTATTACGGCGTAGGAAACCCGAATCCTACAGAAGAGCTTAAGTTTGGACCGAATATTGCTGACTGGCCGGAGATGATTGGTATGACGGACAATCTCCTTATCTCGGTTGCAAGCGCGATTTACGACCCTGTTACAACAACCGACGAGCTTATCCCGTCTGGCGAGACCTCGTCTTACCGTTCAAACCCGATTAAGCTTGCGTCTTTTGCTCTCTCGAGAAAAGACCCTGAATATGTCGGCAGAACAAAAGAGATTTATGCGCGCGAGCTTGCCCGACGCGACGGCGATAAGACAGCATTCGACGCTTTCGGAATTGAAGGAATCGACCTTTCAAAGACATCAGTCGGAACTGCTGTATTCTCGCTTAAGCCGGGTGACGGTTCGGCCCGTGAGCAGGCGGCATCATGCCAGAGAGTTCTCGGCGGCGTTGCGAATATTGCTCGCGAATATGCGACAAAGCGTTACCGCTCGAATGTCGTAAACTGGGGTATGCTTCCGTTTATTATGGACGATGCTGATAATTCAGGCATTGCGGCAGGAGACCTCATCTATATTGAGGGTATCCGCGACATTCTCCTCGGCGATGCGGAAGAGGTGTCGGCGCGTCTTATAAAGGACGGAAAGACTTCGGATATAACCCTTAAGCTTCCGGCTTTGACCCGTGAGGAAAGAGACATTATCCTCGCCGGTTGCCTCATAAACTATTACTCGAAGTAAAATAAAAGACCTGTGGTCAATGACCACAGGTCTTTTTGCTATTTATTATTTTGTTTCGGGAACTTCTTCGTCGTGAGTGATGAACTTACCGTCGTTACCGTAGAGCTTCATGAGAGCTTCAGTGAGGTAGTAATCGCTCCATACCCACGGAGCATGGATGGTTTCCTTGTTGTCATAAGAACCTGAACCGTCGCCGAGGATCCACATAACATTCTCGTCCCAGTTACAGCTCTTTTCGCAAGCGCGAAGAAGCTCAATTGCTGCGCGCTCGTACATCGGAGCCTCAAATTCCGGAACAACCTTTGCAATTTCGATAAGACCGCAAGCTGTAATAGCAGCAGATGATGAATCGTAATATACCGGCTCTGCAGGAGCGCGGAAGTCGAGAAGCGGGAGCTTACCCGGCTCAACATTTGTCATAAAGTAGTGAGCAACCTTCTTTGCAGCATCGAGGTATTCCTGCTTGCCTGAGTTAATGTATGCAACAGCAAAGCCGTAAACTGCCCAGGACTGACCGCGTGACCAGGATGAGCCTGAAGCGTAACCCTGCCCCTGTGGATATTCGATAACTTCACCTGTGGTTGTGTCGTAGTGGACAATGTGGTGAACAGAACCGTCAGGGCGGAGGAAAGTCTTAAGGACTGTATCAGCGTGAGTTCTTGCAATGTCAGCAAAACGCGGGTCGGGCTCTGTGCCGTATTTTGATGCCCACTCGAGAATCGGAATGTTCATCATACAGTCAACGATAGCCCAGAGATTGTCGCCCCACGGCCATGCCTTGATAGCCCTTGCTGTCGGGTTAAAACGAGAAGCAAGGATAGAAGCTGCGTGAGAAGCACGGATTTTTGACATCTCGTTACCTGTGAGCTTGTAGTTTGCAACAGATGTGAGGCACCACATGAAGCCAACATCGTGGTGGAGGGATGTGAAATTCGGACCGAAGCCGACATCCATCTTATCTTCGCACTCTTCTGCAATCTTGCGGAACATCTCATCGCCTGTCTTGATGTACATAAGCCACATCATACCCGGCCAGTAGCCTGCAGTCCAGTTGAGCGGTGAGCAACCCTTTGTGAGATATTCGCCTGTCTTGCGGTCTGTGTCGGGGAACTCTGCGCCGATTTTCGGAGCGATTGCTGTGAGTTTTTTGGTAACTTTTTCAAGAAATTCGGCAGCGAATTTCTTGTCGTTTTCGTTATACATAGTGATGTAATCATAAGCTCTGTTTGTGTAGAAAAATACACAAAAACTCATTGTTTACATCATAACAGAAAGAATGCAATAAATCAATAAGAAAATGCATTTTTTAAGAGAAAAAGAATGGGGAAAACCCCATTCTTTTAAGCCGAAGGAAGTTGGAAATCTTAAGCTATTTTATATAGATTACGCGAACGAGACCTCCGACAGACTGGATGTTGTCATAATATATCCAGATTGTTCCGTCGTGAGAGATTGCTTCGTCGAGATCGGTGAGAATTTTGTCATCTCCAACGACTCTGTAAACAAGGACATTCGCAGAGATTTTATGCTTGACTCCGCTTGATGCAGTTGCATATTCGGGAGTAAGGAGCGAGACTTTATCTTCTCGGATGAGATTTTTTGCATTGGAAAGTTCTCCGTCCTTATACATAAAGACGCAGGGACCTTCTGTGAGCGAGATTGCCGTGCGAGAGAAGGAAGTGCTTCCGCGAATGCCCCCGAGGTCGTAAGAGTAGGTTTTTGTGATGTTCTGGGAACTGCCGTCCGAGGTGGGTGTTGATCTTGTCTGAATGTCGGTTATGATACCGTATTTATGCATATCTCCCGTGACATTCTTGAGAATGAGACCGTCAACTGCGCCTGAGGAATTTTTTGAAGCAAGGAGTACGGAAGAAGATTTAAGGTTTACTCCGTCGAGACGGTAAACTGTCGGAGAAATCATATTTCCGTTATCGTCAATTTCCAATATTTTGAGGTTACTTGCTGTCGGGGTGTTTCCAATCATATGGGTATCTGCGTGTATATAACCGTAAACATTGTTTCCACCTGCAGAATAGGTGCGGATATTTCCTGACTGAAGATCAACGGAGACGGCCTTTCCTACATACGAGTCTGAGTTTGTAGGCCTTTCTATCTCGAGCGTGCTTCCGTCAAGAGTGAGAACAGAAGCGTAATAACCCGTTACCTTTGTTCCGTCTGTCGCGGTTATTGTTTTTGTCGAAACTCCGGTCATAACGCCAATCAGTGACTGATAGAGTTCAGAGGCCCTGTAGGCGTCGCAGACATTTCCGTTTTTATCAAGAAGCATTGTGACGGTTTCACCGTTTGCAAGTCCGTCAAGACCGAATGCTCGCTGTGCAGCGTAGTAGTTGAGGGGATATGTAACGCCTGAAACAGTAACGGATGTCGGAGATTCCTTGTTCGGCGAAATATTTGAGAGGATACCTGAAATCTTTTTTGAATATGCCCAGAGAGAAGAACTTGTCTTGCTGTAGTATATGACATCAAAGTTTTCCACATCGGAAAGAGTTGCAGTTTCTCCGTTTCGGTAAACGCGTGCAGCACTGAAACCGAGTCCTGCGAGTGTGCCGGGTTTTACCGTGACAGGACCTGTGACATTGTCCTTGAAAACATCGCCGAGAGTGAGAAGCTCGCTTGAGGGAGTGTAGCCGAGCTTTGTTGCATAAATTGCAATCTCGCCCTTGGCAGGGGTGTTCAAAAGATTATAGATGAGCTTTGCCATCTCGCTTCTCGGAATCGGGCTTCCAATATAAGCGGTTACGCCCTCGGAAAGTCCGATATCCTCAGCTTTTGCAATCTGACCGACGGGGTATGCACCTGTATAATCGTCGTTTGTGTAGCCGAGAAGTCTGAGCATCGCGCTGAGAGCTTCTTCGAAAAGAATGTTCTTGTCAGGACGGAAGGTTCCGTCGGAATAGCCGGTCATAAACTTGTTTTTTGATGCAACGCTTACATACGATGCGCCCCAGTGGGTATGCAGTACATCGGCAAACGGGGATATTCTCGACGACGCCGAGGCAACACCTTTGTACTTTGAGGAATTTACGAGAATCTTAGCGAGGGCTGCACGGGTTACATACTGAGCGTCGTTGAAGTTGCCGTTTTTGTCGTATGTCATGATGTTCATAATATTGAGAATTGATTTGATGTCATCGTCTGCAGGCTTGTTTGCGGCGTTTGCCGAAACGAAAAATGAGCAGAAGATTGTAAATATAAGGATAAGCGAAATTAATTTTTTCATATAAAATTCCCCCTTTGTATCAGTCGTGACGCAAGGCATCTATCGGGTTGAGTTTTGATGCCTTTGCGGCAGGAAAATATCCGAAGAGTATTCCGATAAGAACGGAAACAGAGAATGAAAGAAGAACTGCGGAAACGGAAACTCCGCTTGAAACGCCGAGAAGCTTTGCAAGAACGGAGGACATAATTATTCCGAAAACAATTCCGATAATTCCGCCAATACCGCTTGTGATAATTGCTTCAATGACGAATTGCGCGAGGATGTCACGCCGTTTTCCGCCGATTGCCTTTCGTATACCGATTTCGCGCGTACGCTCGGTTACCGAAACAAGCATAATGTTCATAATGCCGATGCCGCCGACAAGAAGCGAGATTGCGGCGATTCCTGCAAGGACGGTTGAGAGTGTTCCCAAAAGGTCTTCGATTGTGTCAACAAGTTCCGAAAGGTTTGAGACGGAGTATGCGTCCTCGTCCTCAAAGATGTCATAGAGATAATCGTTGATAACCTCTTTTGCAGCTTCTATTGATTCGGAATCTTTTGCAACATATGTGTAGCTTGTTATCCTTGCATTTCTTGCAAGACGCGATGCGGTGGAATAAGGGATAATAACCATATTATCTGCGCTTGCTTCGGAGCTGTCGCCTTCTTCTTCGAGAAGTCCGATTACCGTATAGGCCGAGCCGTTTATCTTGAGAATTTTGCCTACAGGGTCAATCGTTCCGAAAAGTTCGTTTGCTATATATGTTCCGATAACGCAGACGTAATTACGGTTTGTTGTATCAATATAGGAAATAAATCTGCCGTTTGAAACTGCATAGTCCTTGATTGACGCATATTCCTCGTTACCGCCGTAAACTGAGGTTGAAACATTTGTGCTGCCGTATTTTGCGGTTGCACCCATAATAGTAACGGTGGGGGAGACATTTACGAAAAGGTCACGGTTGTCGTCTGCAAGCTCAAGCATTTCCTCGGGCTTTATGTTCATGTTGCCACCGCGTCCTGAGAGGGTAACGGTGATGTTATTTGTTCCCATTGAATTGAATGAGGAGACCATGTCGTTTGAAAAACCCTGAACAACGCTTACGAGTGTTATAACGGCGGCGATACCGATAATAACACCGAGCATAGTGAGGAAGGAGCGCATCTTGTTTCCTGAGATGCTCTTGAGAGCAAGCTTTAAACACTGGGTAATGTTCATCTTGTCACCTCCGGACTCTCGAGGTTTTCAAGCTTTGGAGTGTTGGGCACATCCGAAACGATTTTTCCGTCGTGAATTCTTATGATGCGTTTGGCGCA
>JAZTWZ010000006.1:0-6734 GCA_045636165.1 Eubacteriales bacterium
TCTGCAGACGAGCTTTCTGGAATGACACTTGCAAAGCTTTCAAAATTCTATGATGAGGAAAACTGCAAACTCCAGATAAAGGGAAACGGAAGCGAGATAGTATTTTCCGATATTGAAGGCTATACGGCGACGGATATTATCAGAGCGATAAGCGAAGCGGCAGAGAAAAAAGGAATAACAGTAATCCAATAATTAAACAGGAGGACAAAATGAACTATTTACCGATAGGAACAGTAGTAACACTCGTAAACGGTACGAAGCCGATAATGATATACGGAAGAAAGCAAATGCAGGAAGGAAACGAAAGGATATGGGACTATGTAGCGTGCCTTTATCCCGAAGGAAACCTTGGAGACCAGTATAATGTCTTTTTCCAGCACGAGGAAATAGGTGAGATATACCATTACGGACTTGAAAGTGCCGAGGATCAGAAGGTTCAGGAAATACTGAACAGAGTATAACAAAAGAACGCCTGAGGGGAAACCCTCGGGTGTTTGCTTTTTATGGCGATACATTTTGAAGAATTTTTGAAACGTAAAATTGATAAAGAAAAGGAACAAACACAGGATCGTATTAGAGAGAAAGGAATTGAGTATGCGATAGAAAGAGATTTTAGAAAATAAAAAAACAAGAGCGCTTCGTTTAGAGGCGCTCTTGTGATATTTTACAATAAAATTAGCTAAACTTCTTTATTATCTTGAGTGATTAGAGCGTCCCATTTTTTAATAAAGTGAGAAACTATACGAGAAGAGAAGAAAAATAGGGAGAGAATATAAGAATGGGAAAGAATGAATGTTAAACAATCACGAAATGTCGAAAAAGAATAAGTCAAATAAATAGAGTGCGGTTTAAAAAATTTATATATCTCAAAAATTACATCGAAGATAACATCAAAGATTGAAATAACAAAACATGAAAAAAGAATTTTTTTAAAAATATGTGCTCCTTTAAAGTTTTTTTGTGAATTAGCTGAACATTTATACTTTTCTCTTGCATACAATAGGAAAAATAAGATAGCAAGCGGAAAGAAAAACGAAATAAGAAGAAATCCACCGAACAAAGAGTATATTTTTGAAAACACTTTGGATATTGATGAAAAAGTAAAAATGAAGTCAGAAGAAAGAATTGCAAATATTATGCAGAAGAAAAGATAGATTGTTTTTTTCATTTTTATCACTCCACAATTTTGATATATAAAGTTTAACAAAAAAGTATAAATATTTCAACCTCTTTGCAAAGGGAATCATAACGGATGTTGTTACATATCTCGAGGGAATACCTGAGCAGTATTTAAAGAACAAGAGCAAGATACTCTCAAAGCTCAAGAACGATATGGCGGCGATGGAAAAAGGAGCAGCCCTTGCAGCAGACCCTGCGATGTCAGCGCTTCCGCCCGTAGCATCTGCACCGATGCCAATGATGTAAAGAAAGGAAAGACTGTGTGGGGGATGTTCCCCACACAGTCGAGAGGTATTGCCAAAAATGAAAAACTATACTACAATAAGGAGGTAGAAAGAAATGGCAAATACACCGAGTTGGCTGAATATGCCATGGCGGAATGATTCTGTAGCGAATAATGCCGTGGTGGTAGATAAAGAGGCAACAAAACGAAATCAACAGCAAAAGTTATTGGGTATTACGCCTGAGGTAGATGAGAAGCTTAAAGCCATCGCAGAGCAAAAGCAGAAGGAAAAAGAAACTGCCGAAAGGAATGATGCCTTTTTAGAAGGGTTTGACGACCCGTACGGAGAAAAAAGGGAACAGGAGAGGTAGAGGTGAAGATAAGGTGAAATATCTATTCAAAAGAATGTTGATAGCGATTATGGGTGCTTTGTTGATAATCGGAATATACACGATAGCAGATAGGATATACAGTTCTCGCGATATTGATTCGTCGAATACAGAATATGAGATGTCGTATGGTGAAGATTTAGCCATGGACAAGACGGAGTCAAAAAAACAAAAATACAGTGACGACCCGGCTTCAGAGTTAGTGATAAAGATAATTTTGGCAGTGATGTATGTATCTGCCGCAATGTTTTTTGGGGGAATTGTTCTTATGATACTCTCGTTTTTTGTCCCTAGCGGAGAAAAACTCGAAAATGCGTCTTGGTTTGTTAAGTTTTTGGCTCGGATAGTGCAAAGATATTTCAGGTAAGAAAAAAGAGGAAAAGACTTCGACTCAGGCTTCTGAAAATGTCCTGTTCGTCTAAATTCCACTTGAAAAATATGGGTGTATAATTGTATAATAATAAGATAGAAAGAAAACGGCGGTGGAATATGAAATATTTTTGCAAAAGCGAATATGAAACTGAAGCTATCGGCGAGAATTTTGCAAAAACGCTTGCACCCGGCGCGGTGATTGCGATGCGCGGAGGAATGGGAGTCGGAAAGACTGCTTTTGTCCGCGGTGCGGCGCGAGGTCTTGGCGAGAGCGGAAGAGTTACAAGCCCTACATACACAATTGTAAACGAATATGAAACTGATATTCCGATGTTCCACTTCGATTTGTACCGTCTCGGGAGCGTGGACGAGCTTTTTGAAATCGGCTTTGACGATTATTTGAAGCGCGGCGGCATCTGTTTTATTGAGTGGTCAGAAAATGCTGGAGAAGAAGTTTCTTTTACCCATTTTGTTGAGATTTGCCGCGATGAAACGGATGAAAACGCGAGAATAATTACAATTTCGGAGGAAGCGGAATGAAGATACTTGCAATAGAGTCCTCGGCGAAGGCCGCATCCGTCTGTGTTGCGGAAGACGGAAAGATTCTCGGAGAGGTATTCTTGAATAGCGGACTTACTCACAGCGTGACGATTATGCCGTCTGTTGAGTGGCTTTTAAAAACGGTAAACATGAATGTTTCCGATATTGACAGAATTGCGATTACCAAAGGTCCCGGCTCGTTTACCGGGCTTCGTATAGGAATGGCGGCGGCAAAGGGGCTTGCGTGGGCAAACGATATCCCGTGTGTCGGGGCATCAACGCTTGAGGTTGCGGCAAAGGGCGTTCCCGATGCCTGCGGTATAATCTGCGCCGTTATGGATGCCCGTGCAGGGCAGGTCTATAACGCGCTTTTTGAGGCGAAGGACGGGCATCTTACGCGACTTTGCGAAGACCGTGCGATAAAGATTTCCGAGCTCATTTCCGAGCTTTCGGGAAAGGGAAATATCACTGTGTGCGGCGACGGCACGGAGGTTTTTATGAAAGAGGTGGGGGACGGCTTTTTTGCAGCTCCCGAAAATGTAAGGTATCAAAGGGCGGCGGCGCTTGCGCTTCTCGCGGAGAAAATGGACGCGATTTCGGCGAAAGAGCTTGCTCCTGAATACATAAGACTGCCGCAGGCAGAAAGAGAAAGACTTGAAAAATTAAAAAAGGAAGGTAATTGAAAATGAAGGTAGTTATTGGTGCAGACAGCGCAGGATTTGCAATGAAGGCAAAGATTATTGAGCATCTTAAGGGCCGCGGCTTTGAGGTTGCGGATGTTGGTGCATACAACGCAGAATCAAGCCATTATCCCGAGTTTGCTTACAAGGTAGCAAAGAGCGTTTCCGAGAAGGATGCAGATTTCGGTATCCTCGTTTGCGGAACAGGTATCGGAATGAGCATTGCAGCAAATAAGGTAAAGGGCGTTCGTGCATCCGTTTGCTCAGAGCATTTCTCTGCTCGCTATACAAGACTCCATAATGACGCAAATGTTCTCTGCCTCGGCGCTCGAGTTATCGGCGAAGGCATTGCGATTGAGCTTGTTGACATATTCCTTGATACTGAAGCTGAAGGCGGAAGACATGCCGCTCGCGTTGATATGATCCGCGAAATCGAGGCAGGAACTTTTAACGCTTAAGCCAAGGAGGCTAGGACTTTGTATCTTACAGATAAAATCAAAAGGGTTGTTATAAAGATAGGAACCTCGACCCTTACGCACGAAAATACGGGAAGACTCGACTTGCGCCATATTGAGCTGCTTGCGAGAGTGCTTTCCGATATAAAGAATATGGGGATAGATGTTGTTTTAGTTACATCGGGTGCGATTGGCGTCGGTATGTCAAAGCTCGGAATGACGGTCCGTCCGAAGGAGCTTCGCTACAAACAGGCCGCGGCATCGGTCGGACAGTGTGAGCTTATGCACATATACGATAAGTTTTTCCTCGACTATTCCCAGGTCGTCGGTCAGATTCTTATCACAAAGAGCGATATTATGGAGCCGTCGCGCCGTCAGAAGGTAGAGGATACCTTCGAGGCGTTGTTTGAGCTTGATGCTATTCCTGTCGTAAACGAAAACGATACGACGGGTGTTGATGAAATTCTCTTTGGCGATAACGACACTCTCTCTGCGGAGGTTGCGGCGCTTGTAAATGCTGACCTTCTCATAATCTTCTCTGACATAAACGGTCTTTATGATTGCGATCCGAGAGAGAACGAAAACGCAAAGATTATTTCTCGCGTAAATGCTATTACAGACGATATCCGCGCTCTTGCAGGCGGTGCAGGTTCAAAGCTCGGAACAGGCGGAATGGTAACGAAAATTCACGCCGCAGAGGTGTGCTTTGAAAATGATATCCCGATGGTTATAACAAACGGCTCGGATATCACAAGCGCATACGATATAATCGGCGGAAAGAGCGTCGGAACGCTCTTTATGAAGTAGGAGTTTCTTATGTCGCTTCTTGTTTGCCCCGTTTGCGGTAATGAACTTGAAAAAACTTCTAAAACTTATAAATGCGAAAATTCCCACAGCTTTGATATAGCGAAAAAGGGGTATGTAAATCTCCTTATGTCGTCCTCGAAAGGAAAGATTCACGGAGACGACAAGGCTATGATTTCAGCCCGTGCTGCATTTTTAAACCGTGGGTTTTATGATCCGCTTTCAAGCTGTATCGCAGAGCTTTGTGAAAAGCATTGCGGAAGTACGGCTGTCGTGCTTGATGCAGGCTGCGGAGAGGGGAAATACACCTCCGATATCGCGGAAAAGCTTATCGCGTGCGGCAAAGGTGAGTGCAGTATTCTGGGAGTGGATATCTCAAAGGACGCGGTAAACCTTGCTGCAGGACGGGATAAGCGGTGCACTTTTGCTGTCGCGTCGGCGGCATCACTTCCTGTTTCTGATAAAAGTGCGGATGTGCTGGTAAGTATATTCGCACCGTTTTTTGCCGATGAGTTTTCTCGCGTTCTTCGTGATGACGGAATTATAATACGCGCCTTTCCGCTTCCGCGACATCTGTGGGAGCTTAAGGAGCTTGTGTATGATACTCCGTATGAAAACCCTGATGCAGATATGGCAGAAAAAGGGTTTGTGATTTCAGAACGGCGAGAGGTTTGTTTTGATATGAAGCTTTTCGGCGAAGATATGAAGAATCTTTTCGTTATGACGCCGTATTTTTACCGCACGAGCGAAAAAGACCTCGAAAAGCTTTCGGAAACAGATGGGCTTTCCTGCCGCGCGGAGTTTGGGATAGTGGTATATACAAAGGAGCCTCGGTCATACATTTGATGTGGGGGTGTGTTTTGTGGCAAACTGTTTTGATTATCTTGAGTGGAGAGGGGATATTCCGTTTTCTCTGGCAGAGCCAAATGAGGTTGACGGGATGCTGCTTTCGCGCTTTTCGTATGCGCCGTTTGAGCTTGCAGGAGGACCTTTTCCGATGAAGGTCTCGGACGCGTGCCGTGCGATGCTTGAGAATAAGGAGCTTGACGCACACCTTGTGCACAAGGACGACAGACTCGTTATAGAGGCGTTTGAGACATCCTCGAGATTTTCCGAATGTTATGTTTTTGGATATGAGGATACGATAGATACTGAGACCGAAACGCAGTTTTCGGCAATTACCGTAAAGCTTTCTCAGGCGCTTTATTACATAGCGTTCCGCGGCACGGACGATACTCTCGTCGGTTGGAAAGAGGACTTCAATATGAGCTTTACTTTTCCCGTTCCGGCGCAGAAGCTTGCGGTTGAATATGTAGAGAAAATTGCAAGAAGGGTACGCGGGAAAATTATCTGCGGCGGACATTCAAAGGGTGGAAATCTCGCAGTATATGCTGCGGCATTTTCAAAGCACAAGGTGCAGGCGAGGATAGTCCGAGTTGATAATTTCGACGGACCGGGCTTTGACGAGCGCGTTCTCGGAATGCCGGGGTATCTTGCTGTACGGGAGCGCATAAATACTTATGTTCCGAAGTCATCTGTTGTCGGACTTCTTCTTTCACACGAAGAGGAATATACAATTGTTGACAGCACATATTCAGGGCTTCTGCAGCACGATACATATTCCTGGGTAGTTGTTAGAGATAAATTCAAGTATCTCGAAAAGGTTACGGATACAAGCCGCTTTCTTGATGCAACCCTTAGGGAATGGATAGGACGGATGGAACCCGAAAAACGCGAGATAATTGTTGATGCGCTGTATGAGACGGTTGTGGGAACGAGTGCTGAAACAATAAGCGACCTTTCGGGCAACTGGTTTGCAAACGCGCTTTCGATTGTGAACGGTTTCCGAGATCTTGACGACGAAACAAAAAAGCTTATTTATGAGGCGATTTTGTCGCTGGCAAAAAGCGCAAAAAAGACGATTTTCAGCGAATTGCAAAAGAGATAAAAAATTCCGTTTTTTTACCATAAAAAAGGGGAAATTTTTTTATTATTTATATTGTGTTTTTTTTGGTTTTATAATATAATTATTGTTGGTAGATTATGTTCAAAATCAAGGGAAGGGGAGGCTGTTCAAGTATCATGAAAAAGG
>JAZTWZ010000007.1:0-14042 GCA_045636165.1 Eubacteriales bacterium
CCGCTTACGCTTGAGTATGTCGCGAAGATTCTCCGCCACGAGCGTCCGGACGCAATCGTTCCGGGTATTGGCGGACAGACAGGACTCAACCTTGCTATGCAGCTTGAGAAGAAGGGAATTCTCCGCGAATGTAATGTTCAGCTTCTCGGAACTTCTTCTGAAAGCATTGAGCGCGCAGAAGACCGTGAGATGTTCAAGGAGCTTTGCGAATCTATCGGCGAGCCGACGATTCCGTCAAAGATTACATACTCTCTTGAGGAAGCACAGGAGGCTGCTGCAGAAATCGGTTATCCGGTTGTTCTCCGTCCGGCATTTACTCTCGGCGGAACAGGCGGCGGTTTTGCAAACAACGAAGAAGAGCTTCTTGAAGTCGGCAGAAACGCATTCAAACTCTCTCCGGTTCATCAGGTTCTTATCGAAAAGAGCGTAAAGGGATATAAGGAAATTGAGTTTGAGGTTATGCGCGACAGTGCGGATAACGCTATCACCATCTGCGGAATGGAAAATGTTGACCCGGTTGGTGTTCATACGGGCGACTCTATCGTTGTTGCTCCTATTATGACTCTTTCAAAAGAAGACGAAAAGATGCTCAACGACAGTGCAATAAAGCTCATCCGCGAGCTCAAGATTGAGGGCGGCTGCAATGTTCAGTTTGCGCTCAACCCGAATTCAAGCGAGTATTACCTCATCGAGGTCAACCCGCGCGTTTCGCGCTCATCCGCTCTTGCTTCAAAGGCAAGCGGTTACCCGATTGCTCGCGTTACTGCAAAGATTGCAGTCGGTATGACTCTCGACGAAATTCCGCTTGCAGGTGCAACAGCGGCAAAACCGCCGATGCTTGACTATATAATTGCAAAGCTTCCGAGATTCCCGTTTGACAAGTTCACTCAGGCATCAAATATGCTCGGAACACAGATGAAGGCAACGGGTGAGATTATGGGCATCGGCTCAAATCTTTCCGAGTGTCTCCTCAAGAGCGTCCGTTCGCTTGAAAACGGTGCTCACCACTTCAACCACCCGAAGTTTGACGGAATGAAGAAGGAAGCGCTCATTGAATATATAAGCGAGTTCCACGACGATAACCTCTTCGCGATTGCTGAGGCATTCTGGCTCGGTGCAAATATCGACGAGGTTCATAAGGTAACGGGTATCACTCCGTTCTTCCTTGAGGCGTTCAAGCAGATTACGGATGCTGAAAAGAAGATAGAGAGCAACAAGTTCGACCTCGAAACACTCATCGAGGCAAAGAAGCTCGGCTTCTGCGATAAGTACATCGCAAAGCTCTGGAAGATTACGGAGCGCGAGGTATTTGATTACCGCAAGAAGAACAATATATTCCCGATATACAAGATGGTTGATACAAGCCATACAGGCGCATATATCCCGTACTTCTATTCATCATATACGGGCGAGAATCAGAGCCGTCTTGGAGATCGAAAGAAGATTATCGTTCTCGGTGCAGGTCCGATAAGAATCGGTCAGGGTGTTGAGTTTGACTATTCAACCGTTCATGCTGTAACCACAATCAAGAAATCAGGATATGAAGCAATCATCATAAACAACAACCCCGAAACAGTTTCAACAGACTACACAACTGCCGATAAGCTCTACTTTGAGCCGCTTACGACAGAGGATGTCATGAACATAATCGAGTTTGAAAAGCCTGAGGGCGTTGTCGCATCGCTCGGCGGTCAGACTGCGATTAACCTTGCAGAGCCGCTTCGCGCACACGGTGTAAAAATCATCGGTACAGACTGCGATGCTATCGAGCGTGCAGAAAACCGCG
Source organism: Eubacteriales bacterium (assembly GCA_045636165.1). Lineage (GTDB taxonomy): Bacteria > Bacillota > Clostridia > Oscillospirales > JAAYXM01 > SIG480. The sequence continues at coordinate 1,787 of JAZTWZ010000007.1, forward strand.
ACAGCTTTGAAAAGGTGCTTAAATCACTCGATATTCCGCAGCCGCAGGGAAAAGCCGTCACAAAGATCGAAGACGGTATCGCTGCAGCAAACGAAATCGGCTACCCCGTTCTCGTCCGTCCGAGCTTCGTTCTCGGCGGTCGTGCAATGCAGATAGTAAGCAACGAGGAACAGCTTCGCCAGTACCTCCGCACAGCGGTTGAGATTGACGAGGATAAGCCCGTACTTGTCGATAAGTACATCCAGGGTAAGGAAGTTGAAGTTGACGCTATCTGCGACGGCCACGATGTATTCGTACCGGGTATTATGGAGCTTGTTGAGAGAACAGGTGTCCACAGCGGTGACTCCATAAGCGTTTACCCGACCTTCTCAATTTCCGACAAGGTAAAGGGAATCATTCTCCAGTATGCAAAGAAGCTCGGTCTCGGTATCGGCATCGTCGGTCTTTACAACATCCAGTTCATCGTTGATAAGGACGATAATGTATTTATCATCGAGGTAAACCCGCGCTCATCCCGAACAGTTCCGTTCCTTTCAAAGGCTACGGGCTACTCTCTTGCGGATATCGCAACAGAAGTAATCCTCGGTAAGAGCCTCAAGGAGCAGGGAATCTTCCATATTTACCCCGAAGAGAAGAAGAGATGGTATGTAAAGGTTCCGGTATTCTCTTTCAGCAAGATCCGCGGTCTTGATGCGTACCTCTCACCTGAGATGAAGTCAACGGGTGAAGCAATCGGTTATGACGATAAATTGAACCGCGCGCTTTACAAGGCTCTTCAGGCATCGGGTATGCACCTCCAGAATTACGGAACGGTGTTTGCTACGATTGCAGACAAGGATAAGGAAGAAGCTCTTCCGCTCATCCGCCGTTTCTACAATCTCGGTTTCAATATTCAGGCAACTGAAGGAACTGCTCGCTTCCTTAAGGAAAACGGTATCAGAACTCATATTCTCCAGAAGATAAGCGACGGAAACGAAGAGATTCCGAATGCTCTCCGTCAGGGACATATCGCGTATGTAATCAATACCCGTGACCCCGGCTCAACAGGTCAGGAGAGCGACGGTGCTGAGATCCGCCGCCTTGCAATAGAGAACAATGTAACAATGTTTACAGCTCTTGATACTGTCCGCGTTCTCCTCGATGTTCTTGAGGAAACAACGCTTACAATTTCCACAATAGATGCATAGGTGATTTGATGAAACAGTCAATTTTTAAGGTTAAATCAAATATCGCGCTCAATGCAAGCGTTTATAAGATGGAGCTTTCGGGTGACACATCAGACTGTGTCTGCGGCGGTTTTGTAAATATTGCCCTTTCGGGCAAGTTCCTCCGCCGTCCGATTTCCGTCTGCGATATAAACGGCGATGTTCTTACACTTATCTACAAGGTAGTAGGAAAGGGAACCGAGCAGCTTTCCGAAATGAAAGCGGGAGATGAGCTTGATATCCTCACGGGTCTCGGTAACGGCTATGACCTTGAGCCTTCGGGTGATGCTCCGCTTCTTATTGGCGGAGGTGTCGGCGTTCCGCCGATGTATCTTCTTGCAAAGAAGCTTATTTCAGAAGGTAAGAAGGTCTCCGTAATCCTCGGCTTCAACAGAGCGGATGAGATTTTCTATAAAAATGAGTTTGAAGCTCTTGGTGCGAAAGTTTATGTAACAACGGTTGACGGATCATTCGGTATCCGCGGTTTCGTAACCGATGCAATGCGTGATATTTCATATTCATACATCTACACCTGCGGTCCTGAGCCGATGCTCCGCGCGGTATATTCCGCATCAGCTACCGATGCACAGTTCAGCTTTGAGGAGCGAATGGGTTGTGGCTTTGGCGCATGTATGGGATGCTCCTGCAAGACTGTCACGGGCTATAAGAGAATATGCAAGGAAGGACCCGTGCTCAAAAAGGAGGAAATCTTATGGGAAACTTAAGCGTAAACCTCTGCGGAATTGAACTTACAAACCCCGTAATTCCGGCAAGCGGAACCTTTGGTTTCGGATATGAGTTTGCCGAGATTTACGATATAAACTGCCTCGGAACATTCTCCTTCAAGGGTACAACCCGCGACCCGCGCTTCGGTAACCCGACTCCGCGAATTGCAGAGTGTACCGCAGGAATGATAAACGCAGTAGGTCTTCAGAACCCGGGCGTTGACAAGGTTATCTCAGAAGAGCTTCCGAAGCTTTTTAAGGTTTTTCACAAGCCGGTTATGGCGAATGTCTCCGGTTTTTCGGTTGAGGACTATGCCTATACCTGCGAGAGACTTTCTGAAGTAGATGAAATTGGCTGGCTCGAAGTAAATATAAGTTGCCCGAATGTCCACGGTGGAGGAATGAGCTTCGGCACAAACCCGTCTGCTGCGGCAGAAGTTACGGCTGCAGTAAGAAAGGTTACAAAGAAACCGATTATAATAAAGCTTTCGCCGAATGTCACAGACATTGCGGAAATCGCAAAGGCGTGTGAAGCAGAAGGTGCTGACGGCATAAGCCTTATAAATACGCTTCTCGGTATGAGAATAAACTTAAAAACAAGAAAACCCGTCATCGCAAACAAGATGGGCGGCTTCTCGGGAAGCGCAATTTTTCCCGTAGCTGTCCGTATGGTTTGCCAGGTCGCAAACGCGGTCAAGGTCCCCGTTGTTGGAATGGGCGGCGTATCGAGCGCTGAAGATGTAATCGAAATGATGATGGCAGGCGCAACGGCAGTTGAAGTCGGTGCGGCTAACCTCATTAACCCGACGGTTTGCCGTGATATAATTGAAGAACTTCCTGCTGCAATGGAAAAATACGGAATCAAAGACTTAAAAGAGATAATAGGAGTGGCGAAATAATGGGAAGAGATGTTATAGTTGCATGCGATTTCAAGAGCAAAGAGGATACATTCGCATTCCTCGATAAATTCACGGGAAGAAAGCCGTTCGTAAAAATCGGTATGGAGCTTTTCTATGCAGAGGGTCCTGAGATTGTCCGCGAGATAAAGAAGAGAGGACATAAAATCTTCCTCGACTTAAAGCTTCACGATATCCCGAACACGGTTAAAAAGGCGATGAGTGTTCTTCGCAACCTTGATGTAGATATAACAAACCTTCACGCGGCAGGAACAGGCGCAATGATGAAAGCGGCCATTGAAGGTCTTACTCGCGAGGACGGAACCCGTCCGCTTCTTATCGCGGTAACACAGCTTACCTCTACCGACCAAGGTGCTATGGAGCGAGACCTTCTCATCGAAAAGCCGATTGACGAGGTTGTTATGCACTATGCTGAAACTGCGAAAAATGCAGGGCTTGACGGTGTCGTCTGCTCTCCGCTTGAGGCAGAAAAGGTTCATACTCGTTGCGGAAAGAGCTTCCTCACGGTTACCCCGGGTGTCCGCTTTGCAGACGGCGATATCGGTGACCAGAAGCGCGTTATGACGCCAAGTGAGGCTAAGAAAATCGGCTCTGACTATATCGTAGTCGGTCGCCCGATTACAGCGGACGAAGACCCGGTTGCAGCATACGAGCGCTGTGTCAGCGAGTTTGTAGATTAATTTTTGGGAGGATAAAGATAATGGAAAAGCTTATTGCAAAAGATTTGTTATCAATAAAGGCAGTATTCTTCCGTCCGGAAGAACCGTTTACTTGGGCGAGCGGAATAAAGAGTCCGGTTTACTGTGATAACCGCCTTACTCTTACAGCTCCGAAGGTTCGTCTTGATGTAGAAAACGGACTTTGCGAACTTATTAAGAAGAACTACCCCGAGGCTGAGGTTCTTATGGGAACTTCTACTGCAGGTATTGCCCACGCTGCAATCTGTGGTCATATTATGGATCTCCCGATGGGCTATGTCCGTTCGGGCGCAAAGGACCACGGTCGCGGAAACCAGATTGAGGGTCGACTTGAGCCGGGACAGAAGGTTGTCGTTGTTGAGGATCTTATCTCAACAGGCGGAAGCGTTATCGAGGTTGTAAATGTTCTCCGTGAGGCAGGAGCAGAAGTCCTCGGCGTTGTATCAATCTTCACCTACGGTATGCAGAAGGGTCTTGACCGTCTTGCAGCTGCAAATGTAAAGAACATCTCGCTCACAAACTTTGATGTTATTGCTCGCGTTGCAGCAGACGAAGGCTATATCAAGCCTGAGGATGTTGAGCGTCTTATAAAGTTTCGAAACAACCCGTCGGACGAGAGTTGGATAGGAGCAGGAAAATGAGAAGTGTTATAGATATTCTTGACCTTACCTGCGAAGAGATTGCAGAGCTTATCCATACGGCCTGCGATATCACGGAAAACCCGTGGAAATATTCCGAGATGTGCCACGGAAAGAAGCTTGCAACGCTCTTCTTCGAGCCGTCAACAAGAACACGCTTAAGCTTTGAGGCAGCTATGCTTGAGCTTGGCGGAAGTGTTCTCGGTTTTTCCGAGGCGGCAAGCTCGTCAGCATCAAAGGGAGAGAGTGTTTCTGATACCGCTCGCGTTATGAGCGCATACTGCGACATTATCGCTATGCGCCACCCGAAGGAGGGTGCACCGTTTGTTGCATCTCGAAGCGCAACCGTTCCTGTTATCAACGGCGGCGACGGTGGACATTGCCACCCGACCCAGACTCTTGCAGACCTTCTTACGATTTACCGCGAGAAGGGTGACCTCAACAATATAACAATCGGTTTCTGCGGCGACCTCAAGTTTGGCAGAACCGTTCATTCGCTTATCTCAGCTCTTGCGAGATATAAGGGAATAAAAGTTATTCTCATCTCTCCTGAGGAGCTCAAGGTTCCGAGCTATATTAAGAAGGAAGTTGACTTTGATTTTGAAGAAACAACTTCTCTTGAAGAGGCTATGCCGAAGCTTGATGTTCTCTATATGACGAGAATTCAGAAGGAGCGCTTTGAGACAGACGAGGAGTATAACCGTCTTAAGGACAGCTACATCCTCACAGTTGACAAGCTTGCAAACGCAAAGAGCGATATGTGCATTCTCCATCCGCTTCCGCGCGTAAACGAAATTTCCGTAGCAGTTGATAAAGACCCGCGCGCTTGCTACTTTAAGCAGGTAGAAAACGGAAAGTATATGAGAATGGCGCTTATCTTAAAGCTTCTTGAAGAGGCAAAGCAGGAAGGAAACACATCCCTTGACGATTCAAAGTTCACAATCGGCGAGCATAAGTGCGTAAATCCTCGTTGCATCACTTCAACCGAGCAGGAGCTTGAACACATGTTCAAGAAAACAGCTTCCGGCGCAGAAAGATGCGTCTATTGCGAAGCAAAAGCAAGAATATAATATGGGATGTTAAAAACTCCCGGAACATAAAAAGGCTTTCGCACGAAAGCCTTTTTATTATGCACAAACCGAACCGCTTGACGTACTCACGGTACTACTTCGGGTTCGGTTTGCACATTCCGAAACTTTTTTCCTATCCCATGCAAGATAAAAGAGGAGTCGTTTTTCGACTGCTCTTTTTGTCAACTTATAGTATTTCTCTTGCTAAAATTTTATAAATGTAGTATAATTACGATGTATAGTTATATTGAATTGAGGGTGTAAAAAACTTGAAGGAAATAATGCTTTTAAAGCTCGGTGAGCTTGTGCTTAAGGGTCTCAACCGAGGAAATTTTGAAAAAAGACTTATGAAGAATCTCGCGTGGAGAATAAGAAACTTCGGCGAGTTCAAAATCTATTGTATGCAGTCGACGATATATGTCGAACCGCAGAGTGAAGACTGCGATATGGACTCTGCATTTGAAGCGGCAACAAAGGTTTTTGGTGTCGTAAATATATCCCGTGCGGCAGAGTGCGAAAAGGATATTACGAAAATTATCGAAACTGCGAAGGAGTACCTTGCCGATACCCTGCAGTTTGCAAAAACCTTCAAGGTTGAAGCAAAGCGTTCGGATAAATCATTCCCGATGAAGTCTCCAGAGATTGCGATTGCAGTTGGTGGCGAGCTTCACGATGCTTTTGAAAATCTCGAGGTTGATGTTAGAAATCCCGAGGTATGCGTGCGTGTTGAGATTCGCGACCGTGCCGCATTCGTCCACGCTAACCCCACTCCGGGTGCAGGCGGTCTTCCGGTCGGCATAAACGGCCGTGCGGCAATTCTGCTCTCGGGCGGTATCGACAGCCCCGTTGCGGCGTATATGATGGCAAAGCGCGGTGTCGAGCTTTTCGGAATTCACTTTTTCTCGTATCCCTATACCTCCGAGCGCGCAAAGCAGAAGGTAATTGAACTTGCCCGTCTTGTAGGCGTATATGCAGGAAACATAAAGATAGCTATGGTTCCGTTTACTAAAATTCAGGAAGAGATACGCGCACATTGTAAAGAAGAGTATTTCACTCTAATTATGCGCCGTTTTATGATGAAGATAGCCGAAAAAATTGCGGTATCGCGTGATTGTGGCTCGCTCATTACGGGGGAGAGCCTCGGTCAGGTTGCAAGCCAGACTATGGAAGCCCTCGGCGTTACGGAAAACGGAATCGAACTTCCTGTGCTTCGCCCCGTAATCGGTATGGATAAAGAGGAGATTGTTGCGATTGCGCGCCGCATAAATACATTTGAAACGTCAATACTTCCGTATGAAGATTGCTGTACGGTATTTACGCCGAAGCATCCGCGAACAAAGCCGAAGCTTTCGCAGATAGTCGAGGAAGAGAAGAATCTTCCGTTTGACGAGCTTGTGGATGAGGCGGTCGCTAATATCGAAATAATTTAATTTTGAAAAGAGGTAAACTCATTTGAGTCTTTCTGCCGAGATTATCGCTGTGGGAACAGAGCTTCTCCTTGGCGAAATTACGAATACAGATGCCGTTACCGTTGCAAGAGCTCTTTCTGAGCTTGGCATAAACGCGTATTATCAGACGGTTGTCGGAGATAACCCCGACAGACTTTACGATGTCATTATGACGGCAAAGAAAAGAGCAGATATAATAATAACAACGGGAGGCCTCGGTCCGACCTTTGACGACCTCACGAAGCAGGTTGCCGCCCGTGCGTTCGGAAAAGAGCTTGTCCTTAACGAAGAAGAGCTTAAAAGGATCAAGGCATATTTTAAAAACCTCGGTCGCGACATGACGGAGAACAACGCCCGTCAGGCGTATCTTCCCGAGGGGTGCGAGGTCTTCGTAAACGAATGGGGAACAGCTCCCGGCTGTGCAATCAAGGATGAGGGAAAGATTCTCATTATGCTTCCCGGACCTCCGCGCGAGTGCAAACCGATGGTAAAATACAGAATGGTTCCGTATCTTAAGAAGCTTTCAGATTCTCATCTTGTGTCCCACGGTATAAGAATTTACGGTATGGGAGAAAGCTCGGTCGAGAGTAAGATAGCTTCCTTCGCCGAGGAAATGGAGAACCCGACACTTGCGCCGTATGCAAAAGACGGCGAGGTGCTTCTCCGCGTTACGGGAAAGGCAGAAACCGAGGAAGAGGCGGATGCAATAACAAAGCCTGTTATAGAGAGAGTATGTGACATTCTCGGCGATGTTGTTTACGGAGTCGATATTGAATCTCTCCACGCGGCGGTTGCAAAGCTTCTACTTGAAAAGAAACTGACTCTCGCAACTGCAGAATCGTGCACAGGCGGTCTTGTTGCAAGCCTTATTACTGATATATCGGGTGCATCTGAGTTTTTCCGCGGCGGAGTATGTGCATATACAAACGAAATGAAAATGGAGCTTTTAGGTATCCCGAAGGAGCTTCTTGATACCTACGGTGCGGTAAGCCGTGAGTGCGCCGAGGAGCTTTCGCGCGCCGCCTGCAGGAAGTTTAATACAGATGCAGGAATCGGCGTTACGGGATATGCAGACCCTGCGTCAGGTGACGAAAAGAACCCCGGCGGTACGGTTTATGTCGCAGTAACGCTTTCGGGAAAAACTGTAAGCTCAAAGATTTATCAGCCGATGAGCCGCGCTCTTGCAAAATCGCGTGCGGCGCAGGAGGCGTTCAATCTTCTGCGTAAGGAGATACAAAAAATATGAACATGGAAGAAAAAACTCTTTCGAGTGAGCGCATTTTCGAAGGAAGAATAATGAGCGTTCGCGTCGATTCTGTTGAGGTCGGCGGCAGGAAGACAACCCGTGAGGTCTGTGAGCATTGCGACGGCGTCGCAGTTCTTCCGATAACGGATGATAATAAAGTCATTCTGGTTTCGCAGTTTCGATATCCTTTTGGAAAGGTGATTACCGAAGTTCCTGCAGGTAAGGTTGACGGTTCGGAGGCGCATTTCGACTGCGCTGTCCGCGAGCTTTCGGAGGAAACGGGATATACGGCGGCGGAGATGAAATATCTCGGGTTTTCCTATCCGTCCCCGGGATGCTTTACGGAAAGACTCCATTTGTATATCGCAAAAGGTCTTGTAGCAGGCGAGGCGCATCCCGACGAGGGTGAGTTTTTAGAGGTTTCGTCTGTTGATATAGCGGAAGCTGTCAGAATGTGTGAGGACGGGGAAATTGCGGATGCAAAAACCGTCATTCTCATTCTCAGAGCCGCTCGTGAGTTAGGTATATAACGGGGAGGTATGAAATATGGAAAAGAAAATTCTTGTTGTTGAGGATGAAAAGGCGATTGCGGATATCCTCGAATTCAATTTGAAGAAGGAAGGATATGAGGTCATCTGCGCCTATGACGGCGAGGACGGGCTCAACAAAGCTACCCAGCAGAACCCCGACCTTGTTCTTCTCGATGTCATGCTTCCGAAGCTTGACGGGTTTGAGGTCTGCAAGGCTGTCAGAAAAACCTCGAATGTTCCGATAATTATGGTAACGGCGCGTGAGGAAGAGGTTGACAAGGTTCTCGGTCTTGAGCTTGGCGCGGACGACTATATAACAAAGCCGTTTTCAATGCGCGAGCTTATGGCGCGCGTAAAGGCAAATGTCCGCCGCGGCTTTACTCCGTCGGAAGAGGCCACGTCAGCTTCTGTCAGCGACGAAAATAAGATTGTTTTCGGGAATATTGTCATAAACTTAAAGAGTCTTGATCTCAGAAAGAACGGCGAGCATGTAGAGCTTACTCCGCGTGAGTTTGACCTTATAAAGTTTCTTGCAACCCAGCCGAACTCCGTCTTCTCAAGAGAAGAGCTTATGGAAAAAGTGTGGCAGTATGATTACTACGGCGACCTTCGTACGGTTGATGTTACGGTAAGGCGTCTCCGCGAAAAAATTGAGGATGACCCTGCAAACCCCGTGCGTATTGTTACGCGCCGCGGTGCAGGATATATGTTTGCAGATTAAACGCGCTTCGCGCTTTGCTTGGAGGGATTGGTCTTGCGTTCATTGCAGATGAAGCTTGTTCTCGTATTTGTTCTTTTGATCGTATCCGTAATGGCGATTGTCGGAACCTTTATGCTCAACCGCGTATCGGTCTATTACTTCGACGATTTTACGGAGCAGATGAACTCGGTTTTCAACGCCGAGTTATTTGCCATGCTCAAAAACGAAGCAAAGGCAGAGGACGGAGCAGCAAGGCTCAATACGGCGGTGAAGGCGTATTCCTCCGCGATGAAGATAAGCAGTTACCGCAACTATTACATACTCGACGGCGAAACAGGAAAAACTCTCTTCGGTTCAAAAGAGGGCGAGGTAGAGAGAACACCTGCAATTATTTCTGCGCTTTCGGGAAAAATCGGTCAGGAGAAGAAAATTTCAAGCGGTTATATCGACCGTGCCTGCCCGATAGAGGTTGACGGAAAGGTAAAATACATTGTCTATATAAAAGACACGAAGCAGGATATGCAGAATCTTACCTCGTCGATGTTCTCAATCATCCTTCGAAGCATGACATTTGCACTTTTGATTGCAGTAATACTTAGCTTCCTTTTTGCAAAAACTATAACCACCCCGATTGAAAACATCACAAAGGGAGCAAAAAAGCTCTCAATGGGCGAACTTGACACCTCGCTTACGGTAAACTCAAACGACGAGATAGGAACGCTTACTGAAACCTTCAACGACATGGCAAGCGCACTCAACTCTACGCTTGCAAAGGTTGAGGATGAAAGAAATAAGCTTGACACGATATTCCTTTATATGGCTGACGGCGTCACGGCGTTTTCGGATGACGGAAACCTTATCCACTATAACCCTGCTGCAGTTGAGATGCTTGGTTTTGACGAGAAAAGGGACAAGACCTACAACGAAATCTTCAAGGAAAGCGGGATAGAGTTTTCTGACCTTCTCAGGAATGAGGAAGGTCTTTCGGAGTATGACCTTGAGGTCGGAGAAAAGACGCTCAAGATAAGCTTCGCGCTCTTCGGAGAAGAGGGCGGAGAGCACGGCGTCATCGCGATTATTCACGACTTTACGGCTCAGCAGAAGCTTGAGAAGTCGCGCCGTGAGTTCGTTGCGAATGTTTCCCACGAGCTTCGCACACCGCTTACAAATGTAAAGAGTTATACTGAAACTCTTGCAGAGTCTCCCGATGCGCCTGAGGAAATGAAAGCTCAGTTCTTCGATGTTATATTGAACGAAACTGACCGTATGACGCGAATAGTAAAAGACCTTCTCTCGCTTTCAAAGCTTGACTCTGCGAAGATGGACTGGAAGAACGAGAACTTTTCGCTCAAGAAGAGCGTTGAAAATGCATACCGAGCTATGGAGATGGAAGCGCGCCGCCGCGGTCAAAAGCTTACTATGTCGATGGATGCTTCTCTCTCGACATTCTACGGCGACCGCGAGAGAATCGAGCAGGTTTTCGTAAACCTTCTTTCAAATGCGGTAAAATACACTCCTGATAACGGCAAAATCGAATTCTCTGCAGAAAAAACAGAAAATAACTTCGTTAAAATAACGGTTAAGGATAACGGTATAGGTATCCCTGAAAAGGATATTCCACGCCTGTTTGAGCGCTTCTACCGTGTCGATAAGGCACGAAGCCGCGAAATGGGAGGAACGGGACTCGGGCTTGCAATCGCGAAAGAGATTGTCGAGCATTACGGCGGCGAGATAAAGCTCGAAAGCGAGTACAAAAAGGGAACTTGTGTTTCTGTTTTCCTGCCGCTTGATGCGGGGGGCGAGGCCGTATGAATTCAACAAAAGAAAAAATAAAGACCGTTCTGATTTGCGTTCTCCTTATCGGTATGGTTTATCTGACTTACGCCGTCTGGTTTTACGACAGTCCGTTCGGCGAACTCAGGGTTGACTCGTTTTTTGATTTTGCCGTCCAGCAGGAGACCAGAACGGGAAAAGATTCCGACCTTGACCGCTTCGGGATAAGACCGCTTGCGCTTGCGATAAACGATGAAAACGGTCGTCGCGGTGCAATCTATTCAAGTGACATAAGCGATGAGCTGTATTTCGGTGTGCGCTCCGAGATTGCACAGAGCATAAGACGCGCGAAAGACTTTTCAGAGGCAGATTTGTCTGCATGGGAAAAGGCTATTTCGGGCGCAGGTGTTTTTTTGGACTACCGCTCCGAGATTCCGCTCTCAACGCTGGCAATGTGGCTCGGTTCTTTCCAGGAAAACGAAAGCATCTACGGCAGATACTATGTGTTTTCGGCTGAAAAGCGAAATGTCACAATCTATGTAAAAAACGCGGACACAGGAAAAATATATTTCGCGCAGACGGATGTGTCCTCTGAAAATCTCAAAAATTCAATGTCACTTCTTTCTTGCGACAGAGTAAGCTTTGCTGCAGAGAAAGAGGAGGAAGATTTCCGTTCTCTTGTCCACGAAACGATAATAGCTGAAAATGCAAAACAGCTTCCGATTCTCTCGGCATTCAACTCTGTAATTAACTTCTCTACCGAAACTTCCGCCGCGGCGCTTGAGGTGTTCGGGCTTTCGGATGTTGCGCCTGAGAAGTATGCCGAGCAGGACGGAACAGAGGTCTATATTGCAGACCGCGTAACACTCAAGATTTCTCCCGACGGAACGCTTACCTATACCGACACAAGAGAAGAGACGGACGAAACTCTCGGAATCGCAGTTGAAAGCGACGGCGAGATTCCGACTCTTGCGGAAAAGACTGAAGCAGCAAGAAAGCTTGCGGCGACCTTTGCTTCGAAGCTTCACAGCGAGGGCGGAATCTATATCGTATCTGTCTCTGAGGGAACAAACGGAACAGAAGTAATATTCGGTCGCCATGTCGGCGGAGTCCCCGTGGATATGCGAGGAACGCTGTATTATGCGAGCATTCTTATAAAAGGAAGAAGCGTTCGTTCGGCGAGATTCAATCTCTGCGGATATCAGAAAACGGCGAAGCTTTCTTCGTATGTGCCCGAGAGGTTGGTTGCTGCGGCACTTCGCGGAAACAAGTCGGAGGCCAAGCGGTCTTAGGAAGACAACTGTGG
>JAZTWZ010000008.1:0-5242 GCA_045636165.1 Eubacteriales bacterium
TTTTGTCGCTGGCAAAAAGCGCAAAAAAGACGATTTTCAGCGAATTGCAAAAGAGATAAAAAATTCCGCTTTTTTAGCATTAAAAAAGCGGAATTTTCTTATTATTTATATTGTGTTTTTTTTGGTTTTATAATATAATTATTGTTGATAGATTATATTCAAAATCAAGGGAAGGGGAGGCTGTTCAAGTATCATGAAAAAGGCGTTTGTTTTAGCATTATTACTGGTTCTTATATTCGCAGGCTGTGGGGAAGATACGCAGTCGGATATTTTTGCTCTTCCCGAGATGCCCGAAACGCAGGGCGCGCTTCTTGAAACGGTTGAGCAGGTGCGTCTTGAGGGGTTTGAATATGCAGAGCCGCGCTCGGGATTCAACCGCTATCCAGTGCAGCTTGTTGACCTTGACGGAGACGGCGAGGATGAGGGCATCGTTTTCCTCCGCAATGTTGTCGATTCGTACAAGACATATATATACATCTTCGAACAGTCGCAGTCAGTTTTCACGCTGTTTGATGTAATTGAGGGTAACGAGAACGAGATATATACCGTTTCGTATTCCAAGATGCTTGAGGGCGAGGGCTATGAGCTCATCGTCAAGTGGGGAACGGATGACGAGCGAAGCCACGATGTCACGGCGTACAGCCTCGGATATGACGGAATGGAAAAGACTCTCGATATCGAAGCGAATCAGTTTTCTGTCAGCGACATAAGCGGTGACGGCAAGAATGAACTTCTCGCTGTTACAAAGCGCGACGGCAGAGCTTGGGCAGATATATATTCCGAAGAGGATGAGAAAATCAGAAAGATTGGCTCCGTTGAACTCTCAAAACACGAGGGCAAGGTTATAAGAATTCTCAGCGGAAAGGTTTTCGGTGAGGTAAGCGGTGCGTTTATCGAGAGAGAATCAGATAAGGGAATAATAACCGATATAGTTATCTGTGAAGACGGAAAGTATATAAACCTTCTTGCGAACGGTGATATATGCGGCGTAAGTGCGCTCTGTACCGATGTAAACGACGACGGCACAATTGAGCTACCGAAAGAGACGGAAGATGACGGAAAGACTTCCACCGACAGAACATATTTCTGGAGAAGTGCAGATAAGAGCGGAGTATTACTTACACGCGCGTTTACTTATCACTCTTTCTCGGATAACTGGTATTTCTCAATGCCTGTTTCCTGGGGCAAAACAGTTTTCGTAAAGAGAGTCCCGATAGGTACGCAGAGAGTAAAGATAAGCTTCTTTACAAGAGAAAAAATCGGAACGGCTGATGAGGAAATCTATGTCGAAGCTCCTCTCTTCAACATCTATGTGTTGAAAGACGGAAGCAAAAAGGCTTTCGCGTCTGACCAAAGCAAGGTTATAATCTCTGAACGAGAGAATGTGACTTTTGCAGGAGAGATAATCGCCACTGAATACCTAGGTTATACGATAGATGCAGACTTTTTCAAGACAGCGTTCAAGAACAGAAAGAGCGACTGGGCATCTGAAATATTATTTGCATAGGAGGTTTTTTGGTGAGTACGAAGAAAAAGATCCTTGTTGTTGAAGATGAAGACAGCATAAGAAGCTTTATAGTTATAAATTTAAGCCGTGCAGGCTATGAGGTCTGCGAGGCAGGCTCGGGAGAGGATGCGCTCGCGGTTCTTGAGAATGAGCCGGGTATAGGCGTTGCACTTCTTGACCTTATGCTTCCGGGAATTGACGGCTTTGAGGTGTGCAAAAGAATCAGAACAAAAGGATCCAAAATCGGAATCATTATGCTTACTGCCAGAACGCAGGAGGTTGACCGCGTTACAGGGCTTATGACGGGTGCGGACGACTATGTGACAAAGCCGTTTTCTCCGACAGAGCTCATAGCGAGAATCGATGCGCTCTACCGCAGACTTGACGGTGTTATTGGCGAGGACAGCGAGAAGATAACAAGCGGTCCGTTTGAGCTCAATACGAGAAACCGTACTCTTGACAAAAACGGAAAGAGAATTCGCCTTACCCAGGTTGAATATACGATAATGAGACATTTCCTCGAAAACCCCGACCGCGCGATTTCGCGCGAGGATATGCTTACTGCAGTCTGGGGTAATGACTATGACGGCGAGCTTAAGATAGTTGATGTAAACATCCGCCGTCTGCGAATCAAGATTGAAGACGACCCTGCACTTCCCGGTTACATTCAGACCGTGTGGGGCTTCGGATATAAATGGAATTCATAGAATAAGGGAGAACTTTTACGGAAAGGAGAAGGGAAATGCAACGAAAGAATGGGCTTCGTCGTCGCTGGATGATTAACAATCTTTTATATATCGCGTTGATAATTGCTGTTTGCGTAGTAGTGTTTTCAATAAGCGTTATGAATTATTACTATGTGAATATCCGAACAAGCCTTACCAACAGCGCGAACATGAGTGCAGAGTATTTCAGCATTGACCTTGCCTCAAGCGTAGATTCGTTTTATTCAAACGCAAAGAGGCAGATAGCCTCCGTATCGAATAAAGACAATATCGAAAAGCAGATTCTTTTCGCAAACGGAAGAATAGTAATGTCAACCTCAGGTCTCCCTGCAGGTATGATGCCGCAGAGCCCTGATATTGCCGAGGCGGTTGAAAAAAAGCAAACGGCAAACTTCGTCGGTCACGACGCCTACACGGGCGAGCGCATTATGAGCGTTTCAAGCCCTCTTATTTCGGGCGAGAGTGAGGTAATCGGCGTTGTCCGCAATGTTACGAGCCTTCAATATGTTGACAGAAGAATTCTCATCCAGACAGGTCTTGCAGGAATTATCGGACTCCTGATGCTGCTTATTGTTTTCTTTTCCAATAAGATGTTCCTTCGTTCAATCATCTCCCCGCTTCGCGAGGTTATAGACATTTCAAACAAGATTGCAGGCGGAAGCTACGGCGCTGTAATTGAAAAAAAGTACGACGACGAGGTCGGAGAGCTTGTTGATGCGATAAACGGTATGTCTGCCGAGATTGCGCGCGCGGAAAAGATTAAGAACGAGTTTATTTCTTCGGTTTCTCACGAGCTTCGAACTCCTCTTACGGCGATAATCGGTTGGGGCGAAACCCTTACAACCGTCGGTACGGAAAATGCCGAGGAGACGGGTAGAGGCGTTGAAATAATTTTAAAAGAAACGCGCCGTCTTTCAAAAATGGTTGAGGAGCTTCTCGACTTTGCGAGAATGGAAAACGGACGCTTCACGCTCTATGTTGATACTGTTGATCTGAAGGCGGAGTTTGAGGAAACGCTCTTTATGTATGCAGAGACCTTCAGACGGGAAAAGGTTGAGGTTAACTATTCCCAGGACGATGATGACGATATCTTCATAAACGGTGATCGCGAGCGACTCAAGCAGGTGTTCTTCAATATAATCGACAACGCGATAAAGCACATTGGCGAGACTAAAAAACTTGACATAAGCCTTTTTCGCGAAGGTAAGCTTGCGCGCCTTGTTATCCGCGATTACGGCGAAGGAATCTCGGAAGAAGACTTGCCGTATGTCAAGGTGAAGTTTTATAAGGGTAAATCAAAAGCAAGCGGCAACGGAATCGGGCTTGCCGTCAGCGATGAGATAGTAAAGCTTCACGGCGGAACTCTCGATATTGAGAGTGCGCTTGGTGAGGGAACTACCGTTACGATAAGTCTTCCCGTAAAGGAAACGGAGAATAAAGAATGAGTGATATAAAAAGTTGCAAAAAGACCACAATCGGCGGTCAGGCGTTGATTGAAGGAATAATGATGCTCGGTCCTAAAAAGGGCGCAATAGCGGTCAGAAAGCCGTCGGGCGAGATTGAAATAAAGATAGACGAAAAACCGCGTCTTGCAGATAAGTGTAAATTTTTCTCGCTTCCGTTTGTTCGCGGAGTAATTGGTCTTTTCGATTCGCTGAGAAGAGGCTTTGCGGCTCTTGAATATTCTTCATCGGTTGCGATGGAGGGAATCGAAGATGAAGAGTCAAAATTTGAGAAATGGCTCGAGTCAAAATTCGGAAGCAAGACAGTTGAAAAAATTATAATGGGAATCGCGATGGTTCTCGGTGTCGGACTTTCGGTTTTGCTTTTCGTATTTCTGCCCACACTTCTCGCAGGTTTTCTTGACGGAATAATCAAGTCAAATGCTCTGAGAAATATTCTCGAGGGCGTTTTCCGTATTTGCATCTTCCTTGCATATATGTTCGGAGTCTCAAGAATGAAGGATATGCAGAGAGTCTTTTCTTATCACGGAGCAGAGCATAAAACAATCTTCTGTTACGAAGCAGGAAAAGAACTTACGCTAGAGAATGTAAAGAGCTTTTCAAAGGAGCATCCGCGCTGCGGAACAAGCTTTATGTTCTCGGTAATGATAATAAGCATTCTCGTCTTCTCGGTTGTCAGCTGGTCAAACCCGTTTGTGAGAATGGCGCTTCGCCTTATTCTCCTTCCGGTTGTTATGGGAATAAGCTATGAGGTCACCAGACTTCTCGGCAGATATGATAATCTGTTTACGCGCTTCTTCCGCGCACCGGGGGTATGGTTTCAGAAGTTTACGACTTTTGAACCCGACGACGGAATGATCGAGGTCGCAATCGCAGCACTCACTGAGGTCATTCCCGAGGACGAGACGGCTGATAAATGGTAAAATTTAAAGGGTAGTTGAAGAAAGTGTTTACAACATACAATGATGTTTATCTGGATGTAAGGCGAAAGCTTGTTTCAGAAAAAATAAATATGCCGGAGCTTGAGGCGTTTGAGATTATCCGCTTCGTCACGGGCAAAAGCCGCGAGGAGTTTGTCCGCGATAAGTATCTTCACGCGTCTGCCGAGGTTGCTACGATGGCGGCATCAATCGCTCTTCGCAGATGCTCAGGTGAGCCGCTTGCATATATTCTCGGCGAGTGGGACTTTTACGGTTTTAACCTCAAGGTTACGCCAGATGTCCTCATTCCGCGCTCCGATACCGAGGCGCTTGTCGATTGTGCGCTACGCCGCGCAGATGGTCCGTTCAGGTTTCTTGACCTCGGCTGCGGAAGTGGCTGTGTCGGAATTGCGATAGGTGCTATGCGCGACGGATCGAGGGGTGTCCTTGCGGATATTTCCGATAACGCGCTTGCGGTCGCAAAAGAAAATGTATATAACGAGAAGCTTTCCTCGCGCCTTTTATGCGTGCAGGCAGATATGACTAAAGAACCTCCGCAGAATATCGGAAGCTTTGATGTTATAGTTTCAAACCCGCCGTATATCACAAATGCAGAGATGTTGGAGC
>JAZTWZ010000009.1:0-3466 GCA_045636165.1 Eubacteriales bacterium
ATCAACCCGCACACAAAGTTCAAGGGCCAGGTTTACGTTCTTAAGAAGGAAGAGGGTGGCCGTCATAAGCCGTTCTTCTCCAACTACCGTCCGCAGTTCTACTTCCGTACAACTGACGTTACAGGTGTTATCACACTTGAAGACGGCGTAGAAATGTGCATGCCGGGCGATAACGTTGTTATGAACGTTGAGCTCATCACTCCGATCGCTATCGAAGAAGGTCTCCGCTTCGCTATCCGTGAAGGCGGCAGAACAGTTGGTTCAGGCGTTGTTATCGGCGTTGAGGCATAATTAGCTTTTAACTTTTAAAGAGGTATCGATTTTCGATACCTCTTTTTTATTCTGGAAAAACTTTTTGCAAAAAAATATGTTAATTTTGAATTATTGCTATTGACCTTTCGTCACTTCTATTATAAAATATATATGTTATATTATAAAGTAACAAAAGAAGTCTCAAGGAGGAGTTTATATATGCCTTTCGAGTTAGATGCAGGCACAGAAGTTATCGTTCCCATTAAAGTCATCGGCACAGGTGGTGGCGGCGGAAATGCCGTTAACCAGATGATAAATTCCGGCGTTCGCGGTGTAGAGTTTATTGTTATGAACACAGACAGACAGGCTCTCCATAAGTCCTCGGCTACATACAGAATTCAGCTCGGCGAGAAGCTCACAAAGGGTCTCGGCGCAGGTTCTGACCCTGAAGTAGGTAAGAAGGCTGCTGAAGAAAGCCGCGAAAGCATCAAGAAGATGCTCGAAGGTACTGATATGGTATTCATTACTGCCGGTATGGGCGGCGGTACTGGTACCGGTGCAGCTCCGATTGTTGCGGAGATTGCTCGCGAGATGGAAATTCTCACAATCGGCGTTGTTACAAAGCCGTTTGCTTTTGAAGGAAAGACCCGTATGCTCCAGGCGGAAGCAGGCATTGAAACATTGAGAGAAAAGGTTGACTCTCTCGTTGTTATCCCGAACGAACGCCTCAAGTGTGTTTCAGAGCAGAAGATTACTTTCCTCAACGCTTTCGAGGTAGCTGACGATGTTCTCCGCCAGGCTATCCAGAGTATTTCAGAGCTTATTTCAGGCGGCGGTCTTGTTAACCTTGACTTCGCCGATGTTAAGAAGATAATGAAGGATGCAGGCTATGCTCACATGGGCGTTGGTCGCGCATCAGGTAAGGATAAGGCAGCAGAAGCAGCTCGTATGGCTATACAGAGTCCGCTCCTTGAAACTTCAATCAACGGGGCTCACGGCGTAATCATCAACATAACAGGTTCTCTCGACATCGGTCTTGACGAAGTTGAGACAGCTGCAGAGATGGTTCGCGAGGCAGCTCACGAAGACGCTAACATCATCTTCGGTGCAGCGTTTGATCCGGACCTTGAGGATGAAATCAGAGTTACTGTTATTGCTACGGGTTTTGAGGGTAAGTCAACCCCGATGCCTGCAGCGGCTCCCGTAAAGGCAGCAGCTCCTGTAGCTCCGGAGGCTCCTGCAGCAGCGC
Organism: Eubacteriales bacterium; assembly: GCA_045636165.1. GTDB lineage: Bacteria > Bacillota > Clostridia > Oscillospirales > JAAYXM01 > SIG480. The sequence continues at coordinate 1,502 of JAZTWZ010000009.1, forward strand.
CTGTTGAAGAGCCGGCTTTCCCGAGATTCCGTTCTTCTCTCTTTGAGGAGGACCCCGAAGTTACCAAGATCCTTGAAGATGTGAAGGAAGAAGCTCCTGCAGCGGCTACCGCTGAGAATGATGACGATGATCCGTATGAACTCATTGTCAAAATGTTCCAGAATAGAAACTAAATAATTAAAAAGCCTTGGTGAAACCAAGGCTTTTTCTATTTCTCCAAGGCGCAAAAAATTATAGAAAAAAACTATTGTAATGTGAGGTGTAAAATTCAGTATCTATCAGGATGAGAGAACAGTCTCTGAGATTTCTCTTTACAAATAAGACTTCCGACATGATTAGTATGCTCTTTATAAAATTGGAAAGGTGTTTTTTATTGCTTAAAGAAAACGAGAAAATGATTGAATTAAATGGAAAAATATGATAGACTTAAGGAGTATGAAAGTACAAAAGGAGAAGTATAATATGATTTTTCTTAAAAAAGGAGTAAATGATTGTAAAATAGTCATTCCTGAAAATGCTCATGTTGTCGAAAAAACAGCGGCAGAGGAGCTTGTAAATTACATAGAGAAAGCGCTTTCAATAAATCTTTCGGTAGTTTCTGAAAACGAAGCTTCGGGCAAGTGCATCTATGTAGGACAAACCGAATATGCAAAAGCCAATAATATCCTCGGAAAGAGTAAAGAAAACTGGATAATCAAAGCGGCTGGCGGAAATCTCGTTCTCACAGGTGGTGTTGAGCGTGGTGAACGCGGTGTAATCTATTCCGCTTATCACTTCCTTGAAGATGTAGTCGGCGTTCGTTGGTGGAATCCGTATGAGGAAGATGTTCTCGTTCTCGATTCGTTGGAACTCGCAGAAGATTTCCATAAAGAAGGAACACCGTATTTCAGATACCGCAAGCCATATATGGATTCGCGTTGCGGCATCGGCGGTGTTGCACACCTTGCAAGAACAAGAACGAATGTCATTTCTCCGATTGATGATAATATTCCTGACGGCGTTTATGACGAGGGCGTACGCAAATACGGCGATATGCTTACTATGGGCCGTCCGCACCATGTTCATACAATGGGTAAATTTTTCCCTGCATCAGAGTATTTTGACGAGCATCCTGAGTGGTGGGCATGGAATAATGCACACGGAAAGCGCCTCAAAGAAGGTCACCGTTGCTTCTCAAATGAAGGTTTCTTCAATGCTCTCCTCGAAAAGCTTCTCGGTTTCATCAAAGAAGATGTTGAGCTTGCGGAGAAGACAGGTGTTGAGTTCCCTGATTTCTACTCTATCTCGATGGACGACCTTATGGGATACTGCTTCTGCGAATGTCCTGAGTGCACAAAGACGCTCAAGGAGGCAGGTAGAAGCGGTTATGTAATCAAGTTTATAAACCGTCTTGCACGCGAGGTTAAAAAGGTATATCCGTTTGTCAAGCTTGAAACGCTTGCATACCTTGAGTATATTGACCTTCCGAAGGACGGTACTCTCCCTGATGAGAATGTTATCATCCGTCTTGCGGATGTTTATATCGACCTCATCCGCGGTCCGCATCATCCGATAAACAAGAAGTACCTTTCAGAGATTAAAGCCTGGGGCGATTACTGCAAAAAGGCAGGCTGTGAGCTTTATGTCTGGGACTATCTCTACAACATCGTCCTCAATTATCCGCTTCTTATTTTCTCACGCCTCAAGGACACGGTAAAGACATTTGCCGAGTGCGGCGTTACGGGTGCGTTTATTGAAACTCAGAACAAATACACAGATGCATGGGATCTCAACAAGTATCTTCTTACTCATCTTCTCGAAGACCCCGACCTCGATGACAAGGCAATTATCCTTGATTTCACAGATCGCTATTACGGCAAGGCAGGAAAGCTTGTCCGCGAGTATTTCGACATTCTCACTGCAGCTGCTGAGAAGAACACGATTCACGCATACTGCTGTGAGGAGGACAGCCCGTTTAACTACATA
>JAZTWZ010000010.1:0-2905 GCA_045636165.1 Eubacteriales bacterium
CGGAACTTACGAGGGAGTTCTCTCTAATATCCCCGAGGGAAAGTGGCAGGCGGCGATAGTGCTTCTCGGCAATGCAGGTGGGGAGAATGAGTTTATCCGTGCGCTTTCCGAAAAGGTAAAAGCTCCTCTTGTCGGCGGAGGCGGTGCAATCTGCCCGAAAACGGGGGAGAGTGCGCTTATAACAGGCAGGGGTGAGGCGGCAGTTTTCCTTATCTCGGACGAAAGTTTTGATGTTTCAGTAAAAAGCGAGAATATTCATTATGATATACTTTCGGAGCATACTGTGTCATTTTCGGGTCGGTATATCGATACCGTTGACGGAATTGACGCGCTTTCGTGGTATTGCGCCGCTCGCAAAAAACTCGGGCTTTCCGCGAGCGATTTCGAGCATCTTACACGTTCGGACACATACGGCATAAACGCTTATCTGTCGTTCCGCGACGGTAAGCTTTATTCAGGTCGCGATTTGTCGGAGAGGATGCAACTCCGATACCTTCCGAAAGATGCGGCGCAGGAGAGAATTTCTGCGTTTTACAATGAGAAAAACGCAATCGTCTTCGGATGTGCTGGCCTTAAGCAAACACTTTCAGAAAGCGTTCCGACAGACGCTCTCGGGCTTTTTATGTTCGGTGAAGTCTGTACGGTCGGAAATCACAGCGATTTCGGAAACCTGATGCTCTCAAAGCTCATTTTAAAGAAGAAATAAAAAAGAAACACCGCAGTATCTGTTTGGATACTGCGGTGTTTGTGTGTGCACTCACTTGCGAACGAATCATTCTCGGTAAAGACAAAGAAACACGCTACCCTGACGGATATCGTGTTTCTTTCTGGTTGCGGGGGAAGGACTTGAACCAACGACCTTCGGGTTATGAGCCCGACGAGCTACCAACTGCTCCACCCCGCGATATATCTTTGGTGCCGCTGACCGGACTTGAACCGGTACGATATTTCTATCGAAGGATTTTAAGTCCTTTGTGTCTGCCGATTCCACCACAGCGGCAGGTGTCAAGCGACGCGCACTCTCTCAAGTGCCATAATAGAATATCACATATTATAATTTTTGTCAATATCTTTTTTGAAAATTCGGACGACAAGACCTCTGTTTTTTCGCCAAAAGCATCTGTCTTAAAAAATGTTTTTTCATTGAATGAAAAAACGCGAAAATCGCTTGACTTTGAGGGTCAAGAGTAGTATTATGCAAGAAGAAAACACAATAATATTATATGTGAAAAGGTGATAATTATGCTTAAAGCAGGTTTTGGAAGAATTGATATAACTCCTATGATGGGAAGCTATCTTCAGGGTTATCAGGACCCCCGATATGCAAAGGGCGTTCTCGACCCTCTCTCGGCGAACGCTGTTGCTTTTGATGACGGTGAAAAGCGCGCGGTTATCATAGCTTGTGACCTTGTCGGTATCAGCCAGGAGGTTATGGAGAAGCTCCGCCCGACTGTTGCGGAAATTGCAAAGCTTCCGCGTGAGGCAGTTTTTGTTTGCTGTACTCATATCCACACAGGTCCGGGTCTTTCAAAAGACAGACACGGCTTCAATAACGCAGAATATGTTGAGTGGGTTATGAAGCGCCTTGGTGATGCCGCAATTCTTGCGCTCAACGATCTTGCTCCCGCAAAAATGAGCTACACACGCGGTCGTGTTGAGGATATTGCGTTCATCCGTCGCTTCAGAATGAAGAACGGCGATGTCCAGACAAACCCAGGCTGGCAGTGCCCCGAGATTGACCATCCGCTCGGAACTCCCGACGAGGAGAGCCAGCTTCTTATCATCAAGCGCGAGGGTAAGCCTGAAATCGGTATCGTAAACTTCCAGGTACACCCCGATGTTATCGGCGGCGAGTACCTCTCGGCAGACTACCCCGGCTTTGTCCGCAGAACTTATGAGAGAAACATCCCGAATTCACTTTGTATGTACATAAACGGTGCGTGGGGTGATACAAACCACATCGATGTCCGCCTCAGCGGAGAGGAACCGTACGCACAGGGATACACACGCGCAAAGCACATGGGCGAGAAGATTGCGTTCTCCGTCCTTTCAAACTACGAGCTTGCAAAAGAGCTTCCTGACGGCGCTGTAAACTTTGCTGAGAAGCGCATCAACATAAAGTACAGAAAGGCAGGAAGTGCAGAAGAACTTGAAAAAGCAAAAGCTCTTGTTGAGCTTCAGCAGAAAGTTGGTGTAGATGCGGCACTTCCGGGTGTTGAGCCGCAGATGAAGAGAGTTGAGCTTGTTGCCGAGGCTCAGAGAATAGTCGGTCTTGCAAATGTAACTAAGGATAAGGAGCTTGTTGTTACGGCAATTTCCGCAGGCGGAGTCGCATTCGCAGGCTTCCCGGGCGAGCCGTTTACCGAGGTCGGTCGCGCTATCAAGGCAGAGTCAAAGTTTGAGCTCACAATTCCGGTTGGTGCTGCAAACGGATACGAGGCATATTATCCGACAAAAGAGGCATTTACTGAAGGCGGATACGAGGTTGCAACTGCAGAACTTGTTGAGGGTACTGCAGAAAAGCTTGTTGAAGTTTCGGCAGAAATGATAAATGCATTTTAATTTATAATGGGATAGAGAAGTACTGTGTTAAGGGCAGGCTTTGGAAGAGTGATGTTACCCCTCTGCTTTGCTCGTACATCTCGGGATATTATGCCCGGGAGTGCTTGAAACCTCAACCGAAATCGTAATTTCACTTTAATATTAAAAAGAACACTTGCATTGCAAGTGTTCTTTTTTACTTTTCGTGGGTTTTGAAGACAAGAGAACAGATAACGCCGAGAACGACGGAGGCGCATATTCCGGCAGATGCGGCAGTGAGTCCGCCTCGCAAGATTCCCAGCGTACCGTCTTTTGCGATACTTTCGCGTACACCCGTCGCAAGAAGATGCCCGAAACCCGTAAG
>JAZTWZ010000011.1:0-2754 GCA_045636165.1 Eubacteriales bacterium
TCCGCCACTAAGTTAAATCAACGTCACCCCGAAGGGATCTGTCAAAGTAACTCCGTTCGACTTGCATGTGTTAGGCACGCCGCCAGCGTTCATCCTGAGCCAGGATCAAACTCTCTAAAAAATTTATATCATTTATTGATATCTTTTTTTGAGCTTTGCTCCAAGCAAAGTTAATTTTTTCTTGCGCACCTGATATGGGGCCCACCCTATATCAGGCGCCGGCGTTGTTGTCTGTTATGTTGTTTAATTTACAAGGTACAAATGCGATCTCAATCGCATCGCCGCATACTCTCTCAAGTCGCGACCGAGTATTGATTATATCACATCGCACTTCCGCTGTCAAGCACTTTTTTTGATTTTTTTCAAATCTTTTTGTGCTCCCTCGCGTGAGGTGCTTTAATAATATACCACCTCCACCTACCCTTTGTCAACACTTTTTTTCAACTTTTTTCAAAAATTTTGTAATCACATTTGTTATTATATATGTAAATTTCCATTTTATACATAAAAATTTTTTCGCCATTGATTTTAATATGGTTTTGATATATAATATTTTCATTGAATTAGGAGGATTTGTTATGCCGATTAAAATTCCTGATGCACTCCCTGCAAGGAGTATTCTCGAACAAGAAAATATATTTGTTATGACGGAGTTCCGCGCGATGCACCAGGACATTCGTCCGCTTCGCATACTTATCCTCAACCTTATGCCTACAAAAATCACTACCGAGACACAGCTTCTCCGAGCTCTTTCAAATACCCCGCTTCAGATAGAGTTTGATTTACTTAAGACTGCGACACACCGCTCAAAGAATACATCGAGCGAACATCTCGATTCCTTCTACAAAGATTTTTCAGAAATCAAGAACAAGAAGTATGACGGTATGATTATAACAGGTGCCCCCGTTGAAACACTTGAGTTTGGAAGTGTTGACTACTGGCCCGAGCTTTGCGAAATTATGGAATGGTCAAAGAAGAATGTCTATTCCACATTCCACATCTGCTGGGGCGCACAGGCAGCACTATTCTACCATTACGGTATCGACAAATCTCCGAGCGACGGAAAGGTCTTCGGAATTTTCAAACACAAGAATCTTTCTCCGAAGTGTCCGCTTCTCCGAGGCTTTGACGATTTCTTCTTCGCACCGCACTCGCGTCATACAGCAGTCGACGAGGATGCTCTTTCAAAATGCGACTCACTCGAAGTTCTCGCTTCTTCTCCCGATGCGGGCGCATATATAATTGCAAGCCGCAACGGCAGACAGATTTTTATTACCGGACATCCCGAGTACGACGCAGGAACTCTCGCATCCGAATACGAGCGTGATGTAAACCTCGGAAAGCCCATAAGTATACCGAAGAACTACTACGAAAACAACGACCCGTCACTTGCGCCGATTGTTACCTGGCGTGCACACGCTCAGCTCCTCTATACAAATTGGCTCAACTATTATGTCTATCAGTCAACGCCGTACAATGTTGACGATATCAATTAAACAATTCAAAAAAGCGATGTGATTTAATCACATCGCTTTTTCTTACTCAGTAAAGCTTTGACAGTATCTCGCGCTTATATTCCAAAAACTCAGGCGTGAGGTTGAAATTTTCGCTTCTCGGTTTTGGTTCTCTAATTATAATTTCACCCGTGATTCTTCCGGGAGATCCTGACAGCAGATATATTCGGTCCGAAAGAAGAATCGCCTCATCAATATCATGTGTTATGAACAATGTTGACAGCCGTATTTTCTCCATAACATTGAGATACCATCTGTGCATAGAGCTTTTTGTCAAAGTATCCAACGCCGAGAACGGTTCATCCAGTAGCGCAACATCCTGTGAGAACATATATGTCCGGAGAAGTGCTGCGCGCTGACGCATACCGCCCGAAAGCTCAGATGGGTACTTCTTTTGCGTTCCGTCGAGACCGAACTCGGCAAAAAGAGGAGACACCTGCCGACGCGCATCTTTTTTCTTTGCACCTTTCAGCACAAGCGGCAGTGCCACATTATCCTCTATCGTCCGATAAGGCAAAAGCAAATCTTTCTGCAACATATAGCTTATACGCCCCGGCTGATTCGTAATGTCTTTTCCATCCAGAAAGACCTCACCGGCATCAGGCGCAAGAAGTCCTGAAACGATATTGAAGAGTGTTGTTTTTCCTCCTCCGCTGACACCAAGCAGACACACAAGCTCCCCACTCCGAAGCTCAATCGAAACATCCTGCAGAACAAGCTTACCGTCAAAGGACTTACTTATGTTTTTTACTTCCAGCTTCTTCATTTCAATCAGGCAGATACTCGTTTGTGAAACCGTAATCGGGGTTAATCTTACCTTCGAGCAAGTTATTCTCATTCAGCCAGTTATAGAACGCTGCCCAGCGATTTTCATCAAACTCTCCCCAGCGATCTGCATCGGCAATATATTCTTTTGCAAGGTATTCCTGACTTGCATATACGAGTTCACTGTTTGCTTTCAATTCAGGAGCTGCATTCATAAGAATTTCAGCAGCTTCTTCCGGGTTTTCTATTGCAAAGGTATATCCTTTTGAAAGCGCCTCAAGAAACGCCTTTGCAACTTCGCAATTTTCTTCAAGCCAGCCATTGTTACCTATGATAACCGGTGTATAGTAGTCAAATACAGGATTTATATCGGCAAACTCGAAGTAATCTGTATCAAGTCCAGCTACCTCACACGCTACACCTGCCCAGCCGTAGAACACCCAGATAGCATCTACTGAGCCACTCTTCAGAGCCG
>JAZTWZ010000012.1:0-10836 GCA_045636165.1 Eubacteriales bacterium
TGCACTTGCCAAAGCAGAAAACTTATTGTATAATATTAAAGTTATCAGCCGGTGTGATGGAATGGCAGACGTGACGGACTCAAAATCCGTTGGTGGCGACACCGTGTGGGTTCAAGTCCCACCACCGGCACCAACTACAGCACCCATACTTTTGTATGGGTGCTGTAGTTTTTGTTGAAAAGGGACTTGAACCCTAAGAGGGTATGCGATTTTTGTTTTTATAACAAACCTCTTGAAAATTTTTGTCGGATAATATATAATTTAAACTGAATAAAATTTGGTAAAAGGGAGAAGAAGTCTATGAATACTTTTCTTTCGGTAGTTACGCTTCTTGGCGGACTTGCTATGTTCCTTTACGGAATGGAAATTATGGGCGACGGTCTTAAACAAGGTTCGGGTGCTGCTCTCAAGAATTTCCTTGGAAAGCTTACTCACAATGTCTTTTTAGGACTTCTTACAGGTACGATTGTTACCGCGATAATACAGAGCTCTACTGCTACTATCGTTCTTACGGTAGGTCTTATTGGTGCGGGTATCCTCAATCTCCGCCAGGCTGTAAGTATCGTTATGGGTGCGAATATCGGTACCACCGTTACGGCTCAGATTATCCGCCTTATGGATATTGATTCCTCAGGTAATGCCATTCTTACGCTCTTTAAGCCGACGACACTTGCACCGATTGCGCTTATTATCGGCATTCTTCTCATTATGTTTATAAAGCGTGGGAATTCCAAAAATATCGGTATGATAGCGATGGGTTTTGGCATCCTGTTTATAGGTCTTAACTTTATGACGGATGCCGTCAGACCTCTTGCGGAGTCTGATATATTCAAGAATGTCATTCTCTACTTCCAGAAAATGCCGATTATGGGTATCGTTGTAGGTCTCGTATTTACGGTCATAATCCAGAGTTCATCCGCGGCGGTCGGTATTCTCCAGGCTCTTTCGTCAACGGGAATAATAACCTTTGACCTCGTTTATCCGATTGTTATGGGTATAAACCTCGGAACCTGCGTTACAACAGCTATGGTTTGCTCAATCGGAACAGGTAAGGATGCAAAGCGCGCAGGCGTTGTACATATTCTCTTCAACACAATCGGTACGGTTGTATTTATGATTGCGATGACGCTTCTTAAGAATTTCGGCGCTTTCGGAAACTTGTGGGGAAGCTTTGTTGACAGCGGTGCTATCGCAAACTTCCAGACAATCTTCAATCTTATTACCGCGCTCTTGCTTCTTCCGTTTACTGCTCTTCTTGTTAAGGCATCCTGCAAGATTATCAAGGACGACAGCACAGGCGAGGACAAGTATCCTGAGCTTGCAGCTCTTGATACAAAGCTTATGATTTCTCCGACTGTTGCACTTGACGGTGTAAACAAGGGCTTTATAGCAATGGCAAAGGCAGCTCGAGATAACCTCGCTCTCGGTATTGCCCAGCTTTCAAACTATGACGAGAATGTAACCGAAGTAATTTCGGCTTGCGAAAACAGACTTGACTCGTTTGCAGACTCTGCGGATAACTATCTTATCGAGCTTTCACGAAAAATTGATAACGAGCACGATAACCGTCAGCTCAATATGCTTATGCAGTGTATCCCCGATGTTGAGAGAATCGGCGACTATGCTACAAACTTCGATGAGCTTGCGATAAAGATGCGCGACGAGGGCAGAAGCTTCTCAGAAAATGCACAGGTTGAGCTTAAGATTATGAACGATGCAGTTCTTGAGATTATCCGTCTTACGGTTGAGGCGATTGAGAAGGACAGCGAAGAATCAGCTCGCCGCATAGAGCCGCTTGAAGAGGTAATCGACGATATGGTTCTCGTCCTCAGAAACCGCCACGCGGCAAGACTTCGCGAAGGAGTATGCGTTGTCGATTCAGGACTTATCTTCCTTGAAGCACTCACTTACCTTGAGCGTGCGGCTGACCAGTGTTCAAGCATAGCTCTCCAGCTTCTCGGTAAGAACAATGCGGAGATTATGAAGAATCACCACAGATATCTCTCAGAGCTTCATAACTCAGGCGACAGCTCATATATGGCAGAACAGGAAATGCGCCGTGCGCAGTATCTTGTTGCACTTGAGAATATCGGAATGTAAAAATCTTCACACCGCCTATACGGCGGTGTGATTTTTTGTAAAAAGATGTTTCTTTTACGAAAAGAATATGATATAATAACTTTGTATATTATTTTGTTAGAAAACGCGGCTTTGGAGGCGTGTAATATGAAGTGTGTTCTCGGAATTGATATCGGCGGAAGCACGACGAAAATCATAGGTTATCGAGACGGAAAGATATTCTCTCCGTTTCTTGTAAAGGCGAGTGATCCGCGCGCATCACTTTACGGTGCATTTGGAAAGTTTTTAAGCGAAAACTCGCTTACGCTTTCGGATATCGAGAGTGTAATGATGACGGGCGTCGGCTCCGAAACCTGCCAGACTGAGATTTTCGGCGTAAAGACACAGAGGATCGAAGAGTTTATGGCAGTCGGAAAGGGCGGACTTTTCTTAAGCGGTCTTGATTCGGCGGTAGTTGTAAGTATGGGTACGGGTACGGCGTTTGTTTCGGCAAACGGAAATACCGTTACGCATCTTGGCGGTACTGGAATCGGCGGCGGTACGCTCATCGGTCTTTCTGACAGGATGTTCAATATCCGAAACTTTGAGGATATCATTGAAACTGCAGCCTCGGGTGACCTTAACAATGTCGATTTGCACATTAGGGATATAAGCTACGAAGCAATCGAAACGCTTGCTGCAGCTACTACCGCGTCAAACTTCGGAAAGGTTTCAGACCTTGCTACAATAGGCGACCTTGCTCTCGGAGTTATAAATATGGTATTCCAGACGATTGGTGTTATGGCGGCGTTTTCTGCGAAAAACGCAAACACGAAGAACATAGTGCTTACGGGAAATCTTACGAATGTCCCACAGGCAGAAAGTATATTCAGAGGAGTAGAAGCGCTTCACGGGGTTCACTTTATCATCCCCGAGCATTCCGAGTATGCAACGGCAACGGGAGCTGCGCTTATGTATGGAGATAAAATATGAGAGTAAAAGAAATTCCAGAAGAGCTTATGTGTCGCCAGCAGGAGTACATCCGCGCTGTTGCAGAATTGAATGAAGGAAAAACCCTTTCAGCATTTGTTGATACATACGGCTGTCAGCAGAACGAAGCCGACAGCGAAATAATACGCGGAATACTCAACGAGATGGGTTATTCGATTGTGTCCGATGAAAATGAGGCGGATGTTATCGTTATAAACTCGTGTGCCGTCCGCGAGCACGCGGAGCAGAGAGTTCTCGGAAATGTCGGCCAGCTTATCCATGTAAAGAGAAAGAGAAACTGCCTTATCGCGGTTTGCGGATGTATGGTACAGCAGCCTGCGATGGCGGAGAAGATAAAGAAAAGCTACCGCCATGTAAACCTCGTTTTTGGTGTTCATGCGCTTCCGCGCTTTCCCGAGCTTTTATACCGCGCGCTTACAGAAGAAAAGAGAATTTTTGATATTGAAGAGTCCGACGGTATGATCGCAGAGGGCTTTCCTGTTATGCGAAAGGATAAGACGAAGGCCTGGATATCGATTATGTACGGTTGCAACAACTTCTGCACATACTGCATAGTCCCGTATGTAAGAGGTCGTGAGCGTTCGCGTGACCCCGAAAAGATTATAGCAGAGATAAGAAAACTTATCGACGAGGGTTGCAAGGATATAACGCTTCTCGGTCAGAATGTAAATTCTTACGGAAACGACCTTGGCGGAGAGATAGATTTTTCAACTCTCCTTGAGCGGATAAACGCTCTTCCCGGGGATTTCAGAATAAGATTTATGACAAGCCATCCGAAGGATGCGACGGAAAAGCTCTTTGACACCATGGCTAAATGCGAAAAGGTGTCAAAGCATATCCACCTTCCGTTCCAGTCGGGAAGCGACAGAATACTTAAGCTTATGAACCGTCGCTATGACAACGCGAAATACCGCGAGCTTGTAGCGTATGCAAGAAGCAAGATGCCGGATATCTCCCTTACAAGCGATGTCATAGTAGGTTTCCCCGGAGAGACGGAAGAAGATTTTGACGAAACGATAAAGCTTGTTTCCGATATAGGTTTTGACGGACTTTTTGTCTTTATCTATTCAAAGAGAAGCGGAACGCCTGCTGCGGAGATGGATGACCCGACTCCGAGAGAAGAAAAGGTTGCCCGTTTCCAGAAGCTTTTTGATGTTCACGAGGAAGGAACACGCGCGCGAAGCCGCCGCCTTATTGGAAGTGAGGTTGAGGTGCTTGTTGAGGGTGTTTCGGATAGTGACGACGGGTATAACCTCGTAGCACGAACCGACGGTAACCGCCCGATAAGCCTCAAGGGCGATCCGAATCTTGTCGGAAGTTTTGTAAGGGCGCGTATTACAGACTCCGCAAAATGGGGTATGTACGGCGAACTTATTTAAATTTGTTTAATTCGTAGTTAAGAAGGTAAGAAAATGGAAAAGTATTCTCCGATGATGACGCAATATATGAGGATAAAGGAGCAGAATAAAGACAGTATTCTGTTCTTTCGTCTTGGCGATTTTTATGAGATGTTCTTTGATGATGCGCGTCTTGCATCGGAGGAGCTTGAACTTACGCTTACAGGGCGCGACTGCGGTCAGGAGGAAAGAGCTCCGATGTGCGGAGTTCCGTATCATTCCTGCGATGCTTATATCGCAAGGCTCATTGCGAAGGGATATAAGGTTGCTATCTGTGAGCAGGTTGAAGAGCCCGGAAAAGGTCAGAAGCTCGTTGAGCGCGATGTCGTAAGAATAATTACGCCGGGAACCGTTATCGAGAATAATATGCTCGACGAAAAGAAAAACAACTTTATCTGCGGCGTATATAAAAACGGTGACCGCGCAGGTGTGTGCTTTATTGATATTTCGACAGGCCAGGCGAGCGTATGCGAGCTTAAGGGTGAGGGAATAGACGAGCAGATTTTAAGTGAGATTTCAAAATTCTCTCCTGCAGAGGCGATTGTAAACCGCGAGTTTTTTGAAGACAAGACATCCTGCAAATATCTTCGCGAGAACCTCCGTATGAATGTAGAAGAAAATGATGAAATTTTTGAAACTTCGGTAGCGGGGGAGTCCGTAAAGCTGCACTTCGGAAAAGACGATATAGGAGAAGTAGGTCTCTCGGAGAACTCAGCAGCCCTGAATGCGTGCGGAGGACTTCTTAAGTACATTCACGATACTCAGAAGACAAATCTCTCCCACATCAACAAACTTGAAGTTTATCAGAACAGCGAATATATGCTTCTCGATGAAACGGCACGTAGAAACCTTGAAATCTGCGAAACGATGCGCGGAAAAGAAAAGAAAGGAACTCTTCTCTGGGTTCTTGATAAAACGAAAACCTCTATGGGTGGTCGTCTTATCCGTTCCTGGCTTGAAAAGCCGCTTATGGATGTCGGCGCGATAGAGGAGAGACTTGATGCTGTTGAGGCTTTTGTAAACGAGCCGATAACCCGTGAGGAGATTGTAGAAGCTCTTCGCTCAGTCCGCGATATCGAGCGTCTTGTCGGTCGCGTTGTCTATGGTGTTGCAAACGGTCGCGATCTTGTCGCGATGGCAAAGACATTTGTTGAGCTTCCCGGTATAAAGGAAAAGCTCCGTGGCGTTTCGGCTTCTCTTGTAAAGAATATAGATTTGTCGATAGACGAGCTTTCGGATATGCATAAGCTCATTGACGATGCGATAGACGAAGAAGCCCCCGTTTCAATCAGAGAGGGAAAGATTTTTAAAACGGGTTACAGCGCCGAGGTTGACAGACTTCGCGATATAGTGGAGAACGGCACAAGCTACCTCACAGAGCTTGCTCTCCGCGAAAAGGAAAAGACGGGAATAAAGAATCTCAAAATCGGATACAACCGCGTTTTCGGATACTATATCGAAGTCAGCAAGTCAAATATAGCAGATGTTCCCGATTATTACATAAGAAAACAGACTCTTGCAAACGGCGAGAGATATATAACGGACGAGCTTAAGGACCTCGAAGGTCAGATTCTCGGTGCGCGCGAAATGGTATGCCGTCTTGAGGGTGAGATGTTCCGCGATATATGCGACAAAATTGCCGAGAATGTAGAGCGTATTCAGGAGACATCGGCAGCGATTGCAAAGCTCGATGCGATAATAAGCCTCGCTTCCGTTGCTGCACGCTTCGGATACTCCCGTCCGAAGATCACCGCAAAAGAAAAGATACTTATAAAAGACGGAAGACACCCCGTAGTTGAGCGCGTTCTGAAGGATGCGCTGTTCGTTCCGAACGATGCAAACCTCGACTGTTCGGAGAATCGAATGGCGATAATAACAGGACCGAATATGGCAGGTAAATCTACCTTTATGCGCCAGGTTGCGCTTATTACGCTTATGGCGCAGATAGGCTCTTTCGTTCCTGCAAGAAGTGCTGAAATCGGTGTGGTTGACCGTGTATTTACGAGAATCGGCGCATCTGACGACCTCGCGTCGGGTCAATCTACATTTATGGTTGAGATGAACGAGGTTTCGGAGATTATAAAGAAAGCTACAAGAAACAGTCTCATAATTCTCGACGAAATCGGAAGAGGAACTTCAACCTTTGACGGTATGGCGATAGCAAGAGCTGTTATAGAGTTCCTTGCCGATAAGAAGTGTGTCGGCGCGAAGACTCTTTTTGCAACTCATTACCACGAGCTTACCGAGCTTGAGGGCAAGCTTTCGGGAGTCAAGAACTACAATATCGCCGTAAAGAAGCACGGCTTTGATATAACATTCCTTCGCAAGATTGTCAGGGGAAGCGCAGACGACAGCTATGGTATAGAGGTTGCGCGTCTTGCAGGAATTCCCGACTCTATAATTTTCAGAGCGAAGGAGATTCTTGAAAGTCTTGAAAACGAAAGTGCGCTCGCCCGTCCTGAATTTGTAATCCCTGAGGAGCGACGCCGCCTACACGAGGGAGATAAGATTATATCAGAGCTTGCACACATGGATGTAAATACACTTTCGCCGCTTGAGGCGTTATCGCTTCTCTTTGAGCTTGCGAAAAGAGCGAGAGAAGCAGAATAAAAGAAGGAGGAGAAGACCGTGGGCATTATCAATGTTCTTGATAAGCATATTGCGAATATGATTGCCGCAGGTGAGGTTGTCGAAAACCCTGCATCTGTTGTAAAGGAACTTATAGAAAACGCGATAGATGCCGCATCGAGCTCCGTAACCTGCGAGATTCAGAATGGCGGAATTTCGTATATAAGAATTACTGACGACGGAATCGGTATGAATGAAACGGACGCGAAAACGGCTTTTCTCCGCCATGCAACAAGTAAGATTTCAAAGGCAGAAGATCTCGACGGAATTGCTACTCTCGGTTTCCGAGGCGAAGCTCTTGCGGCAATTTCTTCTGTTTCGAAGATAGACCTTATAACAAAAACACGCGAGGCGGATATGGGTATATCCCTTCGCGTTGAAGCGGGAAGCGTTATAAGAGAGAGTGAGTCGGGGTGTCCTGACGGTACGACGATAATCGTCCGTGAGCTTTTTTATAACACGCCTGCACGAATGCGCTTTTTAAAGAAAGATGCGACAGAGGCTGCAAATGTAGAAAATGTAGTCCGCGCCGCAGCGCTTGCACATCCTGATGTTTCGATAAGGTTTATAAAAGACGGTCGCGATGTTCTTCACACTCCCGGTGACGGACTTCTGAAGTCGTGCATATACGCTGTCCTCGGTCGCGATTTTGCAAACAATATGAACGAGGTAAATACGAGCGAGAGAAATATAAAACTCTCGGGCTTTACCTGCACGCCCACGGCGTCGCGCGGTAACCGTTCGCTCCAGTTTTTCTTCGTAAACGGTCGCCCCGTAAAATCTCCGCTCCTTTCGGTTGCGCTTGATAATGCATACCGCGAAAGGCTTATGAAGGGTAGATTCCCGACCTGCGTTCTGAATATAGAGCTTCCGCTGGGAAGTGTTGATGTAAATGTTCACCCTGCAAAAACCGAGGTCAAGTTTGCATCAGAGCGCGATGTTTTTGATGTTGTTTATTTTGGCGTAAAAACGGCTCTTGAAAAGAGCGAGAAGCGCGAAATTATTCCGCCGAGAGCGATCGCGCAACCCGAGCCTGTTGATAACATAACAGAAAAGCAGGAAAAGCTCGTGGTGGAGACAAAACCGAAAGAAGAGGTAATTCCACCGAAAACAGAAACCCCGAAAAAAGAATTTACTTATGAGCCAAAGCCGAGAGTTATGCTTCGCTCAACACAGTTTGCGACATACAAAACCGAGCCGATAAAAGAAGAACCGAAAGCTGAAAGGGTAGAAGTTTTAGAGCCTGTCAAGGCTACGGAAAAGCCTGTAATTCCCGAAGAACCTGCAAAGGAAGAGGTTTCGTTCCGACTTATCGGTGAAGCTATGAACACATACATTATCGTCGAAAGCGGAGACTCCGTATTCTTTATAGATAAGCACGCGGCACACGAGAGGATAATATTTGAAAAACTCAAGAAAACCATCGGTGAGCCGCAGTCGCAGCTTCTTTTAGTTCCTGAGACCGTATCTCTCGATAAGGTTTCGGCAGAAGTGCTCCTTGATAACCGCGATGACATAGCAAAGCTTGGCTTTGATATAGAAGAGTTTGGCGAGGGCACGGTCATTGTCTCTGCAGTTCCCGACGGAATTGATGCTCACGACGGCGCAAAGGTGCTTGAAGAAATGGCAGAAATTCTAAAAACGGGCGCGAGAGCGAAAAAACCCGATGTTATGTCGGAGATTATGTACTCCGTTGCGTGCAAGGCGGCGTGCAAGGCAGGACAGAAAAACAGCGAGCGAGAGCTTTCTGAAATCGCAAGACGCGTTCTCTGTGATGACGATATCAGATATTGCCCTCACGGAAGACCCGTTATGCTTGAATATACAAAGAGTGAACTTGAGCGCAAGTTCAAACGGACGGTTTAGGTAATATGCAGAATAATAAAATGATATGTATCGTAGGTCCGACCGCATCGGGAAAGACCTCGCTTTCGATTGCGCTTGCAAAAGCGCTTTCTGCCGAGATAATCTCGGGAGATTCCATGCAGATTTATAAGGGTATGGATATCGGAACGGCAAAGCCGACGGTGGAGGAAATGGACGGCGTAGTTCATCACATGTTGTCAATCGCTTCTCCTTCGGAAAACTATTCTGTTGCAAGGTATGTCACGGAAGCAACCGAGATTGCGGAAGACATCCTATCGCGCGGAAAGATTCCGATTGTAGTCGGCGGTACGGGGCTATATATAGACTCGCTCGTTGCTGGTCGTGAGTTTGCCGAAAATCGTGAGGATGGCCGCCTTCGCGCGGAGCTTTATGAGATATATGAAAAAGAGGGAACAGATGCCCTTTATAATATTTTAAAAGAGCTTGACCCTCTCCGCGCAGAGCAGATTCACAAGAACAACATAAAACGCGTTATCCGCGCGATTGAGGTCGCAAAGATAAGTGGAGAAACGATAAGTGAACACGACGAAAAAACAAAGGAAAAGCCACCGCGCTTTGATGCGGCGTATGTGGGTATCCTTTTTGAAAACCGCGAAGAACTCTGGGAGAGGATAAGCCGTCGCGTCGATATTATGATGGAGCAGGGGCTTCTTGCTGAAGTTGAGTCGCTTCTCGATAGCGGAATCTCTCCCGAATCGACCGCTATGCAGGCGATAGGATATAAGGAGCTTTGTTCGTATTTCTCGGGCGAGAAGACACTCGAAGAGGCGGTCTCGGATATAAAAACGGCGACGAGAAGATACTCGAAACGCCAGATGACATGGTTCAAACGGAATAAAACGATAAAATGGGTTTCTCCCGATTTGTCGGAAAGTTTTTCCGACTTATTACAATATTTGATAAATTTCACCTCAAACGATAATGTATAATCTATTGAAAAAACAATAGAAAGAGTGTGGTTTATCATGACAAAAACAGCAGGACTTCAGGACTTATTTCTCAACAAAGCAAGAAGCGAGGGAATAAGCGTAACGGTTTTTCTTACAAACGGATTTCAGCTTAAAGGAACCGTGCAGGGGTTTGACTGCTTTACGGTAGTAATAGTAAGCGAGGGACGACAGCAGCTTATTTATAAGCACGCTATATCGACTGTGGTCCCGGCTCGCGCAATGAGGTTTTTTGATTCTGATGCAGAGGAGGAATTACGGGAAGAGTGTTAGCGTAATCACTTTTTCCGGATGTGAAATGAAACAGGAAAGTGCAATCTCAAAAATTATAACGGTAGTTTTAGGCATTGTTCTTCTTTCGTATATCGGCTATCAGGCGTACAGAGCTTTTTATAAGCCTGTGCGCACGGTGAGTGCTGTCTATTCGGAGGTTGATGATGTCGTTGAGATTGACGGCGTTGTCGTTCGCGATGAGTTCGTTTTCAATAAGAATTACGGATCGGGAGTTCTCGAAATAAATATGTATGAAGGGGAGAGAACCGGTAGCGGAAATACCGTTGCAGTTGTCTATGCAGACGAAGCTTCTGCAGAGCGTGCGCGTCAGTCGGAAGAACTCACAGCGCAGATTGAAAGACTTTCCGCACTCTATTCGCGAAGCGGTGAGAATTATGACATCTCCGCCGCAAACGACAGAATAACAGAAGCGGCGACAAATATCCTGACACTTCGTCAGGAGGGAGTTTCAAATACAACCGAAACCGCAGTTGAGGGGCTTAAGCTTCGCGTTCTTGAAAGAGAGTACATACACAGAGATAAAGCAGAGCTGCTTACGGTTATAGATGAGCTTCGGGAAGAAAAACCGAAGCTTTCGACAAACAGCAATATAAAAAAGCGAATACAAACACCTG
>JAZTWZ010000013.1:0-6421 GCA_045636165.1 Eubacteriales bacterium
ATGGAGTGAAACAAATGATTTATGCAGATAATTCGGCAACAACGCGTGTAAAACCCGAAGTTTTGGAGAAAATGTTGCCGTTTTTCAAGGAGCAGTACGGAAACCCCTCAAGTCTCTACACCTTTGCGTATGACTCAAAGCGTGCAGTTGAGGACGCAAGAGAAAAGGTTGCTTCTGTAATCGGCGCGAAGAGCCGTGAAATCTTCTTTACAAGCTGCGGCAGCGAGTCCGATAACTGGGCTATCCGCGGTGTTGCAGACAAATACGAGTCAGGTCATATCATAACATCAGCAATCGAGCATCCTGCAGTTATGAATACCTGCAAATATCTCGAGAAAAAGGGATATAAGGTTACTTATCTCCCCGTTGACGAGTTTGGTCGCGTATCGCCTGCCGATGTAGAGAACGCGATTGAAAAGGATACCATCCTTATCAGCATAATGACCGCAAACAACGAAATCGGAACTATCCAGCCGATTTCTGAAATCGGAAAAATCGCAAGAGAGAAGAAGATTCTCTTCCATACCGATGCTGTTCAGGCGTACGGACATATTCCGATAAATGTTGACGAAATGAATATTGATATGCTCTCTCTTTCGGGACATAAAATCGGCGCACCCAAGGGTGTCGGCGCGCTTTATGTAAGAACCGGAATAAAGCTTCAAAGTCTTATCTGCGGCGGCGGTCAGGAAAGAGGCAGACGCGCAGGAACGGAGAATGTTCCGTATATCGTAGGTCTCGGCGAGGCGGCACGCCTTTCCGCTGAGAATATGGAAGCAAATATGAAAAAGCTTGCGGAAATGAGAAAAACTCTCGTTGAAAGAGTTACGAAAATTCCGTACACCCGTCTTACGGGCGACCCGGAGAACCGTCTCCCGGGTCTTTGCAGTATAGTAATCGAAGGTATCGAGGGCGAGGCACTCCTTCTCAATATGTGGAACGAGGGCATCTGTGCAAGCTCAGGCTCTGCCTGCTCATCAGGCTCGCTTGACCCGTCGCATGTTCTTCTCGCAATCGGTCTTCCCCATCACATCGCCCACGGCTCTCTCCGTCTCTCGCTCGGCGAGGACAATGCTCTCGGCGATGAGATAAAGATTGCAGAGGCTGTTGAAAGAGTTTCCGAAAAGCTTCGCGCAATGAGCCCCGTCTGGGAAAACGGAAGACCTATGTGGGCGGAATAAATTGTAAATTATAAAGGAGAAAATTTATGTATAGCGATAAAGTTTTAGACCATTTCCAGAATCCGCGCAATGTAGGAGAAATCGCCGATGCAAACGCTGTCGGTCAGGTAGGGAACTCCAAGTGCGGCGATATAATGAAGATGTATATGAAGATTGAAAACGATGTCATCGTTGATGTAACCTTCAAGACCTTCGGTTGCGGTGCGGCGATTGCCACATCCTCAATGGCAACCGAAATGGTAAAGGGAAAAACAGTTGAGGAAGCTCTTAAGCTTACAAACAAGGCTGTTGCCGAAGCTCTCGACGGACTTCCCCCAGAAAAGCTCCATTGCTCGGTGCTTGCAGAAGAAGCTATCCGTTCGGCTATCGCTGACTACTATAAGAAGACAGGTCGCGATACTTCTGAGCTCGGTCTCTGTGACGGAAACTGCGAAAATTGCTGCTCTCACGGTCACCACTAAGTATAAAAACATATAAATTCAACGGAATGCAATCAAAACCGACCGCTTGCGGTCGTGTTTTGCTGTAGAAAGGATACATATATAATATGGAAAAAACACTCACGGAAAACAAAATGGGGGCGATGCCTGTCGGGCGTCTTCTTATAGGAATGGCGGTTCCTATGATGATTTCGATGCTCGTCCAGGCTTTTTACAATGTCGTTGACAGCATCTTTGTTGCACAGATTTCGGAAAACGCTCTCAACGCGGTTTCGCTTGCATTTCCGCTTCAGAATATAATGATAGCTTTCGGCGGCGGTACATCCCTCGGTATGAATGCGATTTTGTCGCGCTATCTCGGTGAAAAGAATTTTGATGATGCAAACCGCGCGGCAAATACGGGAATTTTCCTTACGATTATGTCAGCGATTGTCTGTGCGCTTGTGGGAATTTTCCTCACCCGTCCGTTCTTTGAGATTATGACCAATGTCACCGAAATCGTCGATTACGGTACGGCATACGGCAGCATCTGCCTTATCTTCTCAATCGGTATCTTCTCGCAGTTCTGCTTTGAGCGCCTTCTCCAGTCAACGGGAAAAACCACGCTCTCGATGGTCACGCAGCTTATCGGTGCGATTATTAACATCATCCTCGACCCGATTTTCATTTTTCACAAGGGACAGGCTATTTTCGGCGGCGCGTTCATAATGCCGATAGGTCTCGGTCTTGAGGTTGCAGGTGCGGCGTATGCGACGATTGCAGGTCAGATTGTAGCGGCGATTGTTGCGATAATTCTCAACAAGACCGTAAACCGCGAGATAAAGATTTCGCTGAGGCTCATCCGCCCCGACCGCGAAATTGTCGGAAGAATTTACAAAATCGGCTTCCCGTCAATTCTTATGCAGTCCGTAGGTTCGGTAATGACCTTCAGCCTCAATAAGATTCTCATTGGCTTTTCAACAACTGCAACTGCTGTTTTCGGCGCATACTTCAAGCTCCAGAGCTTTATCTTTATGCCTGTTTTCGGCCTCAACAACGGTATGATTCCGATAATCTCCTACAATGTCGGCGCAAGAAAAATCGACCGCGTAAAAAAGACAATCGGGCTTTCAATCGCGCTTGCGATGTCGATTATGGCTTGCGGAACGCTTATTTTCGAATTTCTTCCGCAGACGCTTCTCGGCTTCTTCAACGCATCTCCCGAGATGCTCGAAATCGGAAATACAGCTCTCCGCCTGATCGCAACCCACTTTGTAATTGCAGGCTTCTGCATAATCGTAAACTCCGTCTGTCAGGCAATCGGAAACCCGATGCATTCGCTCTTTATCTCAATCTGCCGCCAGCTTCTCGTTCTCATTCCTGCGGCATATCTTCTCTCGAAAACAGGCATACTCAATATGGTGTGGTTCGCGTTCCCGATAGCGGAAATCGCGTCGTTAATTCTCTGTCTTATATTCTATAAAAAGACAATGAAGCGTATCCATATAGAAGAATAAAAAATTTTTCAAAGAAAAGTGTTGACAAACGCAAAAATTTTTGTTATTATTTATAAGCTGTTTAAATTGCTGGTATAGCTCAATTGGCAGAGCAGCTGATTTGTAATCAGCAGGTTGTAGGTTCAAGTCCTATTACCAGCTCCAGCTATATGGAGGAGTTCCCGAGCGGCCAAAGGGGGCAGACTGTAAATCTGTTGTCTTTCGACTTCGGTGGTCCGAATCCACCCTCCTCCACCAAAACAAGAAACCGACCAATAGGTCGGTTTTTTGTTTTGGTGGAACTAATGTGCCTCACGGCACGATAAGTACGGTTAAAGCAAAGGAGAATAAAAAAATGGAATTCAAGCTTCTCTCACTAACCGAAAAAGAAACTTACAGAGAAGAAATTTTTAATATGCTTGTTGACGCGGACGATGACTTTCTTCCCCCGCTTTCAAGCCGCATTGTCGACCCCGAAACCAACCGAAACACCTTTTCGGATGAGAGAAATGAGCAGAATATCCGCGATTACTGCGCAGCGATGCTCAAGGAATCGGTTCTCGCGATTTTTCTCGACAGCGCGCTTTGTGGGTTTGTTTCGTTTGCAGAAAACCTTAAAAATGAGACTATTACAGAAACTCCGAATATCTATATAGGAACAGCAGTAATCGCCGCAAGCCTTCGCGGAAAAGGTGTGCTGAAGGCGGCGTATGACTATCTCTTCAACACCGTATTTCCCGAAAGAAGCATCTTTACGAGGACATGGTCAACAAATGCCGCGCATATAAAAGTTCTCTCGAAATTCTCTTTTGACGAGATAAAGAGAATCAAGGACGACCGCGGAGACGGAATCGACACAATATATTTTGCAAAAAGAGGATAAAAGGGATGAGCCAAGGTGCTCATTCCTTTTTTGTTGTAATAGTACAAAAATATGGCAAAAAACGCTTCACTCCTTGACCTTTTGTATATGGTATAGTATAATGTATGATAGCATAGGTGTATTATAAATTCCGTTTGATCGGAGGAGAAAATATAGTGGAAAAATTCGAGAAAAAAGTCTGGCTTGCCACACCGACAATGCACGGTGACGAGCTTGAATATGTAAAGCAGGCGTATGATACAAACTGGATGAGCACCGTCGGCGAGAATATCAACGAGGTTGAGAGAATTGCCGCCGAAAGTGCCCAAATGAAGTATGCCGTCGGGCTTTCCTGCTGTACGGCTGCACTTCATCTTGCGGTCAAGCACGCAGGCGAAACCCTTTACGGAAAACCTGCTATCAGCCACGGATCTCTTGAAGGAAAGCGCGTTTTCTGCTCGGATATGACTTTTGATGCAACCCTTAACCCTGTTGTATATGAGGGCGGTATTCCCGTATTTATTGATACGGAAAGCTCGTCGTGGAATATGGACCCCGTTGCCCTTGAAAAGGCATTCGAGATTTACCCCGATGTAAAGCTTGTTGTTTATGCTGAGCTTTACGGCTTCCCCGGACGAATTGATATTATAAAGGAAATATGTGAGAAGCACGGCGCGCTCCTTATTGAGGACGCGGCTGAAGCTATGGGCGCGACAGTTAACGGTCGGCAGTGCGGTTCGTTTGGTGACTATTCCGCAGTAAGCTATAACGGAAATAAGATTATCACAGGCTCTGCAGGCGGATGCCTTCTCACGAATGACCTTGAAATGGCGAACAAAGCGCGCAAGTGGTCAACTCAGGCGCGCGAAAATGCGCCGTGGTATCAGCACGAGGAGGTTGGCTATAACTACCGTATGAGCAATGTCATTGCAGGCGTTGTTCGCGGACAATATCCGCACCTCGGCGAGCATATCGCGCAGAAGAAGGCGATTTATGAGAGATACCGCGACGGTTTTGCTGACCTTCCGGTTCAGATGAACCCGATTACTGAGGGTACCGAGCCGAACTACTGGCTCTCGGCGATGATTATTGATAAAGAGTATATGTGCAAGCAGGTAAGAGACGATTCGACTGCACTCTACATAAAGGAAAAAGGAAAAACCTGCCCGACGGAGATTTTGGAGAAGCTCGCAAGCTATAACGCAGAAGGTCGCCCTGTCTGGAAGCCGATGCACATGCAGCCGATGTATCGTATGCACGAGTTCATCACCCGTGAGGGCAGCGGTCGCTGCAGGACAAATGCGTATATCGCAGGCGGTGCAGAGGATGTCGGCGCAGATATCTTCGCGCGCGGACTCTGTCTCCCGTCTGACAACAAGATGACAAAAGACGAACAGGATAGAGTAATTGAGATTGTAAGGTCGTGTTTTGATGTATAGAAAGTTTTTCAAGCGCCCGATAGATATATTCTGTGCGCTTGCCGCAATAAGCGTCTTTTCGTGGTTATACATAATCGTTGCGATACTCGTCCGAGTAAAGCTCGGAAGCCCCGTGCTCTTCAAGCAGGACCGTCCCGGAAAAGATGGAAAGATATTCAAGCTGTATAAATTCCGCACAATGACAGATGCGCGCGACGAGAACGGAAATCTCCTTCCCGACGATGTCCGCCTTACGAAATTCGGAAGGCTCCTCCGAAAAACAAGCCTCGATGAGCTTCCCGAAGCGTTCAACATCCTCAAGGGCGATATGAGCGTAGTCGGCCCAAGACCGCTTCTTGTAGAGTATCTGCCTTTGTATAATGAAAAGCAGAAGCGCCGTCATGAGGTTCGCCCGGGGCTTTCGGGGCTTGCTCAGACAAGCGGAAGAAATGCCATAACCTGGGAAGAAAAGTTTGATCTTGATGTGGAATATGTCGATAATATCACATTTTTTGGGGACTTGAAGCTCGTTTTTAAAACGGTCTGGTGCGCATTCGTAAAAAGCGAGGGTATAAGTTCGGAAAATTCCGCAACAATGGAATACTTTACAGGAACTCCTGAGGAAAAGGAAGGCACAAAGGTATGATGAAAAAAACGATTCGTATTTTGTTTACAAGTGTCGGAAGACGAGTTGAGTTGATGCAGGAATTTGCAGCAGCGGCTCGAGAACTCGGATGTAAATTGGAGATATACGGGGCGGACATCACAGCGACAGCTCCGGCGCTCTACTTTTGTGATCATACGGTGATTGTTCCGCGAATCAAAGACGAGAAATATATTCCGTGTTTGCTCGAGTGTTGTGAGAAGAATCAAATTGATGTGTTGATACCGACTATTGATACTGATTTGATGATTTTGGCAAAGAACAAAGAAAAATTCAGAGAATGCGGAACGGTAGTTCTTGTAAGTGATGAAGATAAAATTGCAATATGCAGAGATAAACGCCTGACATCTGCGTATTTTGAATCTACAGGTTTGTCAGCAC
>JAZTWZ010000014.1:0-11105 GCA_045636165.1 Eubacteriales bacterium
AAACGATGAAAAAATCATAGCAATTCCGTTTAACGACCCGTACTATAACATTTACAAGGACATAAGCGAGCTTCCGCAGCATGTCTTTGATGAGATGAGACACTTCTTTGCCGTTTATAAGAACCTTGTGAACAAAGATACGGCGGTAAAAGAGGTTGATAACTGCGAGGTTGCGAAGAAAATCATAAATACCACCATAGATAATTACATAGAAAAGTTTTGCAAATAGAGGACAGGAAAAGTGAAAACAAAAGCGTTGATACTCGGGCTTGCTGCTACAGACTTCTTCCGATTATCGGCGTTCTTTGTCATACGAGCGCGATGTGGAGATGCGGCGGAAAGAAAGTAAAAGAAATGGAGAAATAGAGATGGAAAAGAAGTTTTTTTCAAGGGGAATAGTTGTTGCACTTTTTGCGATTCTTTGCTGTGCGCTCTGGGGAAGCGCGACACCGTTTATAAAAACGGGCTATAAGCTCATTATGCCGCACGGCGGAGTTCCGTCAACTCTTCTTTTTGCGGGTGTAAGATTTGCGCTCGCAGGTTTTCTGACAATCGTGATTTACAGTATCGCAGGTCGCCGCGTTCTTTTTCCGAAGAAGGAGAACTATTCTAAAATTCTTACCGTGAGCGCATTCCAGACGGTAATACAGTATATCTTCTTCTACATAGGTCTTGCAAACACAACGGGAGTCAAGGGAACTATCGAAAGCGGCTCAAATGCATTCTTCTCGCTTATTGTTGCAAGCCTTATCTTCCGTCAGGAAAAGCTTACTGCAAAGAAGCTTGTAGCGTGCCTTATCGGCTTTGCAGGAGTTGTAATCATCAACCTAAACGGTCTTGATTTCAATATGAATCTGCTCGGAGACGGTTTCGTTATCTTCTCCTCAATCGCTTACGGTGTATCTTCTGCTCTTATGAAGAAGTATTCAAAGGACGAAGACCCCGTTGTTATCAGCGGATATCAGTTCCTTGTCGGCGGAATCTTTATGATAATCGTAGGTTTGCTTGCAGGAGGACATATAAGCATAACAACACCTGCCGCAGCAGGAGTTATGATTTATCTTGCGTTTCTTTCTGCGATTGCTTACGCGCTCTGGGGAGTTCTTCTCAAACACAACCCCGTATCGAAGGTTACGATTTATACATTTATGATACCCGTATTCGGCGTTTTGCTTTCAAAGCTTATGCTTACTGAAAGCAGCAATGTGTCGCCCGTAAATCTCGTAGTAACGCTTATTCTCATAACTGCAGGAATTCTTATGCTCAACTATAAAAAAGAAAAGCAGGGATAAAAATGAAAAGACTTTTGCGCGCTTTTGTATTTGTTCTCCTTGTTTCGGTTTTATGTTCTTGTGCAGAGGAAGAGATCGAAACAGGTGCGAAGACAGTTTATGTAATGGATACATTTGCAGATATTGCGCTATACCCGGGGAACGCGGAAGTGACAGAAAAAATCACGGAAACGCTCTATGACCTTGAGAGTGAGCTTTCTGCGACAAGCGGCA
Source organism: Eubacteriales bacterium (assembly GCA_045636165.1). Taxonomy (GTDB): domain Bacteria; phylum Bacillota; class Clostridia; order Oscillospirales; family JAAYXM01; genus SIG480. The sequence continues at coordinate 1,506 of JAZTWZ010000014.1, forward strand.
GACTTTCAGAGCTCAACGAAAGCGGTGGAGGCGAGACGGGAATTCATGTCGAGTCACTCCTCGCGCAATCTGATATATATTACGAGGAAACAAACGGCGCATTCTCGCCGTATCTCGGTACGCTTATAGAGCTCTGGGGAGTTGGCAGTAAGAACTATGTCCCGACAGCAGAAGAGGTTGACACAGCTCTTTCTGTGTCCAAGGCAGAGAATGTCAGGAGTGACGGAAAAAACTCTGTTGAGCTAAGAGAGGGAGTGCGCCTTAATTTCGGAGCTGTTGCAAAAGGCTATGCCACCGATGTTATAAAGGGAATTCTGACTGAGGAAGAAGTATCAGGTGCAATAGTTTCAGTCGGTGGGAATGTTTATGTCCACGGCACAAAACCAAGTGGCGAGCTTTTCAGCGTTGCGCTCCGCGACCCCGAGGGAGAGCAGAATGACTGGGTCTTGAGTCTTCCGCTTTACAATAAGTTTGTAATTTCATCGGGCGATTATGAGAGATACTTCGAGAAGGACGGTAAAGTTTATCACCATATCTTCTCGCCTGAAACGGGATATCCTGCAGAGAGTGATTTGAAAACTGTCTGCGTAGTTTCTGAAGACGGAGCGATGGCAGATGCATATTCAACGGCTCTTTTCGTTATGGGAAAAGAAAAAGCCCTCTCCTTCTGGAGAGAGCATGAGGGTTTTGAGCTTATCCTGATTGGTGATGATAAGAAAATTACGGTTACCGAGGGTCTTGACGGATTGGTGAACCCCAATACAGAGAAAGATTATATTTATGAAGTTGAAAAAAGGTGATTTTGTTATAGCGGGTGCGGTTTTGCTCCTTGCCATTTCTATATGGGCTTTCGGCTTTTCGGGGAGTGCTAAAGGTGTCCGTGCTGAAATCTTTGAGGACGGAAAGCTTTTATATACCGTACCGCTTTCACAGGATAGGGAAATAGAAGTCTCGGGATGCATTGTCGCGGTTTCTGACGGGAAGGTACGGATGGTATCTGCCGATTGCCCCGATAAAGTCTGCGAAAAGACGGGCGCAATCTCCCGAAGCGGAGAGATTATAGTATGTGCCCCAAACCGCATAAGCATAAAAATTCCGGGGAAGTCCCCGATAGATGCGTATGTCAGTTAAAGCTTTCTGACTTCGCCGTTTTTTGAGATTCCGCAAACGCCGAAAAGCTCCCCGTCAATTCTTGTGGGAGTCATAAGGCACAGGACATCGGGCCTCGGGAAAGGTCGTCTTGTAAAAAGCGGAACTGCGAGAACGGTAGGCGAAGTTAAGTCGTCAGCTTTTGCACCCAGTGAACGCGCAAGCGTCTCGGTTATCTTGTTTTTTGATAAAATTTCAGGAATGCTCGTTATCTCCTGCCAATCGTAAGGCTTCGAGGTATGCGAGCTTTCTTTATACAGAGCGTAAGCAAACGAGATATCTTCGGGGGAAATCCCCTCGCGTCGGAGAGCCTCCCCCGAGAAGTTTTTCTTTGCAGAAAAAAAGCTCTCCTCGGGGGAGAGGACTCCGATTAAAAGCTCGCCGTCTGAGCTTTTTATGTAGGCTCGGCATATACCTGAAATGGTGGCATAAGTTTTTGCGACGGCGAAAAGCCCGTTTTCGTCGCCGTCGAGGGTGACGGACCCGATAACGGACGGACCAAGGTAAAGCGGAAGCGTTTTTTGCATTATAAAACCTCCTTAAGATAAAACAAAGCTGTTGCAAGAGCCTTGCAACAGCTTTTTATCATTTGTGAGATAATTTAAGAGATTGAATACGGACCGCGGACAAGGAGCGTCGCATCGCTCGTTGCCTTTATTCCACGACCGTCAACGGTGCAGAGGTAAAGGTGGTTCTTCTCAAGAGCCTTACCGCCTGCAAGGTCGCCGCCGGTTGTCATATCAATAAGACCGGGAGTTCCTGTTGAAACGCAGGATGCAGAACCGAGACGGAGAAGAGCCTCCATACCGACTTTGCCCGTGATGGTCTGTCCTGATTTGAGCTTTACGAGGGCGAAGGTGGAAGAAGCTCCGCTTCCGCCGCCTACCTTTGCAGCAACCTTATCCGCAACATTTGCGACGAACGCATCAGTTACGAGGTCCTCAGCGCTTTTAGAGGTATATTCTGAAATCTTGTCATCAATTTCACCTGAGATGGAATTGATTTTGGAATCAAGCTCCGAGCTGAGACCGGAAGTCTTTTCAGCTATGATTTCGTCAACCTTCTCGGAAATTTCGGGGGCGAGGACATTGTTTATGTAACTCAAGCTGACCAACGGGTCATCAGAAGTTCCATATTCAGCCGCAATCGCAATAACCCCGGCAACAACAAGGGCAACGAGAAGAAAAATCGTAGTAATGGCCTTCCATTTTTTCTGTTTCATTTAAATATACCTCCGTATAATTTATCTTTTGTTGTCAGTTTCCCGCAAGCCCGAAGCTCACGGCAATCGCATCGTCAACACGATGCATAAGGTTTTCATCAAGCCTTCCCATTTTCTCCTTGAGACGGGTCTTGTCAATCGTTCTGACCTGCTCAAGCAAAACAACTGAGTCGCGCGCAAGCCCGAAGCTCTTTCCGCCAAGCTCGATATGGGTAGGGAGTTTTGCTTTATTGATCTGCGATGTGATAGCCGCCGCAATGACAGTTGGGCTGTGGCGGTTTCCGACATCGTTCTGTATTATGAGAACCGGACGCATACCGCCCTGTTCGCTGCCGACGACGGGGCTTAAGTCGGCGTAGTAGATATCTCCGCGTTTTATACTGTAGTTCACGATTTACTCACGCTCCGCAGGAATGTAGTAGCCGAAAAACTTTCGACAACTATATTTTTCCACGAGCAGGCATATTTTAATCAGCACTTTGAAAATTTCAAAAAATTCTCATTTGCCCTCCGGAGTATATTATGCAAACTATTCCTGATATGTTCGCGGAACGCGTTTTGTTATTGAGGTAAGAAGTTCGTAGGAAATTGTCCCCGAAAGAGCGGCAAGCTCACACGGGGAGATACTGGTCATACCCTGTTCACCAAATACAACGGCTTCATCAAACGGTTCGACATCCGGGATATCGGAGACATCAAGGAGAGTTAAGTCCATGCATACATTTCCGATGATCGGAGCGCGGTGACCGTTTATGAGGAAAAAGCCACGGTTTGAAAGGGCTCTTGAAATACCGTCAGCATAACCGCAACAAACAACGGCGATTTTCATATCGCGCTCGGCAACAAACTTTCTGTTATAGCTGACAGAGTCTCCTTTTCGGATGCATCTTACATCAGCAACGAGGCTCTTGAAGGTGAGCGCAGGCTTTAGGTCAAGTTCTGTGATTGGTTTATCTGTCGGAGAGTATCCGTACAGAAGAAGACCGGGTCTTACGCAGTCAAGATGCGCTCTCTTATAGTTTACCACAGCGGCGCTGTTTGCGCAATGGCAAAATTTGAAGGTTTTTCCGCGCGATTTTAAAATATCGACAACGCGCATAAAGCTTTCAAACTGCTCGTCTGTAAATGAGGTATCGGAGTTTTCCGCCTCGGCAAAGTGAGTAAAAATTCCGTCGGCAAAAAGACCTTCAAGGTTTGAAATTTTAAGTGCATCCTCTGCGGCGGACTCTGTGTTACCCTGATGTGCATACAGCCCGAAACGCGACATTCCCGTGTCAAGCTTTATATGTACCGTAACGGTTTTTCCGAGCGCGATTGCGGCACGGGAAAGCTCTTCGGCATAGGCTCGGCTGTGGACCGACTGAATAATGTTGTGCTTAGCAAGAAGCGATGCAAAGTGAACGGGCGTTGCACCCAAAATCATAACAGGCGCTGTTATGCCGTTTGTCCGGAGTTCGAGCGCTTCGTCAAGGCAGGCAACTGCAAGAATGCTTGCGCCGAGTTTCTCAAAAAGCCCTGCGACAACGCTTCCGCCGTGACCGTAGCCGTCAGCCTTGACAACTGCGATTATGTTGGCGTTTCCCGTATATTTTTTTATTTCTATGAAGTTGTGAGAGAGTCTTGCAAGGTCGATTCTTGCTTCGGTTCGGTTTAAGATTCTCATTGTGTCTTGTGTTCAGCCCTTTCAAATTCACACATTATAATTCTCTTGCCGTCGGAGAATATTTCCGCATAAAGCGGAAGAAAATCGTCTTTTGAAAACCAGGTTCGATATTCTGTTTCCGAAAGCTCCGTCACCTCACGGGAGATAACGAAATATGCCTTTTTGCCGTGCATTGTGTCGTTTGTTATCTCTTCAAAACTTCCGTCCTTCCAGGAGCTTTGGAGAGAATATATGGAAGAAAACGGAGAAATTCCGCTATCAGAAAGCTTTCCGACTTCTAAAATCGCGCCGTCAAATTCAAGAAACCCGTCATCACCCGATATGGTATAAGAAACTCCTGCAACCTCTTTCGGTGCAATGACCGAGGCGCGGTCCTTTTCGGGAGAATGGGTGTAGCTTATCGTATATTCCGCCACGCGTGAAGGGAATGAAGCGGTTATGTGAGCCGTGTATTCTGCCGAAGTTACGGAGGAAAGCGCGCCTTTAAGTTCTTCTGCGTTAGTTTCACTGCAGGAAGAAAGCAGAAGAATAAGTAAGAAACAAAGAAAAAATTTTGCTTTCAATCTTATTTTTGCACCTCGCATATAACTGATTTGAGGGTACAAAGCATATCCGTCGGCGTCATGGAATATTCGCCGTAGGTTTTTGCGGCAAGGTCTCCTGCCGCGCCGTGTAACCACACTGCAGTATATGCTGCTCTGTCGCAGGGTATGCCCTGACCGATGAGCGAGGTTATGATTCCGGAAAGCACATCTCCGCTTCCGCCCTTTGCCATTCCGGGGTTTCCGGTCGTGTTGATGAAAAGTCCGTCAGGCGTTGCGGTAACCGTGCGATGTCCTTTGAGAACGAGAATGCAGTTGTTTATCTTTGCAAAGTTTTCTGCAAATTCCTCACGGCGGTCGTGGGTAAAATCAGGCACAAGGCGAGAAAATTCGCCCTCGTGGGGGGTGAGGATAATCTGGCGTTTTGCGTTTTTTATTGAAATTCCGCTTTTTGCCAGAAGCGTAATTGCGTCGGCATCAAGAACAAGCGGAGAAGACGGAAGCCCCATCTCGCGGCGAAGGATACGGTTACTTTCGCGCGAAAGGGAACATCCGCACCCGAAAAGAGTTGCATCGAATTTCTCGCCTGAAGTCTTTCGGGAAACGAGGATGGGTTCATTGAGTTTTGCGGCGAGAATGGGACGAATTTTTTGGGGGAGCGAGAGAAAAACAAGTCCGCTTCCCGAATTTACTGCCGCCTGCGCGGCGAAGTATGCCGCGCCCGTATATTTCTCGCTTCCGCAAATAAGAAGAACGCGTCCGAAATTGCCCTTGTGGGAAGTAATGTTTCGCTTGGGAAGAAAAATATCAGCTCTTGTAATTTCTTTCATAAGACATTATCCTTAAAGCATAGTAGCGAGGTTTATGATTTTTAGGTCTTTGTCGTAAGCATAGCTTACAGTGCTCATCGTTCCGCCGAATGAGCGCGTGAGATAACACAAAAGAATATCTGCCCCGTCAACAAGTGCACGGTTTCTCCTTTGCATACATAAAGAATCGTATTTCTCGGAAAGATAAATAACATCATCGGCTGATGAAATGATATTCTCGTGCGCTTTTTTGAATTTCATAGGCCAGCGCGCAGACTGGTCGCGGCAGGGGAGAAACATTTGGAGCTTTATATCGGGGTTTTTCGCCCGTTTTGCAAGAATCATTCCTGCTGCAAGAAGGTCAAACCCGAGCGCGCCGCCGCTTCGGAAGGTGCGGACACCCGAATCTATAAGCCCGTCTATCGTATCCGAAAGAAGGATGGGGAGCGTTTCGGTGTGAAGTTTTGAAATTTGTCTGTGCCCCGAAAAAGAGCAGATAGAATTGTCCATAAAAACCTCATGTTGTATATACTTCATATTGTATATAATAGTATTGTATCACATTTTATATGTAATGGCAAAAAATTTTTTTATGGGAGAAAATGTAAAAAAGTATTTACTTTTCCTAAAAGATGTGGTAGAATAATTGAACATGCTAAAGTGCCGTAATTTCGGCATGCACCCGTTTCGCAGTTTTCGGATATAACGCCCGTATTTCGGGGAGTTCACCCACCGAATACTTCGAAATAGGGAAAATAAGAAAGAAAGGTGAAGAAAATGATTCTCAAGGAAAAGAAGACAGAGGTTATCGCAAATAACCGTCTCCACGAGACCGACACAGGTTCTCCGGAGGTACAGATTGCAGTTCTTACAGAGCGTATCATAGAGCTCACAGAGCATCTTAAGGTACATCATAAGGACAACCACAGCCGCCGCGGCCTTCTCAAGATGGTTGGTCGTCGTCGCAGCCTTCTCAACTACCTTCAGAAGAAGGACATTGAGCGCTACCGTGCAATTGTAGCAAAACTCGGACTCCGTAAGTAGTCAGAAAAGGTCCCCCGGACGGAGTTCCGTCCGGGGGTTAAGCTTTTTCGCTGATGGTTTTGTTTAGCAATTGGAGCTTTCGCCAAAAGAGTTTGACGGCGGCTGCAAGTGCTAAACCCAAAGCGAAAAAGCTCCGAAAAATATTAAAAAAGGAGCGAAGAAAAATGAAAAAAATGGTTTTCTCAAAAAACAGACAGTTTGAGACAGAGCTTGCAGGCAGAAAACTTGTTGTTGAGACAGGTAAGATGGCCGGTCTTGCAAACGGTTCATGTCTCGTCCGCTACGGCGAAACCGTAGTTCTCGTAACTGCAACTGCTTCGGACAAGCCCCGTGCAGGAATTGACTTTTTCCCGCTTGCAGTTGACTTTGAAGAGCGCCTTTACTCAGTAGGTCGTATCCCGGGTAGCTTTATGCGCCGTGAGGGAAGACCAAGTGAGCGCGCTATCCTCACATCCCGTCTTATTGACAGACCTATCCGTCCGCTTTTCCCGAAGGACCTCCGCAACGATGTAGCGGTTTCTATCACGGTTCTTTCAGTTGATAACGACAATGCACCCGAAATTGCAGGTATGATCGGTACTTCAATCGCGCTTTCAATTTCTGATATTCCGTGGAACGGCCCGATTGCAGGCGTTTCAATCGGCTATGTTGACGGTCAGTATGTCGTAAACCCGACATCTTCTGAGCGCGAGAAGAGCACTCTTAACCTTACCGTTGCAGGTACAAAGGCTAAGGTTGTTATGATCGAAGCAGGTGCTCAGCAGATTCCTGAAGATGTTATGTACGACGGAATTATGCTTGCTCACGAAGAAATCAAGAAGATTGTTGACTTTATCTCAGGCATCCAGGCTGAAATCGGTCTTGAGAAGTTTGAGTATGACCATGTAGAGTTTAACGATGCTCTCTATGAAGAGCTCAAGGCTAACATCCTTGACCGCGTTCGCGAGTGCATGGATACAGATGATAAGACTATCCGCGACAAGCGCCTCAAGGTTCTTTCTGATGAGCTTATTGAAGAATACCTCGAAAAGTACCCGGATATGGAGCAGTTCCTCGGCGAATGCCTCTACAAGCTCCAGAAGATTGTTGTCCGTCAGTGGCTCCTCGAGGGCAAGCGTGTTGACGGTCGTGCTCTTGATGAAATCCGTCCGCTTGCTGCTGAAGTTGGCGTTCTCCCGAGAACTCACGGCAGCGGTATGTTCACACGCGGTCAGACTCAGGTTCTTACGGTTGCAACTCTCGGTACGATTGCTGACCAGCAGAAGCTTGACACAATCTACGAAGAAGAGTTCAAGAGATATATTCACCACTACAACTTCCCGTCATACTCTGTCGGTGAAGCTCGTCCGAGCCGTGGTCCGGGTCGCCGTGAAATTGGTCATGGTGCTCTCGCAGAGCGCGCTCTCGAGCCGGTTATCCCCAGCGAAGAAGAGTTCCCGTACAGCATCCGCCTTGTTTCTGAAGTTCTCAGCTCAAACGGCTCAACTTCACAGGGTTCAATCTGCGGTTCAACACTTGCTCTTATGGATGCAGGTGTTCCGATCAAGGCTCCGGTTGCAGGTATCTCCTGCGGTCTTGTTACAGACGAGGACAAGTGGCTCACATTTATCGACATCCAGGGTGTTGAGGACTTCTACGGCGATATGGACTTTAAGGTTGCAGGTACAAAAGCAGGTATCACAGCTATCCAGATGGACCTTAAGACAGACGGTCTTACTCCGGAAATCATCCGTTCAGCTCTTACAATCACACGCGATGCAAGATATCAGATTCTTGACGAAATTATGCTTCCGTGCATCCCCGAGCCGCGCGAAGAGCTTTCAAAGTACGCTCCGAAGATGCTCCACATGACGATTGATCCCGAAAAGATTCGTGATGTTATCGGCAAGGGTGGCAGCGTTATCCAGAAGATTGTTGCAGACACAGGCGCAAAGATTGATATTGATGATGACGGTAATGTTTACATCTCAGCTATCGATTCTGAAGCTTGCAAGAATGCAAAGAAGGTTATTGAGACTATCGTTTCTGACCCGGTTGTCGGCGAGCTTTACTACGGCAAGGTTGTCCGCATCATCCCGATTGGCGCATTCGTTGAAATCGCTCCGGGAAAAGACGGCATGGTTCACATCTCAAAGCTTGAAAACCGCAGTGTTGAAAAGGTTGAGGATGTTCTCAATGTCGGTGATATGACATGGGTCAAGTTCATGGGCATCGACGAAAAGGGAAGAACAAACTTCTCACGTAAGGATGCTTACAACGATCTCGCAAAGAAAGAAGAATCAGCAGAAGAATAATAAAAAAGCCTTTCGGAAATTTCCGAAAGGCATTTTTGTTATGTTTTAAATTAAAGTATTCAGAAACGCTTCGCAGCCCTCATAAATATCGCGGTAGGTGACATCAAAGTTACCGCAGTACCACGGGTCTGCAACATCGCGCTCGTGTCCTGTATAGGACATAAGCTTTTTAACCTTGCCCTCGGGATCTGTTGGGAAGATATAAGTGATATTTCGCATATTGCGCGAGTCCATGCAGAGAAAATAGTCGTATTTATCGTAATCTTCACGACGAAGCAGCGTTGCGCGTTTTGAATCATCATACAGTCCGTGGCGCGCAAGCTCGGCACGGGCAGGTGGATAAATCGGGTTTCCGACGCCGTTCCATATCTCTTCCGTACTCGTTGCGGACGAGGCAATTATAAATTCGTTTTCTATTCCGTGCTTTTTAACCATATCCTTTAAAATAAGCTCTGCCATAGGAGAACGGCAGATGTTGCCGTGGCAGACAAACATTACTCTTGTCATATTCAGAAAACACCTTCAATAAATATTTTAAGTCCGATAAAAATGAGAATCGCGCCGCCTAAAAAGCCTGCTTTTCCTGCAAGGCGGTCTCCTGCCTTTTTGCCGATAAAAACGCCTGCAAAGCAAATAACAAAGGTAACAGCTGCGATGATAAATGCTGAAAGAAGAGCCTGCGGAAGGCTGTATTCTGAGGTCGTAAAGCCGACGGAGAGAGCGTCAATGGAGGTCGCAACACCCTGAACGATAAGCCCGACAAAACCGACCTTTGCAGGAGAAAATTCTTCATCCTTGTTTCCGCGTATTTCTTCGACTATCATACTTCCGCCTATGTAGAGAAGAAGGATAAAGGCTATCCACGGAATGAATTTTT
>JAZTWZ010000015.1:0-13006 GCA_045636165.1 Eubacteriales bacterium
TGCGGCAAAGGTAAAGCTCGTCGCTCCGAAGACGATTGCACGAAGCGAAGGAAAAGCTGTAAGAATCATTGATAATCGCAAGATTTAACGGAGGTAAGGTTTTATGATAAATCAGATATCTGTATTTTTGGAAAACAAGCCGGGTGAGCTTGCTGAGATAACAAAAATTCTCGCAGAGAACAATGTAAACTTGCGCGCAATTTCTATTGCTGAAACTGCTGATTACGGCGTTCTCCGTATGATTGCCGACGATGCAGAGCAGGCGGCAAAAGTTCTTATGAAAAACGGAAATGTAATCTCAATGACACCTGTTTCTGTTATCGAAGTTCCTGACCGTCCGGCAGGCCTTTCTGATGTTCTCAATGTTCTTGCAAAAGCGGACATTGATATAGAGTATATGTATTCGCTCTTTGCTCAGGGCGAGGGAAAAGCGTATATGGTTTTCAGAGTAGCAGATAAGCAGAAGCTTATGGATGAGATAAAAAACAATGCGCTTAAAACAGTAAGCGAAGAAGAACTCGGACTTAAGTAATAAAAACGAACCGTTCCATCAGAAGATGGAACGGTTCGTTTTTTATTTTTCTGAAAGTTCTTTTGCAAAAAGCGCAATGCTCATTGAGGAATCGGGTTTTGCAAGCTTTTTCATTTCTGATTGAATAACCTCAATTCGACCTGGTTGATTAAACAGATAGTAAAGAGCTTCGACGATGGTGAAGGACTTTGTAACGGCAAGGGCAAGACCGCTGTTTAAGAAAAACTCCAGATTTCTGTCTTCCTGACCGGGGATGGGGTTTACAAGAATCATCGGTAGATTCTTTGCCATAGCCTCGGTCGTTGTAAGTCCGCCTGGCTTTGTTACTATGCAGTCTGCAGCGTCCATAAGTACATCGACATTGTCTATAAAGCCGAATGCCTTTACATTCTCTTTTGTGCTGTCTTTGAGCTTGTTATACATTCTCTTGTTGTTTCCGCATACGGCAAGTATCGTGCAGGATTCATCGAAGCCGAGAATACCCGAAATCAGTTCGGGCATATTTCCGTATCCCATGCTTCCTGCCATAAGAAGAATGACTTTTTCAGAGCCTGAGATTCCGAGCTCTTTCCGTGCGAGCTTTTTGTCACGCTTTTCGGAGAATTTCTTCTGAACGGGGATTCCGAACGGAAGAAGTCGTTCGGTTGCAATGCCTTTTATGCTTGCTCTCTGGGTTAAAAGCTCGCTTGCAATTTCGATATACTCAATATTCGGAACATCTTCCCAGAATGGGTGTATTGTGTAGTCTGTAACGATTCCGATTGTCGGGACATAGGTAAGCTTATCCTGACGCTTAAGTTCGCTTATAACCTGGGCTGCGAAAACATGGGTGCAGATTATTACATCGGGACTAAATTCCTCAATGAATTTTTCAAATCGTATTGCGATAAGAATATTCATAATATGCTGGAGAGAAAACTTCGATGATGGGGCGCATCTTGAATCAATAAGCTCATAGATTGCACGATATGCTTTTGGTGTGTGCTTTGTGGAGAGGAGATATCCCTTGTTTATCGCTTCGGAAAAGTTTTCGTCTATCTGCTTATATACATCAATGGTCTTTACTTCTGCGCCGATGCTCTCAAGAGCTTCGGAGATTGACTTTGCGGCAGAATGGTGACCCTGACCTGCGGTTATGCTAAGAATCATAGCTTTCATAGCGTAGTACCTTCCTTGAGTTTTATTACACTTTTATGATAATACTTTCAAAGGAAGATATCAATATCTAATTTTCAAAATCGCCCTGCGTGTATCGCTCGTATTCGGAGAGTACGGCGCCTTCGAGCATTTCGCGAAAGTCGTGATTTGTCGGGTGGGCAATATCGCTGTAATTTCCGTTAGGGAGTTGACGGGAGGGCATAGCGAGAAACATCTTGTCATATCCTGCAATGACTTTTATGTCGTGGATAACGAGTTCATCGTCAAAAGTTACGGAGACAATCGCTTTCATTTTTGCGCTATCCGTGAGTTTTCGTATTTTGACATCAGTAATTTTCATTTCAAAATCTCCTTACCGTTTGCTGTTTTTTGCTGGACATTTTTGCAAAAAAATAATATAATATAGTTTAACCGCAGTATAATTAAAATACACACCTTTTAAAAGTTTATTTTGAATGGAGACAGAAGTTATGCTTAATGTCGGGCAGACTCTTTTATCGGATAAAAATAAGATAATTCACATGGTTGGAATCGGCGGCGTTTCTATGAGTGCGCTTGCCGAGGCTCTTGTTTCAAAGGGCTTTACGGTTCGCGGTTCGGATATGAACAACGGAACTTATGCAGAGCGACTTCGCGCTCTTGGTATTGAGGTTATTAAAGGGCATTTTGTATCCAATGCCGACGGTGCGGATATTATAATCAGAACTGCGGCAGTTCACGACGATAACCCTGAAATTATCCGTGCGAGAGAGCTTGGGCTTCCTATTCTTGAAAGGGCAGAAGCATGGGGAATTCTTATGGAGGAGTTTCCTGAAGTTGTCTGCGTATCGGGAACTCATGGCAAAACTTCTACTACGGCGATGATAACCTGCATAGCGCTTGCTGCAGGAAAAGACCCCGAAGTAATGATAGGTGCGGATATGCGCGAAATCGGCGGGGTTGTCAGAATTGCTGACGGAGATTTGTTTATCGCGGAGTCTTGCGAATACTGCAACTCTTTTCTGAATTTCAACCCGACAGTTGCGGTTGTCCTCAATATCGAAGAAGACCACCTCGACTTCTTCTCGGGAATTGACGATATCATCCGTTCTTTCTCGAAGTTTCTTTCAAATACGAAACCCGGCGGCATAGTTGTTGCAAACGGCGAGGATGAAAATGTAAGACAGGCGGTCAATGGTATCGGAAAAAATGTAATCACATTTGGTCTTTCAGAAAACTGCGATGTAACGGCAAAGAATCTTGTATATAAGGACGGCTTCCCGTCTTTTGATATAGTTTATAAGGGTGAGAAAATCTGTTCTGTCCGTCTTTCCGTTCTTGGTGAACACAATGTCAAAAATGCGCTTGCGGCTGCGTGTGTTGCGATAAAACTCGGTGTTTCGGGTGAGACAATTTCACGTGCACTTGCTGCATTTACAGGTGTCGGAAGACGAATGGAATATAAGGGCGAATTCAATGGCGCAAAGGTGTACGATGACTATGCACACCATCCGAGCGAGATTGAAACAACGCTCAAGTCAGTCCGCCGCGCACACGACGGTAAGATTATCTGCGTTTTTCAGCCGCACACCTACACGAGAACTGCGGCGCTGAAGGATGATTTTGCGAAAGCTCTTTCTTTTGCTGATGAAGTTATTCTTGCAGATATTTTTGCGGCTCGTGAGAAAAATGAGATTGGAATTGACTCTTCTGTCATTGCGGAGAAGCTTCCGAATTCGAGATATATAAAATCGTTTGATGAGATTTTAGAGATTCTTTCGTCAAAAGTTTCAGGAAATGACTTTGTTCTGACGATGGGGGCAGGAGATATTTATAAAGTCGGGGAAAGACTTTGCGAAAGAAAGTAAGTGGGGGAAGTTTGAGTGAAGGACAATGCGATAAAATTTTTATATGCATTTGACTGCTATCTGTTGTATGTGCTGTCGGGGGTAATTTCATCTCTCGGCGTTGTGGCGTATTACAGTATCGTGGCGGCGCGTGACTTTGGTGAGCTTGGCGCTTCGGTAGATGCAAATTCATTTTCTGAGTATATCGCAGATGTTCTTTCGGGTAAGTCTTCGGTGGTGCTTCTTGTTTCGTATATCCTTGTCCTTGTTGTCGCACTTATTGTATTTGCCGTTCGCAGAGGTAACCTGAGTGCATATACGGGTCTTTCTTATTGCAGACCGATAAGTATGATAAGCGCGGTACTTCTCGGTGCATTTCTCAATGTGATAATATCCTTTTTTGTCCCGACTGGGGCAGCCCAAGAGGTAACGGTGAATACGATTCTTGTTCTGTGTATTGTTCTTGGGCCGTTTGTTGAGGAGTTTATGTTCCGTGGCGTGCTTCTCAAGATGTTCGGTGGGGCAGTGGGTGTGTTCTTTTCTGTTATCATAACCTCTGCGCTTTTTGCAGTTTCTCACGGTAACTTTTCGCAGGCAGCATACACCTTTGTTTTGGGTCTTTTGCTCGCGATTGTCAGGTATAAGAGTACAAGCCTCTGGAGTGCTATCGCGATGCATATATCGTTCAATGTAACAGGGGCACTGCTCGTTGGTTTTAATATCTCTTTTGACAGCGTTGAGATTGCGATAATTTCTGCTGCTTCCGTTGCTTTTTTTGTTCTCGCGTGTACGGGTGGAAGAAGCATAAGAAAAAAGCGGAAAGCTTAAAGAAAATTTGATTTTTAGCGCGTCAAAAATAGGGGTTTTCACCTTGACAGCGAAACGCGTTTATGATATAATTTTGTCGTAAAAAAATATTGTTTTCTGCGACTGACGGATAAGTGGAGATTACCACAATGGAGCAGAAAACTTTTGGGGTTATTTCCCCGTTTGCCGACCGTCTGGGCACATTTAACTCCGATCGTGAGTTAAGTGCGCTCTTTTTTGTTTTTTAAACTATTTTCAGGAGGTATGACATTATGAAAAAAGTTGGAATTGTAATGGGAAGCGATAGCGATCTGCCGATTATAAAAAAGGCTACCGATATGCTTTCTGCTCTTGAAGTTCCTTTTGAGGTGCATATCTATTCGGCACACAGAACACCTGAAGAGGCTCGCGCCTTTGCGCTGGGTGCCCGTGAAAACGGCTTTGGTGTTCTTATTGCGGCGGCCGGTATGGCAGCTCACCTTGCAGGTGCGATTGCTGCGAACTCCACACTTCCGGTTATTGGTATTCCGTGTAAGTCGTCAAATCTTGACGGTATGGACGCGCTTCTTTCTACGGTTCAGATGCCGACAGGTATCCCTGTTGCTACAGTTGCGATAAACGGCGGTGCGAACGCGGCTCTTCTTGCAGCTCAGATTATCGCAGTTGAAGACAAGACACTCGCTGAGAAGCTTGATGCTAAGAGAAAGAGCGATGCTCTGGCAGTTCTTGAAAAAGATTCAAAGATTGCCGCAGAATTCAGTAAATAATTTAAGGAGGATATATGAAAATGGAAAAGAAAGAGATGCTTTACGAAGGAAAGGCAAAAAGAGTTTACGCGACAGATAATGCAGAGGTTCTTCTTGTTTCATACAAGGACGATGCAACAGCATTCAACGGTCTTAAGAAGGGTACTATTTCAGGAAAAGGCGCTATCAACAACAGAGTTACAAACTTTATGATGCAGATTCTTGAGAAGGAAGGCGTTCCGACTCATTTCATAGAAGAGCTTTCAGAGCGCGAAACTCTCGTTAAAAAGGTTTCAATCGTTCCGCTCGAAGTTATCATCAGAAATATTTCTGCCGGTTCTTTTGCAAAGCGTTACGGTGTAGAAGAGGGTATCGTTTTTGCAGAGCCGACGATCGAGTTCTCTTACAAGAACGACGACCTCGGCGATCCGCTTATCAACGATTACCATGCTCTTGCTCTCGGCGTTGCTACAAAGCAGGAGATTGAAACTATAAAGGATATGGCATTCAAGGTAAACGAGGTTATGAAGGCATTCTTCAAGAAGCTCAATGTTGACCTTGTTGACTTTAAGCTTGAGTTCGGTAAGGTAGCAGACGGAAGCATCGTTCTTGCTGACGAGATTTCCCCTGACACTTGCCGTTTCTGGGACAGCACAACACACGAAAAGCTTGATAAGGACCGTTTCCGCCGCGACCTCGGTAATGTAGAGGATGCATATCAGGAAATGATGAAGAGAATTCTCGGCGAATAATTAGGGGGAACGAAAATGGGAGGCTTTTTCGGAGCAGTTTGCAAAAACTCTGCTCTTGACGATGTTTTCTTCGGAACCGACTACCATTCGCATCTTGGAAGCCGTCGTGCAGGTATGGCGGCGTATGACAGTGAAATCGGTCTTCAGAGAGAAATACACAACATACAGAATTCTCCGTTCCGTACGAAGTTTGAGCATGTTTTCGACGAAATGAGCGGAACCTCGGCTATTGGATGCATAAGCGATTATGACCCTCAGCCGCTTCTTATCCGTTCCCATCTCGGAACCTATGCCATTTGTATAATCGGTGCGATTAATAATGCTAAAGAGCTTATTGACCACTATCTTTCGTGTGACGGCGGTCACTTCGATGCGATGACAGGTGGCGGCGTAAATTCGACAGAGCTCGTCGCGGCACTTATAAGTCAGAAGAAAGACTTCGTTGAAGGAATTAAATTTGTTCAGGAGCTTATTGACGGTACAGCGTCAATTCTTATCCTGAAAGATGACGGTGCAATTATTGCAGCCCGCGATAAGCTCGGCAGACTTCCTGTTATGGTAGGAAAGAGCGAAGAAGGATATTGCGTTTCTTTTGAAGAATTTGCATACACGAAGCTTGGGTATGAAACAGAGCGCGAGCTTGGTCCGGGAGAGATTGTAGAGATTACGCTCTCCGGTATAAACCAGCTTGCAAAGCCGGGAGAAAAGATGCGCATGTGTGCTTTTCTCTGGAGCTATTACGGTTTTCCGACATCTACCTATGAGGGAATCAATGTTGAAACAATGCGTTACCGCAACGGGCAGATTATGGCGCGAAACGATAAAGAATCGGGAAACCTTGCTGAAATTGACTATGTCGGTGGCGTTCCTGACTCGGGGACTCCTCACGCGATAGGATATGCGAGTGAATCGGGAATCCCGTATGCAAGAGCATTTATCAAATATACTCCGACCTGGGCGAGAAGCTTTATCCCTGCGGCGCAGAAGGAGCGCAACAAGGTTGCGAAAATGAAGCAGATTCCTGTTCACGACCTTATAAAAGATAAAAGTCTTCTTTTTGTTGATGACTCGATAGTACGAGGAACACAGCTTCGCGAAACTGTTGAGTTCCTCTATGATAACGGAGCAAAGGCTGTTCACATGCGTTCGGCTTGTCCTCCGATTATGTACAGTTGTAAGTATCTTAATTTCTCCCGTGCAACGAGCGATATGGAGCTTATTGCGCGCAGGAAGATTGTAGAGCTCGAGGGCGAGGCCGGTCTTGATTATATCGAAGAATACAGCGACGCATCTACTGAACGCGGAAAGCGTCTTCGCGAAAAGATTTGTGAAGAGCTTCATCTCGCGTCACTTGAATTCCAAACTCTCGAAGGAGTAATCGAATCAATAGGGCTTGACCCGTGCAAGCTCTGCACATATTGCTGGAACGGAAAGGAATAAGAATTATGAATATGCAATCAAAATCAGACAGCTACGCAGCAGCAGGTGTTGATATTACAGCAGGCTACCGTGCGGTAGAGCTTATGAAGCAGCACATCGCAAAGACAATGACAAGCGGAGTTTGCTCCGACGTCGGTGGTTTTGGCGGTCTTTTTGAGCTTGATGTTACGGGTATGACCCGTCCGGTTCTCGTCAGCGGTACTGACGGCGTCGGAACAAAGCTTAAGCTTGCTTTCCTTATGGACAAGCACGATACTGTCGGTATCGACTGTGTTGCTATGTGTGTAAACGATATTATCTGCGCCGGCGCAAAGCCGCTCTTCTTCCTTGACTATATTGCTTGCGGGAAGAATATTCCGGAAAGAATTGCTGATATCGTTAAGGGTGTTTGCGAAGGCTGTGTCCAGTCAGGTGCGGCTCTTATCGGCGGCGAAACAGCAGAGATGCCGGGCTTCTATCCGGTTGACGAATACGACCTTGCAGGATACTGCACAGGCGTAGTCGATAAATCAAAGATAATTGACAACAAGACAATGAAAGCGGGAGATGTAGTTATCGCTCTTGCTTCAAGCGGTGTACATTCAAACGGTTTCTCTCTCGTCCGTAAGGTGTTTGATGTAGAGAATGCCGATATCAAGGCGCCTTGTGCAGAGCTTGGCGGTAAGTCTATCGGAGAAACTCTCCTTACACCTACAAAGATTTATGTTAAATCTATCCTTGCTCTTCTTGAAGAAGTAAAGGTAAAGGGTATCTCCCATATTACAGGCGGCGGCTTCTATGAGAATATTCCGAGAAGCATCCCTGAGGGGCTTGGTGCAAAGATTGATAAGTCAAAGGTTAAGATTCTTCCGATTTTTGACCTTATCGCAAGAATACGCAACATCAGCGAGCGCGACATGTTCAATACCTTCAATATGGGTGTTGGTATGAGCGTTGTCGTTTCGAAGGAAGATGCAGAGCGTGCTCTTGAAATCCTGGGGGCAAACGGCGAGGATGCATACCTTATCGGTGAGATTGTAGAGTCTGACGAAAAGGTGATTTTATGAAATCTGCAAGAATAGCAGTTCTCGTTTCCGGCGGTGGAACAAACCTTCAGGCACTTATTGATGCCGAAAAGAAGGGAATACTCACAAGCGGAAAAATTGAGCTCGTAATTTCAAACAAAGAGGGTGCGTATGCGCTCACTCGCGCAGAGACGGCGAATATCAAAACTGCAGTTGTAAGCAAGAAAGATTTCCCGAAGAAAGGCGAGTTTGAAGCTGAGCTTATAAGAATTCTTGAAAAAGAGAAGATTGACCTCATAGTCCTCGCTGGCTTTATGGTTATTCTTGATGAGAGTTTTACCTCTCATTATCCGAAGAGAATTATAAATGTTCATCCGTCGCTTATTCCGTCTTTTTGCGGAGAGGGTTTTTACGGGCTTCGTGTTCACGAGGCGGCGCTCTCGTACGGAGTTAAGGTCACGGGAGCTACGGTGCATTTTGTAAACGAAATTCCCGACGGCGGAGAGATAATTATGCAGAAAGCGGTAAAAATTCGCGAAGGGGATACGCCGGAAACTCTGCAGAAGCGCGTAATGCGCCTTGCGGAGTGGAAGATTTTACCTGAAGCAGTCGAGAAAGTTTCGGCAGAAATAAAAGGAGCAAAGTAAAATGAATATTTACGAAATAAACAGCATTGAAAAGCAGGTTAAGGGAAATTCGTATGTAGGTCGCGGTATCGTTATCGGTAAGACTGCTGACGGTAAGCGCGCAGCTACTGCTTACTTCATTATGGGCAGAAGCGCAAACAGCCGCAACCGTATTTTTACAGAGAAGAACGGCGGAGTTTTTACAGAGCCGGTTGATGTTTCAAAGGTTGAAGACCCGAGCCTCATTATCTATGCGGCAATCAGAAGCTTTGAAAATAAGCTCATTGTTACAAACGGAAATCAGACAGATACAATCTATAATTTCGTAAAAGACGGTATGGACTTCCGCGATGCGCTCAGAACCCGTGAGTTTGAGCCGGATGCACCGAACTTCACACCGCGTATCAGCGGTATGGCTACATTCGCAGATGGCGACTTTACATACGAGATGAGTATCCTTAAGAGCATTGATGCCAAGGGCTCTGCTTGCTGCCGTATGAACTTTGAGTACCCGTCAGTTGCAGGTCTCGGTCACTTTATCCACACCTACATCTGCGACGGAAACCCCATCCCAACCTTCTGCGGAGAGCCGGAGAGAGTTGCTATTCCGGATGATATTGATGAGTTTACAAACACTCTCTGGAACGCACTTGATGAAGAAAACAAGATTTCACTCTATGTCCGTTATACTGACCTTGAAAGCGGCGAATGTGAAAACCGTATGATAAATAAAAATAACTAAGGAGAATGAGCAATGAAGGAGTTTGAACTTAAGTACGGCTGTAACCCGAATCAGAAGCCATCCAAAATTTTTATGGCAAACGGAGCTGACCTTCCGATTGAGATTTTGTCAGGTCGCCCGGGATACATAAACTTTCTTGATGCATTCAATGCATGGCAGTTGGTAAAGGAGCTTAAAGAAGCTCTTAACCTTCCTGCTGCAACGTCTTTCAAGCATGTCAGCCCGACTTCTGCGGCTGTTGGAATTCCGCTTTCAGATAAGCTTAAGAAGGCTTGCTTTGTTGACGATGTTGAAGGTCTTGACGCATCACCCCTTGCTTGCGCTTATGCGAGAGCGAGAGGTACTGACAGAATGTGTTCTTTCGGCGATTGGGTAGCTCTTTCTGATGTCTGTGATGTTACAACCGCAAAGATGATCAAGCGCGAAGTTTCAGACGGTATCATTGCTCCCGGATATGAGCCCGAAGCTCTTGAGATTCTTAAGACCAAGAGAAAGGGCAACTACAACATCGTAAAAATCGACCCGAACTATATTCCTGAAGAAATTGAGCAGAAGCAGGTGTTCGGTATCACATTTGAGCAGGGAAGAAACAACTTTGAAATCAACCGTGAGCTCCTTTCAAATGTAGTAACTGCAAATAAGGACATTCCTGAAGAAGCTCTTCGCGATCTTATCGTTGCTCTCATTACTCTTAAGTATACACAGTCAAACTCCGTCTGCTATGCAGTTGACGGACAGGCTATCGGTGTAGGCGCAGGTCAGCAGTCAAGAATTCACTGCACACGTCTTGCAGGTACAAAGGCTGATACATGGTTCCTCCGTCAGCACGAAAAGGTATTGAACCTCCCGTTCAAGGATGAAATCGGTCGTCCTGAGCGCGATAACGCGATTGACGGATATATCAACAAGAACGAGGAAGATATCACGGCAGATGGCGTATGGGAGCGTTTCTTCACAAAGAAACCCGAACCGTTTACTGCTGATGAGATGCGCGAGTATCTTGATTCAATCAGCGGCGTTGCTCTCGGTTCAGATGCATTCTTCCCGTTTGCAGATAATATTGACCGCGCAGCAATGAGTGGCGTAAGCTATATCGCAGAACCGGGCGGCTCAATCAGAGATGATCTTGTGATCGAGTGTTGCGATAAACACGGTATCGCAATGGCCTTTACCGGAATGCGCTTGTTCCACCATTAATATTGCGGAGGAGTTACCCGATGAAGATTTTAGTTGTCGGTGGCGGCGGAAGAGAGCATGCCATCATTAAAAAAGTAAAGCAGAATAAAAATGTTGAGGAGATATTTGCGCTTCCCGGAAACGGCGGAATGGCAAAGGATGCTACCTGTGTTGATATCGGCGCGAAGGACATTCCTGCAATTGTAGATTTTGCACTTGCAAATAAGATTGATTATGCGATTGTCGCGCCTGACGATCCGCTTGTTCTCGGTGCGGTAGATGCGCTCGAAGAAAAGGGTATTCCTTGCTTCGGTCCGAGAGCGAATGCGGCGATTATCGAGGGAAGCAAGGTTTTCTCTAAAAACCTTATGAAGAAGTATAATATCCCGACCGCTACTTATGAAGTGTTCAATAATGCTGCAGATGCCCTTAAGTATCTGGAAACAGCACCGATTCCGACAGTTGTAAAGGCTGACGGTCTTGCGCTCGGTAAGGGTGTTATAATTGCCATGACCCGTAGTGATGCAATAGCTGCTGTAAAGTCAATGATGGAAGATAAGGCATTCGGTAAGAGTGGTGAAACCATCGTTATTGAAGAATTCCTCACAGGTCCGGAGGTCTCCGTGCTTGCATTTACTGACGGTAAGACAGTTGTGCCGATGGTATCTTCAATGGATCATAAGCGCGCAGGAGATAACGATACAGGTCTCAATACAGGTGGTATGGGAACTGTTGCACCGAACCCGTATTATACAAAAGAAATTTCAGATGTATGTATGAAGGAAATATTCCTTCCGACTATTGACGCAATGAATAAAGAGGGCAGAACCTTTAAAGGTTGCCTTTATTTCGGACTTATGCTCACAGCAGACGGACCGAAGGTTATCGAATACAACTGCCGTTTCGGTGACCCTGAAACTCAGGTTGTTCTTCCGCTTCTCGAGAGTGACTTACTTACAGTTATGCAGGCTGTTACAAACGGAACTCTCAAAGAAGAGGATGTTAAGTTCTCAGAAAAGAACGCTTGCTGCGTAATTATGGCGTCAAAGGGATATCCTGAAAGCTATGAAAAGGGCTTTGAGATGACAATTCCTGACGAAATCGCCGATAATGTTTATGTGGCGGGAGCCGCGCTTTCGGGCGATAAGCTTCTTACAAACGGTGGAAGAGTTTTAGGTGCAACAGCGATTGCGGACACTCTTGAGGGTGCGATTAAAGCATCCTATGAGCTCGTTTCAAAGATTAAGTTTGAAAACGCTTATTTCAGACACGACATCGGCAAGAAAGCTCTTGCGGCAAAGGAGAGATAGAATATGGTTTTTAGAGTTTATGTAGAAAAGAAAAAAGAACTTGCAAACGAAGCCCGTGCGCTTCTTTCTGATGTCAGAGGACTTCTCGGAATCAAGAATCTCACCGATGTCCGCGTTGTAAACCGTTATGATGCTGAAAACATCACGGAAGAGCTTTTTGAGTATGCTAAGAAGACCGTTTTCTCAGAGCCACAGCTTGATATAGTATCGGACGATATCAAGCATGAAGCAACGGCTACAGTCTTTGCAGTTGAGTATCTTCCGGGTCAGTTTGACCAACGAGCAGACTCTGCGGCGCAGTGTATCCAGATTATTTCGCAGACTGACCGCCCGACGGTCCGCACAGCAAAGGTTTATATACTTTCGGGTAGTCTCACAGATGCAGAAGTTGATGAGATTAAGAAGTATGTAATCAACCCGGTTGAGGCAAGAGAGGCAACGCTCGAGAAACCCGAAACATTGAAGACAGACTATGAAATTCCGACTACGGTCGAAACGGTAGATGGCTTTATCGACCTTGACAGAAGCGGTCTTGAAGCTTTCGTTTCAAAATACGGGCTTGCTATGGATGCAGACGATATTGAGTTCTGTCAGGCTTACTTCAAGAAAGAGGGAAGAAACCCGACAATTACTGAAATAAGAATGATTGATACATATTGGTCAGACCATTGCAGACATACTACATTCTTAACTACGATTGATAATGTTTCGTTCGAGGATAAGCTCCTTGAAGAGACATACAACGAATATATTGCAGTCCGCAAGGAACTCGGCAGAACAAAGCCGATTTGCCTTATGGACCTCGCTACAGTTGCTGTAAAGTATCTCCGTGCAAACGGCGAGTTGTCAAAACTCGATGAGTCAGAAGAAATCAACGCTTGCACAGT
>JAZTWZ010000016.1:0-2901 GCA_045636165.1 Eubacteriales bacterium
GGCTTGTTTTCCAAAAATACAGATATCTGATTTATCATAAAACCTTACCTCCGTTAAATCTTGCGATTATCAATGATTCTTACAGCTTTTCCTTCGCTTCGTGCAATCGTCTTCGGAGCGACGAGCTTTACCTTTGCCGCAATACCGAGCATTGCCTTAAGCGCAGAAACGAGGCTCTTTTCCATTTCCGTAATCTGACGGAGCGAGTCAGAGAAGTTTTCAGGGTTCATTTCAACCATAATCTCAAGAGTATCAGAATTATTGACACGGTCAACAACAAGCTGATAGTTTGCCGGATACCCCTGCTCAAGAAGAACAGTTTCAATCTGCGACGGGAATACATTTACGCCGCGGATGATAAGCATATCGTCACTTCTGCCCATCGGCTTTGACATCTTGATATGAGTTCTTCCGCATGAGCACGGCTCACGGGTAAGAACGCATATATCACGAGTACGGTAACGGAGAAGCGGGAAACCTTCTTTCGTTATGCAGCTGAATACAAGCTCACCCTTGCTTCCCTCAGGGAGAACTTCAAGAGTTTCGGGGTCAATAATTTCTGCGATAAAGTGGTCTTCATTGATGTGCATACCTGTCTGCGCTTCACATTCAAAAGCAACGCCCGGACCCGAAATTTCAGTAAGACCGTAGATATCATAAGCACGGATACCGAGCTTATTTTCAATATCACGGCGCATCTCTTCACTCCAAGCTTCAGCACCGAAAATACCTGCCTTGAGCTTAATCTGGTCGCGGATACCGCGCTCATAAATTGACTCAGCAAGATATGCCGCATACGACGGTGTACAACAAATAATCGTTGAACCAAGGTCTGTCATAAACTGGAGCTGGCGGTCTGTATTACCCGAAGACATCGGAAGTGTAAGACATCCTACCTTGTGTGAGCCGCCATGAAGACCTGCACCACCTGTAAAGAGTCCATATCCATAAGCAACATGGCACACATCCTCTTTAGTAGCGCCTGCTGCAACAAGAGCTCTTGCACAGCAATCTTCCCAAAGGTCAACATCGTTCTGAGTATAAAAAGCAACAACTCTTTTACCCGTTGTTCCCGATGTTGAATGAATACGGACACATTCTGACGCAGGTGCTCCCATAAGACCATACGGATATGCATCACGAAGGTCAGCTTTTGTTATAAACGGAAGCTTGTGAAGGTCAGATACACCCTTGATATCATCAGGGGTTATGCCCTTTTCTTCCATTTTCTTGCGGTAGTACGGAACATTGTTCCAGACGCGATTGACCTGCTTTACAAGTCGCTCATTCTGCCATGCGCGAATCTGCTCTTGCGACGCAGTTTCTATTTCAGGCTGGTAATAGTTTTTCATCCTACACATCTCCTTATTTGGACTCTCTTCCGAGAGCAAAAGCCTTCTTGTTCATTTCAAGGAACTTTTCTGGAACACTTTCTTCTATCGCTTTCATCCACTCTTCAACAGTTGCATCAAAGTAATTTGAAAGTCTTCCCATAAGAACGATATTTACAGCTTTTGCAGAACCGGCTTCTTCTGCAAGCTTAAGAGCATCAAATGCATCGATATCGACGCCTTTAGCTTCCATCTTTGAAGCAAGCTCTGCCGGATACTCCGCAACGCCCGTAATAACCGGCATCGGGTTGACCTGCTGTGTATTTGCGATAATCTTACCGTCCTCTTTGAGGTACTCAGTCCAACGGGCAGCCTCCAAAAGCTCAAATGAAACTATAAAATCTGCCTCACCCTTATCAATTATCGGTGAATAAACCTTGTCGCCGTAACGGACATAAGTAACAACACTGCCGCCGCGCTGGCTCATTCCGTGAACCTCCGAAACCTTTATATCGTAGCCTTTGGTAAGAAGAAGACGACCGAGGAGTTTTGATGCGAGAAGGCTTCCCTGTCCTCCTACGCCGACAATCATAACATTTTTCGTTTTCATACTTATACCTCCTCAGGTGATGACAGCGCATCAAACTTACAAAGCTGCTCACATACTCCGCAACCTGTGCAGAGAGTGTTATCAATCTTTGCCTTGCCGTTTTCCATGCTGATAGCAGGGCATCCTATCTTCATACACATCTTACAGCTCTTGCACTTATCGCTCTTTACAACAAGCGGCTTATTGTGCTTTACATATTTGAGAAGTGCACACGGACGGCGCGAAATGATAACTGAAGGCTCGTTTGCTGCAAGCTCTTCTTTTATTACAGTTTCGCACTCTGAAAGGTTATACGGGTCAACAACCTTTACGCGGTTGATTCCAACTGCACGACAAAGAGCTTCGAGGTCAATCTTTGATGCAGGGTCACCCTTTAAGTTATATCCTGTTGTCGGGTTCTGCTGATGACCTGTCATACCCGTAATTGAGTTATCGAGAATGATAACAGTCGAATTTGAACCGTTGTATGCGATATTTACAAGACCGGTCATTCCCGAATGCATAAATGTCGAGTCACCGATTACAGCAACACTCTTACCGTCGCTTGCGCCGTCATTTGCCTTATTAAAGCCGTGGAGACCTGAAATTGACGCACCCATACAAATTGTTGCATCAAGCGCAGAAAGCGGCGGAACAGCACCGAGAGTGTAACACCCTATATCTCCTATAACCGTTATTTTGTTCTTTGCAAGAGTATAGAAAACGCCTCTGTGAGGACATCCTGCACACATTACCGGCGGACGGGCAGGAATTTCATCATCAATCTTTACTCCGCAAGCAGTTTCTTTACCGAACTTTTCTGCTACGATATTCTGGCTGAGTTCAGCGATGCAGGAGAAAATATCTTTTCCCGAAACTGCAATACCGAGATTTCTACAATGCTCTTCGATAAAGCCGTCAAGCTCTTCTACTACGACAAGCTTCTCAACCGAAGCCGCAAGCTTCTTTATGCTCTCAACC
>JAZTWZ010000017.1:0-3085 GCA_045636165.1 Eubacteriales bacterium
AAAGACGGCTCCATACCGAAAAGCGGAGCAACCAGACATCCGAAGGTTGAACCGACGAAGAAGGTAGGGACAATTTCTCCTCCCTTAAAGCCTGCAGCTATTGTGATTGCAGTAAATACAATCTTTAAGACAAATGCAAAGATTTCTGTTTTTCCCTGCATCGCAGCCTCTATAATATGCATTCCTGCACCGTTGTAATCCTGATTACCGATAAGAACCGACAGAATAACTACCGCAGCACCGCCGATAATCGGGCGCAGGTAATCTTTCTTTATAAGGCTCTTCATATAATGCTCGCTCTTTTCAAGCGAAACGCAGAACACGATACTGACGAGAGCGCAGAGAATTGCAATGCCCACCGTCTGAAGCGCGCTTATCGCGGTAAAATCAACTGTTACAGGAAGCGCGAAAGCAACCGGCGAGAGCTTAAACAGCTTTGCAATCGCCGCTGCGGAATACGCAGAGACAAGGCACGGAACAAGACCCGAATAATGCATAATTCCAACGCTCGTAACCTCAAGCGCAAAGAATGCCGCCGTAAGAGGGGTTCCGAAAAGAGCCGAGAAAAACGCGCTCATACCCGTCATAACTATTATATGAAGCTCTTCTTTTCCAAACTTAAAAAGGCGACCGAGGTTGTATCCGATACTTCCCCCAAGCTGGAGTGCTGCGCCTTCCCTTCCTGCAGAGCCTCCGAGAAAGTGAGTTATTATCGTGCTTATAAATATAAGCGGAGCCATCATAAATGGAATATCGCTATCGCTTCTTATAGACTCAATTACACGGTTTGTATCAAGCTTTGTCTTTGAAAGCTTATACAGCGCAAAGATTGCTAGACCGCCAACCGGAAGAAGAAACAATACCCACTTATGCTCCATGCGAATCTCGGTTACCAGGTCAATCAATATATGAAAAACCGAACCTACCACGCCGCATATCGCTCCAACAAGAACAGCAATAAGCACCCACTTTAAAAACACCCATGCATGTGCACATATTCTTTTAAGATTTTTCATACTCTTTATCTCCAATTAGAAACCGGATGCAGCGCATCCGGTTTCACATAATTATTTCTCTTTGTTTTCCTTTGCAAGAGCAAGCTTCGTTGCGCGGCGATTTTTAACCTCATCCGACATCGGCTGAATATCTCCTGCTTTTGTGAGTGCCCAACGGGTAAATACCGGTCCGAAGAGCTCGTAAATCAAAACTGCGAAGAGAGTTATATTTCTGATAAGCGCGCCCTGTCCCGGAAGATCAGCTGCAGCGATTGAGCACATACCGAGCGCAACGCCCGCCTGCGGAAGAAGCGTAATTCCGAGATACTTGCAGGTGTTAGGCTCGCACTTGGTTACCTTAGCGCTTGCATATGTACCGAAATACTTTCCGAGAGAACGGAAGAGGATATAGATGATACCTATTCCGACAATCGCAATATCTGCAAATACTCCAAGTTCAAGCTCTGCACCGCTTATTACGAAGAAGAGTGCAAAAAGCGGAGAGGTCCACTTGTCCGTAGCCTTCATAAGGTCCTCTGAAAGCGGACAGATGTTGCAGAACACAGTTCCGAGCATCATGCAAACGAGGAGAGATGAGAAGCCGACATGGATACCAAAAACTTCAAACTTGAGAGTTGAAAGAGCTGCTGTAAGGAATACGAATGCAATCGTCATATTGAGACGGTTTGTGTTTGAGTTGAACATCTTTTCAAGCTGAGTGAGAAGCCAGCCCATAATCGCACCGAGACCAAGAGATGCAACAATTTCTACAAGCGGAGTGACGATGATTGAAACCATATCAAGGGTTCCGGTAGCAAGAGTTTTTGCGATACCGAATGATACAGCAAAAACCACGAGACCTACAGCATCGTCAAGAGCAACTATCGGGAGAAGAAGGCTTGTAAGCGCACCCTTCGCCTTGTACTGACGAACAACCATAAGGGTAGCCGCAGGAGCGGTAGCCGTTGCAATTGCACCAAGGGTGATTGCCTGAGCCATAGAAAGCTTATCAGGCATAAGAGTATGAATACCCCAGAGCGCGAGGTCAACAAAAAGAGTTGCGATAAACGCCTGAACAATACCTATAACAAGAGCCTGCTTTCCTGTTTTCTTAAGCTCATCCAAGCGAAATTCGTTTCCTATTGAGAAAGCAATGAAACCGAGCGCAACCTCAGAAATCAAAGCAAGAGTTCCTACTGATTCCAATGACAAAAATCCGAGGTTCGGAATTCCCAGGCGACCGATACAGTACGGACCAACAAGAACACCTGCGATGAGGTACGCCGTAACCGACGGAAGCTTTAATTTCTTAAATGCTCTCGTCATCAAAAGCCCTGCAAGCAAAGCTACTGAAACTGATAATAAAATGTTCATTATTTTCGCTCCTTTTATAAAATCGTCAAACCTTATAGATTATAGCTCAACCTTTACCATTTGTAAAGAGGTTTTTTCTTTTTTCGACAAAATTCTTATTTGACAAAGCTTTTTTGCAATGTTATACTTATTCGGTATGAAAACTAAACTTTTCGGAGGACCTTATGAGTTTTATTGCAAGCTTTTTTATAGACAGCATTCTTTTCGGTATCGGGCTTGCTATGGATGCCTTTTCCGTATCCGTCGCAAACGGTCTTAACGAACCGCGTATGAAAATGAGAAAAATTCTCCTCATTTCTCTCGTCTTCGCCTTTTTGCAGGCGCTTATGCCGATGCTCGGCTGGACCTGCGTTCATACTATCGTTTCAATCTTCTGTACTCTTAAAAAATTCATTCCGTGGATAGCCTTTATCCTTCTTCTCTACATAGGCGGAAGTATGATAGTCGAAGAAATACGCGGAAACAGGGATGAAGAATCTTCTCCTGCAAAGGTCGGTTTTGTCGGGCTTGTCGTACAGGGTGTTGCGACCCCCATTGACGCTCTCACCGTCGGTTTTACTACCTCGGAATACAGCCTTCCGCAGGCTCTTCTTTCAACGTTTATCATCGCAGCTCTTACCTTTGTTATTTGCTTTGCAGGCGTTTTTATCGGCAAAAAGGCAGGAGACCGCCTTGCAGGAAAAGCAGGCTTTTTAGGCGGCGCGATTCTCATTTTT
>JAZTWZ010000018.1:0-4231 GCA_045636165.1 Eubacteriales bacterium
GAAAAGTACAACAAGCGCAAGAAGGCGGAGCTGGAGAGTATTAACAAGCAGGAAGTTAAGAAGGTTAAGACCAAGAAGTCCTGAAACCTGCGCGACAAGCAGAAGGAAAATTATTCCCTTAAAAACCTGAGCCGCGTTCGTACGACGAGTGAAATTGATAAGCTTATAGACAATATATGCAACTATCAGAATATCGACCATATCCCATATTCCGAAGGTTGTAAGATATTTGATTACCTGGCTGAAAAATTCCATAAAAAGCACCCCTCTGCAACGGTAGTAATTTACAATATATATTGTAACATAAAACACCGTTTTTGGGAAACCTTTTTTCTATAATTTACAGAAAATTTTCACTTAAGCTTTTCAGACAATTTTTTTGAGCTGTTTTATGAACTCATACATGTCATTTTCTGCTGTAAAGTCACTTACACTTACACGCACCGTTCCACCCTCTGTCCCAACAGTTTCATGAGCAAGCGGAGAACAGTGAAAGCCGCTTCGTACTGCGATTTTTGCTACGCTTAACTCGTTCGCAATTTTCTCAGGGCTCACCTTGTCTGATACAAAAGAAAGAACCCCTCCCTGCATCATGCCGTCGTAAGAAGCAAAAACAAAAACACCGTCAATTTTTCTCATTTCACGCACAGCTTCGGAAATAAGATACCTCTCGCGCCTTAAGATTTTACCTTCACCTCGCTCTTTGATATAAGAAATTCCTGCAGCAAGCCCTGCTATTCCGGGGACATTGTGAGTTCCGCATTCAAGACGGTCCGGCATAAAGTCCGGCTGGGTAAGCTCTTTTGACACACTTCCCGTTCCGCCCTCAATTACCGTTTTCAAATTCTCTCCGTTTCTGCAGATAAGGAGTCCCGTTCCCTGTGGCCCGTAAAGCCCCTTATGCCCCGGCATACATATACACTGGCAGGCTTTAAGTTCTCCGAGCTTTATTCTGATACTGCCTGCAGACTGCGAGGCATCTATTATAAGCGGAACGCCTTTTCTGTAACAGATTTCATCTATTCTTTTAATCGGCAGGATATACCCGAACACATTCGATATGTGAGTACAGACTACAAACGAAGTGTTTTTGTCAATCAGCCTTTCAAAGCTTTTTACAATGCTTTCAGGATGGAACAGTCTTCCCCGTGCAATTCTGCACTCAAGGTCAGGAATCGTCATAATTGGTCGCACAACGGAATTGTGCTCATATCCCGAGATTACGCAATTTCCTCCTTTTGCCAGTCCTTTTATCGCAAGATTCAGCGCGTGTGTCGCATTGGAAGTAAAAACAACTTGCTCAGGTCCGCTTGCACCAAACATCTCACACGCCACTTCGCGCGCCGTGAAAACAGTCTCAGCCGCGTTCATTGCGCCCTCGTACCCTCCGCGACCGACACTCGCGCAGTTTTTAAACGCATCCGTCATAGCTTCAAGAACAGTATCGGGTTTCTTCAGTGTTGTTGCCGCATTGTCAAGATAAATCATATCCGAATCTCCCTGTATCCTTCATATTCATCCCTTGCAACTACTTTGACCGGAAAAATTCCGTTATATCTTAGAACTTCCATCGCCTCAGGAAGAAAGCTTTCCGAAACAACAACCGCATACGCACATCCTCTTTCGGTTATCTCCCGTTCAGGTCGCTCAATGTGAGCAGAAATACCGTTTCTTCTCAATGCTCTTTCCATACGCTGAGCATAAGTTACTGACCTGCTTGTCAAAAAAACAGAATTCAAAAAAATCTCCCCCTTTCATATCATCCTATGCTCCGGATAAAAATTTGTACACGCCTTAACGAATCTTCAGACAAATCAGGCAGTATGCTTTTATATACTTATATTCGGAGGTGCAGCCTTGAAAAAAGTTGTTTCATTTTTACTGATTATTTCTGTCTTATCCGTTTCCTGTCTTGCGGCTCCGGCGGCGCCGCAAATTATCTCTCCGTCTGCTGTTCTTATGGAAAAGAGCACAGGAGAAATTCTCTTTGAAAAAGATTCTCACACGCGCCTTCCACCTGCAAGCGTAACAAAAGTTATGACGCTTCTTCTCGTTATGGAAGCGCTTGAGAGCGGTAAAATCAATTATGACGATATGGTTTCCGTAAGCGAGCACGCCTCAAGCATGGGCGGCTCTCAGGTTTTCCTCTCCCCGGGAGAACAAATGAGCGTGAACGATCTTTTGAAAGCAACGGTAATCGCGTCAGGAAACGACAGCGCGGTAGCTCTTGCTGAATTGATTGCAGGCAGCGAAGCCGGTTTTGTTGAGCTTATGAACTCGCGCGCAAAAGAGCTCGGCATGGCAGACACAACCTTCGTAAACTGCACAGGTCTTGATGCAGAGGGACATCTTACAAGTGCACACGATATTGCGCTTATGTCAAAAGAGCTTATAAAACACGATAAAATTAAAGAATACTCGACAACCTGGATGGACTCACTCAGAAACGGTGCTTTCACTCTCGCAAATACCAATAAGCTCATCCGCTCATACTCCGGCATAACAGGACTCAAAACAGGCTCAACCGGGGCTGCGAAATTCTGTCTCTCCGCGACTGCTGAGCGAGATGGCATGGAGCTTATCGCAACCATTATGGCTGCCCCCTCAAGCAAAGAACGGTTTGCTGACGCTTCAGCTCTACTGAACTACGGTTTTGCAAACTATTCACTTTATAACATCGGAGAAAATGTTACCTTGAATGATGTTACCGTAATTCTCGGAAAGAGCGATTCCATAACTCCCGAATTCTCAGAAAGCTCTTTCATTCTTACTGAAAAGGGTAAGATTTCATCTCTCTCGACCAACATAAAACTCTCTGACAGCGTCAAGGCTCCCGTCGAAATCGGGCAAAAACTCGGCGAAATCGAAATTTTATCAGACGGCGAGGTTATCCGCACCATTCCGCTCACCTCGAACGATTCCGTCGAAAAAGTTGAATTTCCTGATGTTTTTAAAGATTTTTGCCGTGTTATCTTTATGAAATAGACAAAATCTCATATCGTTTTTTTTGACATAAAAATTAATTACTCATTTTTTGCGAGTAATTAATTTTTTTTGTGGAAATTTCTTTTATTATATGTTATACTATTATGGTAATTAATAGAAAGGAATGATATTTTTGGGTACAAAGTATGTTTACCTGTTCTCCGAAGGTAACGGTTCAATGAGAAACCTCCTCGGAGGCAAAGGCGCTAACCTCGCAGAAATGACCAGCCTTGGAATGCCTGTTCCGCAGGGATTCACTGTTACTACAGAGGCTTGCACACGCTACTATGACGATGGAAAGGTTATCGCTCCCGAAATCGAAGCTGAAATTCTTGAGCACATGAAGAAGCTCGAAACAATCTGCGGAAAGAAGTTCGGTGATACCGAAAATCCGCTCCTCGTTTCTGTTCGTTCCGGTGCTCGCGCTTCCATGCCCGGTATGATGGATACTATCCTCAACCTCGGTCTCAACGAAGATGTTGTTAATGTTATGGCTGCAAAGTCAGGCAATCCGAGATGGGCTTGGGACTGCTACAGAAGATTTATCCAGATGTACTCCGACGTTGTTATGGAAGTCGGTAAGAAGTACTTCGAGCAGCTCATCGACAAGATGAAGGAAGAAAAGGGTGTTACATCCGACCTCGACCTCACTGCTGATGACCTCAAGGAACTCTCAATTCAGTTCAGAGCTGAATATAAGTCAAAGATCGGTAAGGACTTCCCGTCTGACCCGACAGAACAGCTCCTCGGTGCTGTTAAGGCTGTTTTCCGTTCATGGGACAACCCCCGTGCTAACGTTTACCGCCGTGATAACGACATCCCGTATTCATGGGGTACTGCAGTTAATGTCCAGATGATGGCATTCGGTAACATGGGTGACAAGTGCGGTACAGGTGTTGCGTTTACTCGTGACCCGGCTACAGGCGAAAAGAAGCTCATGGGTGAGTTCCTTATCAACGCTCAGGGCGAAGACGTTGTTGCCGGCGTTCGTACCCCGATGAAGATTGACGAAATGGAGCAGAAGTTCCCTGCTGCATTCGCTGAATTTAAGGCTGTTTGCGAGAAGCTTGAAAAACACTACCACGATATGCAGGACATGGAGTTTACCGTTGAAAACGAAAAGCTCTACATGCTCCAGACTCGTAACGGTAAGAGAACTGCTCAGGCTGCTCTTAAGATTGCTTGCGACCTCGTTGACGAAGGCATGAAGACAGAACAGGAAGCTGTTCTTATGATTGACCCGAGA
>JAZTWZ010000019.1:0-3276 GCA_045636165.1 Eubacteriales bacterium
AGTCAATAAGAGCAACGCCTTCCCCGTTCTCGATTTTCTCGGAAAACGAAGCGGCAGTAAGAGATAAAGCATTAGACATAATAACTTCTCCTTTGCAATACATAGTCTTTTTTGTAGTATATCACATTTAAAGCAATAATACAAATATTTTATAAAGCAAAAGGAGAAAATATGTAAATCAAGAGACAAAAGTATTTCTTTTCATCTTTTCGGAAACAAAAATGAGAGAATATATCCCGTTTGAAAACGCCTCTATTTCGGCATTACCCCAAAGCCGTCTGCCGCATTTTTGAAAAATTTCCTCCGCGACGGAGAAAAGCTCGCATTTCCCTTTCGGAACATCTCCCGTGACCCTTGCGCAGATGCAGGAGGGAGAAATTTCTATAATCTCCATAACACACACCCTTTCTGTTAGTATTTTAATTATATATCCGCAGGAAAAAGATTTAAATGCAAAACTTTTTCCAAATGTCGCAAAGCCTTGACAATTTGACATAAATACGATAAAATTTTTAGTTGACATATTGTGTTTATTTAATAAGGTATAAAGGCGTGTGAATTATGGAAAAAATTACAGCTCCGCGCGGTACGAAGGATGTACTTCCTGAAGAGTCCCGCGCTTGGCAGATACTTGAAGGAAAGCTCAGGGATCTCGCTCACCGTTTCGGTTTCCGCGAGATAAGATTCCCGACTTTTGAGGATGTCGCTCTCTTTGACCGCGGCGTAGGTGAGACCACCGATGTCGTACAGAAAGAGATGTACGATTTCTACGATAAGGGCGACCGTCACATTGCTCTCCGTCCCGAGGGAACGGCGAGTGTTGTAAGAAGCTTTATCGAGCATTCTCTCCATACGGGAACTCTCCCCCTAAAGGTTTATTATATCGCTCCGAACTTCCGCTATGAGAAACCCCAGGCAGGAAGACTCCGTGAGCATCACCAGTTCGGCATTGAGTGCTTCGGTGCAAATGATGCAACTGCGGACGCCGAGGTTATATCGCTTGCGGCGACGATGCTCCGTGAGCTTGGTATTTCGGGAGTAGAGCTTCACCTTAACTCCTGCGGCTGCCGCGAGTGCAGAAAAGATTACCACAAGGAGCTTAAGGCATACTTCGAAACAAGAAAGGCAGAGCTTTGCGAAACCTGCAACGACCGCCTTGAGCGCAACCCGATGCGAATTCTCGACTGCAAGAGCGAAATCTGCAAGGAGATTGCAAAGGGTGCGCCGAAGATTTCAGATTATCTTTGCGACGATTGCCGAGCACATTTTGAAAAGCTTCAGAAGTGCTTAAACGATATGGGAATCGCGTTTACTCTTGACCCGATGCTCGTCCGCGGACTTGACTATTACACAAACACCGTTTTCGAGTTCGTATCAAACGGTATCGGCGCACAGGGTACTGTCTGCGGCGGCGGAAGATACAACGGTCTCGTTGAGTCGCTCGGCGGCGTTTCAACCCCGGGTCTTGGTTTTGGTTGCGGAATTGAAAGACTTATGCTTACGCTCGAGGCTGAGGGTAAGCTCATAAACGAAAGACTCGTTCCCGACATCTTTATCGCTCATGCCGATGCTGATGCGGAGATGGTAGCTCAGAAGCTTGTCTATGAGCTTCGCGCGCTCGGAGTTTCGGCAGAGCGCGACACAACAGGTCGCTCGCTCAAAGCCCAGATGAAATACGCAGGCAAGAGCGGCGCAAAATTCTCAGCCGTTATCGGCGGAAGCGAGCTTCAGTCAGGAAAAATTACTGTTAAAAATATGGAAAGCGGAGAAACTTGCGAATCTGAGCTTTCGGCAGAAGCAATTTCGCAGATTTTCAAGGCTTAAGTTAGGAGAGATAGATTTATGGAAAATATAACGGGAATGAAAAGAACCGCATACTGCGGCACCTTCAGAGCTGAGCATATCGGAAATGATGCTACCGTCTGCGGATGGGTTCAGAGAGTAAGAAACCTCGGCGGTCTTATCTTTATCGACCTTCGCGACCGCTCAGGTATCGTTCAGTGCACATTTGACGAAGCTATCAATGCTGAGCTTTTCAAGAAAGCGTTTACAGTCCGCGGTGAGTATGTCCTTTCCATCAAGGGTAAGGTAAGAAGCCGTGGTGAGGGAGCGATTACCGACAGAATTCCGACAGGTGCTGTTGAAATTCTTGCTGAGGATATGAGAATTCTCTCAAAGGCTCAGACTCCTCCGTTTGAAATTGTTGAGGACAGCGATGTAAACGATGTTCTCCGCCTCAAGTACAGATATCTCGACCTTCGCCGTCCCGATATGCAGAGATTTATCGCTCTCCGTCACCGCATCACAAAGCTTGCGCGTGACTACTACGACGAAAACGGCTTCTTCGAGATTGAAACCCCGATTCTCACAAAGTCAACTCCTGAGGGCGCTCGTGACTACCTCGTGCCGAGCCGTGTTCACCCGGGAAAGTTCTATGCGCTTCCCCAGTCGCCCCAGCAGTACAAGCAGCTCCTTATGCTTGCAGGCTTTGACAGATATATGCAGATTGCGCGCTGCTTCCGTGACGAAGACCTCCGCGCAGACCGCCAGCCTGAGTTTACTCAGATTGACCTTGAGATGTCATTTGCCGATGTTGACGATGTAATCGGAGTCAACGAAGGCTTTATCGCATACCTCTTCGAGAAAGTTCTCGGCAAGAAGATTTCTCTTCCGCTCAAGCGCATGCCGTACAAGGAAGCTATGGAGCGTTTCGGCTCGGACAAGCCTGACACACGTTTCGGCTATGAGCTTTGTGATATTTCCGACATTGCGAAGACCTGCGAGTTCAAGGTATTTAACGGTGCAGTTGAAGCCGGCGGAAGCGTCCGCATGATCAAGGTTGATGGCGGCGCAAAGTTTGCAAGAAAAGAAATCGACGGTCTTGCTGAGTGGGTAAAGACATACCGCGCAAAGGGTCTTGCATGGTACAAGATTGCAGAGGACGGAACAGTTTCCTCAAGCTTTGCAAAGTTCCTCACAGAGGACGAGGTAAAGGCAATCACTGAGCGCGCAGGCGCAAAGAACGGCGATGTTATCTTCGTTGTAGCTGATGCTTCAAACGAGGTTGTATTTGCTTCTCTCGGTGCGCTCCGTTGCGAGTGCGCTCGCAGACTGGGCTCAATCGATCCCGACCGTTACGATATCTTCTGGGTCGTTGAGTTCCCGCTGTTTGAGTACGATGAGGAAGAGGACAGATATGTAGCAAAGCATCACCCGTTCACCGCTCCGATGGACGAGGATGTTGAGACAATGATGACCGACCCTGCAAATGCCCGT
>JAZTWZ010000020.1:0-18290 GCA_045636165.1 Eubacteriales bacterium
ATCGGTCGCGGTAACAAGGATATTGAATTCAAGTGCGTAGATTCAGAGAATCCGCCGAAGTTCTATATCTCTTCCTGCCCGGCTCATAAGGAGTATCCGACAGTTAAGATTGATATCACAAAGGCAAAGAAGGTTCCGTGCGGATCAGTTGAAGAGTGCAACAAGCGCGTTATCAACCAGTACATCCATCCGGAAGTTATGCAGAGCTGCCAGCTCTCAATGGGTCTCACAAACCTCGAGCCCGGTTCAAGCTGGAACACAATGCCGTGCCATACTCACGACCGCCGTATGGAAGTTTATCTCTACCTCGATATGCAGGAAGATGATGTTGTATTCCACATGATGGGCGAGCCGAACGAGACACGCCACATCGTTATGAGAAATGAAGAAGCTGTTATCAGCCCGAGCTGGTCTATCCACTCAGGTGTTGGTACTCGCGCATATTCCTTTATCTGGGCAATGTGCGGAGAAAATCAGGAATTTACAGACATGGATCATGTCGGAATGAAGGAGTTGTTCTAAAATGAGTAAAGTAAGTTTTGACCTCACAGGTAAGGTTGCTCTCGTAACAGGAGCTTCCTACGGTATCGGTTATGCTATTGCAAAGGGTTTTGCAGAAGCAGGCGCAAAGATCGTTTTCAACGACATCAACCAGGAACTCGTAGATAAGGGTATCGCAGCTTACAAGGCTGACGGTATTGAAGCAAACGGCTATGTCTGCGACGTTACAAACGAAGCAGCAGTAGTTGAGCTCGTTGCAAAAATCGAGAAGGAAGTCGGCATCATCGACATCCTCGTTAACAACGCAGGTATCATCAAGCGTATCCCGATGCACGAGATGAGCGCAGAAGATTTCCGCAAGGTTATCGATGTTGACCTCAACGCTCCGTTCATCGTTTCAAAGGCAGTTATCCCGTCTATGATGAAGAAGGGTCACGGTAAGATTATCAACATCTGCTCAATGATGAGTGAGCTCGGCCGTGAGACAGTTTCTGCTTATGCTGCTGCAAAGGGCGGTCCCAAGATGCTTACACGCAACATCTGCTCTGAGTACGGTGAATTCAACATTCAGTGTAACGGTATCGGCCCGGGTTACATCGCTACTCCGCAGACAGCTCCGCTTCGTGAGAAGCAGCCGGACGGCAGCCGTCATCCGTTTGACCAGTTCATCATTGCAAAGACTCCGGCAGCTCGCTGGGGCGATCCTGAGGACCTTGTCGGACCTGCAGTATTCCTTGCATCTGAAGCTTCAAACTTCGTTAACGGTCATGTCCTCTATGTTGACGGCGGTATCCTTGCTTACATCGGCAAACAGCCGTAAACTTAAAAACAAAATCAAAAGCCTGCGAGATTTCCTCGCAGGCTTTTTTGTATTTTACATAAACTTTTCAATTGACTTCTTAAATTCATCGACGGCGCTTTCGTCGCCGTCCTCCATCGCGTGGGCGATGCAATGTGTGATATGCTCGTTAATAATTTCTTTGCCAAGGCCTGAAATCGCACTGCGCACTGCAGAGAGCTGGTTGAGCACATCTGCGCAGTCTTCATCAGATTCTATCATTTTCTTGATATGGTTCAGATGCCCGATTGCGCGTGAAATGCGGTTGAGCCTGCGCTTTTTTTCTTCGGGCGAATGGTGGTGATGATGGTGCTCCATAGTGCACCTCCTGTTTGAGAAATTGACTCATTTATTATACATCATTATCGCGATTTTTGCAAATACCGCACACGATATATCTGTCAGCCTCATCAACGATAACGCTCACATCCAGAAATTCATTGAAGATTTCCGCGAGCTCTGATGCCTTCAGAAGTCCGATTGATACCTTGCTCGCTGCTCCCTCGTGGTGACGGTTTATCATATCACGCCCCATTCCGTGTGCAACGGTAAGAACTCCGCCGGGCTTAAGGTGTCTGGACAAAGCGCGGACAGCATCAGTCGGGTCGGGAAAATGCGGAAATGCATTATACACCATAACTGCATCAAAGCCTTCCTCAAAAGAAATCTCCAGCGCATCGGCACAGAGAGTTTCGATGTCGGGGAAGTTGCTCTGCGCAATTTTCACCATTTCGGGTGAAATATCAATTCCGGTCACATCGGCTCCGCGTGCAGCATAATACGGAAACATAACCCCTGTGCCGCAGGCGACATCAAGAACGCGCGTAGAGAAACCGATTTTGGCACGGTTTAAAATATCTTCTATAATCTCGTCGCTTTTAATCATTTCGTCATCCCAGGTGGGAGCGCACATATCGAAAAAGTTTATTATATCCTGCTTATTCATTGAACACACCTGTTTTCTTGAGAATGACAACAACTGAAGGCAAAACTACAAGCTGTGCAATTATGCCAGGCAGAGTTCCTGTTATATAGGATGCAGCCCAGATTGCCAAAGAATAGCTTTCGGCATTTGTAATATATACGCACGCGTTGACAACGCCGCCGACTATACGACCTGCAAGCATCGCAAGGATAAGCGATACATAAGTCCTTAAAAGAATGTTCTGTGTACGGAAAACCTTGGACAAAGCGCCTGAGAGCAGTCCATAGACCATCAGCTCGGGAATCATGGAGACAAGCATTGCAGGACCCGGCATACCGGAAAGGAGACTTGATATAATCGGACCGCAAAGTCCGGAGAGTGCTCCATAGACGGGACCGCATAAAATGCCTGCGAGAAGTACGGGGATATGCATCGGAGAAAACATTGTTCCGATTCCGAATGAATGAAAGGCAACCGGGAGAACATAGCAGAGAACGGTGCATATTGCAGCAAGGCAAAGCTTTTTCGTGGAATTCATAAAATATCTGTCCTTTTTACTTTTTGATAAATATATTTTACCTGCTATTGTATCTCCGCGCAAGCCCATAGGGGGGATATTTTGTTTATCTAAAGCTGTTTTAAGGAAAATTTTTATTATATTATTGCGAAAAAACTTCTTTGGTGGTAAAATATTTACA
Source organism: Eubacteriales bacterium (assembly GCA_045636165.1). Classification (GTDB taxonomy): domain Bacteria; phylum Bacillota; class Clostridia; order Oscillospirales; family JAAYXM01; genus SIG480. The sequence goes on from JAZTWZ010000020.1 coordinate 2,963, forward strand.
ATAAAATTTTAGGGGTAATGCAAATGAAGCGAAATATGAATCTCACAATGCTCATGGACTTTTATGAGCTTACCATGGCAAAAGGATATTTCCAGAACGGAATGAAGGATACGATTACATATTTTGATATGTTCTTCCGCAATATTCCCGACGGTGGTGGCTATGCCATTATGGCAGGAGTCGAGCAGCTTGTCGAATATTTGAGAGAGCTTTCGTTTGACGACGAAGACATCGAATTCCTTCGCGGAAAGGGAATGTTCGGAGAAGAATTCTTAGATTATCTCCGCAACTTCAAGTTCTCGGGTGATGTCTGGGCAGTTGCGGAGGGAACTCCGATTTTCCCGGGTGAGCCGATTGTTACCGTTCGCGCTCCTGCGATTGAAGCTCAGCTTATCGAAACTATGGTGCTTCTTACTATAAATCACCAGAGCCTTATTGCGACAAAGGCTAACCGTATCTGCCGCGCAGCGCAGGGAAGACCCGTTATGGAGTTCGGCTCCCGTCGCGCGCAGGGTTATGACGGTGCGATTTACGGAGCACGCGCTGCATATATCGGCGGATGTGTCGGAACTGCCTGCACCATCTCTGAGCGTGATTACGGCATCCCTGCTACGGGTACAATGGCGCACAGTTGGGTTCAGATGTTCCCGACGGAGCTTGATGCTTTCAGAGCGTATGCAAGAACTTATCCTGATGCTTGCTCGCTTCTTGTCGATACTTATAATGTTCTCAAATCAGGCGTTCCGAATGCGATAAAGGTCTTTAACGAGGAACTCGTTCCCAACGGCTACAGACCGAAGAGCACCCGAATCGACAGCGGCGACATAACATACCTTTCCCAGAAAGCACGAAAGATGCTTGACGAGGCAGGTTTCCCTGACTGTAAGATTATCGCTTCAAATGCGCTTGATGAGTATATCATCCGTGATATCATCATGCAGGGAGCACAGATTGATATTTTCGGCGTAGGTGAGAGACTTATCACCTCGCGAAGTGAGCCTGTTTTCGGCGGCGTTTATAAGCTTGCGGCTGTTGAGGTTGACGGAGAGGTAATTCCGAAGATAAAGCTCTCTGAAAATGTTGAAAAGATTACAACCCCGGGCTTTAAAAAGCTCTGGAGACTTATTGATAACGAAAGCGGAAAGGCTATGGCAGACGTCATAACTCTTGCCGACGAAGTTATCGAAAGCGGCAGAACGTATGAGCTTTTCGACCCGAACCATACATGGAAGAGAAAGACGATAGAAAACTTTACTGCCCGTCCGCTTCATGAGCAGCTCTTTAAGAATGGCAAGTGTGTTTACCGTGACCGCGAGGTTTCGGAAATCCGCGATTTCTGTGCAAAGTCGGTGGACGAGCTTTGGAGCGAGGTATGCCGATTTGAGAATCCGCATAAGTACTATGTAGACCTTTCTGAAAAGCTCTGGTCAGTTAAAAAGGAAATGCTTGATAAGCACTGAGAAAAGTAAATGAGCAGAACCCGTGATATGACATCGGGGAACATAACAAAGCAGATGCTTATGTTTGCTTTCCCCATTATACTTACGAATATCGGTCAGCAGCTATATATGATTGTCGATGCGGCGATAGTAGGTCGCGGTGTCGGCGTCAAGGCCCTTGCATCGGTCGGCTCGGCTGACTGGATATACTGGCTCGTTTTGTGGACGGTTTGCGCTTTTACAAATGCCTTTTCAACATTTGTTGCAAGAAGCTTCGGCGAGAAAGATTTTCGGAAGCTTAATAAAACGCTTGCGATGTCGATTGTTCTCTCGGCGGTTCTCGGTATAATTCTGACGGTGGCAGGGCTTCTGGCATCAAGACCGGTTCTAGAGATTTTAAAAACCCCGGCTGATATAATTGACGGTGCAGAGGTTTATCTCATAACGATGATTTCTGGAACGATGATAGTCGTTGCATATAACCTTGCAGCATCGATTCTCCGCGCGTTTGGAGATGCTAAATCTCCGATGATAGCGATGGTTATTTCGGCGATTCTCAATGTGGGGCTTGACCTTTTGTTTGTTCTCGTTTTTCATTGGGGAATATTCGGCGCCGCGTTTGCATCAATTCTTTCACAGCTTGTGTCGTTTGTTTATTGCTACTTCTGCATAAAGAAGATAGAATATGTAAATGTAGAAAAAGCAATGTGGAAGCCTGATTGGAAAATGATTCGTGAGCTTACGGTGTTTGCGATACCCATTTCGATTGAGACTATCGTTATTTCGCTTGGCGGAATTATACTGCAGGCAACGATAAATGCGCAGGGAAGTGTGTTCGTAGCAGGATATACGGCAGTAAATAAGCTTTACGGACTTCTTGAATGCACCGCAATCTCGCTAGGCGTTACATTCCTTACTTTCTTTGCACAGAACTACGGAGCGGAGAAGTATGACCGTGTTCGCTGTGGAGTAAGAAGTGCGTTTCTGATGTGCATTGTTGCTGCGAGCATTGTCGGAAGTATTGTTTTCATCTTCGGAAAACAGCTTGCCGGAATCTTCCTTGACGGCTCAATGGAAGGCGCTGCGGAAGCGATAGAGGTCGCTTGGAACTATTTGAGATTCATGGCAATTTGCATGAACATACTTTATCTCATATATGTTTACAGAAAAGTTCTGCAGGGCATGGGTAATGCCGTATGGTCGATGATTTCGGGTATGATAGAGTGTGTAATCCGAGTTGGTATGGGCTGGCTTGTTGCAGCAGGGCTCAGTACGGAAATCCTCTACTACATAGAACCGTCTGCCTGGCTTGGAGCGCTGCTCTTTGTAGCAATACCGTATTACATTGTAAAAGAAGATTATTTGAAACAATAAAAGAAAGTCAGGTCTTTTTAGACCTGACTTTTCCTTTTTTGTAGCTGGTAATGGGACAAAGCCGCCTGCGGCGTCTTTACTGCTTAACGACCGCTCCGCGTATGCTCGCGGTACCCGTCAGCGCACCTTTTTGCTGAAAAACAGTCCACCGGACTGTTTTCTTTACCGCAAAAACCCTCTCAGGGTTCGAGTCCCTAACCATACCAAAAGAAAAAGGAACCAAACCTAAAGGCTTAGTTCCTTTTTTGGAGCTGGTAATGGGACTCGAACCCGCGACCTACGCATTACGAATGCGTTGCTCTACCGTCTGAGCTACACCAGCATCGCGAACACACTATATTATAATATAAAAATGAAATTCCGTCAACGGGAATTTTAATTTTTATAAAAAATAGGGAAAGAGCGAGAATTTGTTTCGTTTCATTGTTGCACAACAAAAAATTATATGGTATTATATATGTGTGAACGCATGTTCTTTTTTAAATATATAAAGTAAAGGGGTTAAAGTATATGTCGAGCACATTCAGAGCAGCACCGGAAGATAAGATTCCTTATGCTCCGATAGGTATTATTTCTCTTGAAAGTAGCCGCGAACTCGGAAACCTGGTTGATGCTAACCTTGTTCAGCAGCGTCGCCACAATGTTGAAAACGGAAATGTTCCGCTTCATTTCCCTGCGTATCTCAGAGATTCGTATCTCATAGATCACGCTACTCCGAGATTTGCATCGGGCGAAGGTAAAGCGATTCTTAAAGAAACTGTCCGCGGATACGACATCTATATCATAGCTGACATAAGCAACTACAGCTGCACATATAAGATGTACAATATGGAATGCCACATGAGCCCGGATGATATTTTCCAGGATATAAAGCGCGTTATCGCTGCTATCGGCGGTAAGGCGAAGCGCATAAATGTTATTATGCCGCTTCTCTATGAGAGCCGCCAGCACCGCAAGACTGCAAACGAGTCTCTTGACTGCGCTATGGCACTTCAGGAGCTTGAACACCTCGGTGTTACCAATATTTTCACATTCGATGCACATGATGCGAGAGTTCAGAATGCAATTCCGTTCAGCGGCTTTGAAAATGTAACCCCTACATATCAAATTATAAAGGCACTTCTTAAGAATGTTCCCGACATTGAAATTGACAAAAACAAGCTCGTTGTCGTAAGCCCGGATGAGGGTGGAATGAGCCGTAGCCTTTACTTTGCAAGTATGCTTGGTGTAAATGTCGGTATGTTCTATAAGCGCCGTGACTACACTAAGATTGTAAACGGCAGAAACCCGATTATCAGCCACGAGTTCCTCGGCGATTCTGTTGAGGGTAAGGATGTTCTCATTATCGACGATATGATTTCTTCAGGCGAGTCGGTAATCGACATTGCGAGAGAGCTCAAAAAGACTGGTGCAAAGCGCATCTTCGTCGGTGTTACCTTTGGTCTCTTTACAGAGGGCGCAGCTTCATTCAATAAGGCGTATGAAGATGGCGTAATTACAAAGGTCTTCTCAACCAATCTTAACTACCGCACGGATGAAATCAGAAATGCTCCGTGGTATGCTGAGGCGGATATGTCAAAGTTCCTCTCTCTCATCATTGATACGATGAACCACGACCGTTCGATAAGTTCACTCCTCAGCCCGGTTGATAAGATTAACAAACTTCTTGAAAAGCACAGAGCAGAAATTGAAAATAAATAACAATTTAAAGGAGAGAATATTATCATGGCAAAAGTAGTTACATTCGGCGAAATTATGCTCAGACTTAAATCTCCCGGTCTTGAGAGATTTTTCCAGTCCCCGTCGTTTGAGGCAACCTTCGGCGGTGGCGAGGCTAATGTTGCAGTATCCCTTGCAAATTACGGTATGGAGGCTTCTTTCGTAACAGCTCTTCCGGCTAATGCAATCGGTGATGCTTGTGTTGCAGATGTCCGTTCATTCGGCGTTGATACAAAGGACATCATCCGTACAAACGGAAGAATGGGTATCTACTACCTCGAAACAGGCGCAAATCAGCGCGCTTCAAAGGTTGTTTACGACCGCGAATTCTCAGCTATCGCTCTTGCGAAGCCCGGCGATTTCGATTGGGAAAAGATTTTTGACGGTGCTACATGGTTCCATATCACAGGTATCACCCCGGCTATCTCTGCTTCTGCTGCAGAGCTTGCTCTTGAGTCTGTAAAGGCTGCAAAGAAGCTTGGCGTTACAGTTTCCTGTGACTTCAACTTCAGAAAGAACCTCTGGAAGTACGGCAAGAGCGCACCGGAAGTTATGTGCGAGCTTGTCAAGTATGTTGATGTAGGTATCGCAAACGAGGAAGACTGCCAGAAGTCACTCGGAATTACCGTTGATGTAAAGGTTGAGGACGGCGTTCTCGATACTGCAAAGTACGAAGCTCTTGCACGCAAGGTTCTCGAGCAGTACCCGGATATGAAGACTCTCGCTATCACTCTCCGTGAGAGCAAGAGCGCAGATACAAACGGCTGGTCTGCTTGCCTCTGCGACAGAGAAAACTTCTATCTTAGCCGTAAGTATATGATTACCGATATCGTTGACCGTGTCGGCGGCGGTGACTCTTTCTCAGGCGGACTTATCTACGGTCTCAATAACTATGTGAACAAGGAAGATGCTCTCAACTTCGCTGTTGCTGCATCCTGCCTTAAGCACTCTATCATGGGTGACTATAACCGCGCTACACTTTCTGAGGTCAAGGCTCTTATGGGCGGCGACGGTTCAGGCCGTGTTCAGAGATAACTTTTAAAGAACTTTAAGGAGGTTGTATCAAAATACTTTGATGCAACCTTTCTTTTTTGGAGGCGAGAATATGAAAATTGCAGTTCTTGATACCTGCACGATAACAAAGGGCGATGTCCTGCTCGATGAGATTTCCGCGCTTGGTGAGGTTTCGTATTATGACGATATTGCAATGAGCGAGGTCTCTGAAAAAATCGGGGATGTTGACGCTATCATCTGTAATAAGGCGCAAATCGGTCGCGAAATAATGGAAAAGTGCCCGAGCCTTAAATATATCGGACTGTTTGCGACGGGGTATAATAATATAGATATAGTCGAGGCAAAGTCGCGCGGTATCGCGGTTGCCAATGTCCCGGGCTATTCCACACACGCTGTTGCCCAGCTTACGATGTCTATGATTCTCGCGCTTTCGGGAAGTCTTGTTGACTATGTAAATTCAATCAGAGGTGGCGGCTGGATAAAGTCTGCGACATTTTCGTATTTCCCGTTCCCGATATTTGAGCTTCGCGGAAAGACTCTCGGCGTTTTCGGTTATGGCGATATAGGTCGCGAAGTTGCGAATCTCGGAAAAGCGTTTGGAATGGAAGTTATAGTTTCTACGAGAACTCCGTCAAAATGCACTGAGTTTCCGTGCGTAGAAAGGGATGAGCTTTTTGCCCGTTCCGATTTCCTGACGCTTCACGCGCCTCTTACGCCTGAAACAAAGCTTATGGTAAATGAGAGAACGCTTTCGCTTATGAAAAAGACGGCGTATTTTATAAACACAAGCCGAGGCGGTGCGGTGGATGAAGTGGCACTTGCAAAAGCTCTTAACGAGGAGAGAATTGCAGGTGCAGGAATTGATGTTCTTACGGTTGAGCCTATGCAGGCTGACAATCCACTTCGTACCGCGAAAAACTGCATTATGACACCACATATCGCGTGGGCACCGATTGAAACGAGAAGAAGACTAATAACACTTGTTGCAGATAATCTCGCGTGCTTTATGAAAGGTGAGCCTAAGAATATAGTGAATAAATAATAAAAGCAGCCATACGGCGGCTTTTATTATTTTAAAAGTAAGAAAAGTGAAGCTGATAATAAAAGAATAGCAATTAAAGAGAAAAAGAACAGGGATTTACCTGGTTTTCGTTTTCCACAGTTCTTTTTTACATACTCATCCGCGGCGGAACAGGCCTCACGCAAGAGTTCTTCCGAATCGACATCTGTTGAGAGGTCATCACGCATAATAAAAATGGCTTCGTCGAAAATACTTCCAATGGGAGCTTTTACAACAACAACCCGTCTTGAAATTCCTTTTACCATAAATATCTCCTGAAAGCTTTTGAGTTAGTTTAACCGATGAAGCGTATCAGTATTCATTTTCAATTAAGATTACGGCAACTGTCATATCGTCGTTTTTCTTATAGCAGGAGAGCGAGAATGCAAGAAGTTCGTCCGCAAGAGCTTTTGGGGTTGGTGAAGATGCATTTGAGAGAAATTCAAGAAGCTTGACATCGTCGTTCCCGTCGGCGATACCGTCGCTCGTCATTATGATATAGTCTCCCGGCTCAAGGCTTATCGGGGTAACTTCTGGCTCACTTTTTCCGTTAAGTCTTACTCCTGCAGGGAGATTTGAAGCGGTGATGCGGCGAATTTTGCTTCCTCGTTTTATGTATGTCGGAGCACCGCCGAGTTTGTATATTTCGGCGTATCCCGTAAAGAGATTTCCATAGAAAAGGTCAAGAGTAGAAAAACTTCCGGTAAACTCTGCACGGAGCGTCAGCGCAGACTGAAGCGTTGAGAGCGCGTCACGCGGAGCGCATCCGGCGCGGAGCAGCTCTGAAAGGAGATTTACACTTCCGGCGCTCTCTGCTGCAGCGAGCTTTCCGCTTCCCATTCCGTCAGAAAGGAGAAGCGCCGCCTTTCCGTTTGACGGATAGAAAAAGCTTCCCGAATCTCCGCTCGGAGAGGAGGAAGAACGGCTTTTTGCAGAAGCGCCGAATACAGTTCGGAGACGCGGTTTTTCGCGGATAATTATGTCATCAAGCTCCTTTGACGGGGTGAACTTTGGCTCTGAAAAAACTGTTTTACAGACTTTTGAAAAAAGCGGAATAAGCTCGTTTGTGTTTTCTTTTATATCGGAAAGGTCGCGACCGCAGATGTGGATGTTGAGGTGGTTTTCTGAGTCGCGATATACCGCCGTGTCGCAGAGAATTCCGCGACGGGTCAGAATATCGCGTATCTCAGCTTCGGCAGTTTCGTCAAAACGGGCATTTGATAAAATATCGGAGGAGAGGTCGCTTATTACGGCGGCGATATCCGAATACTGCTTTTTAAAAAGCTCGCGGTTTTCGCGTAAGGCCTCATCAAGCTGGTGTCTGTACCGTAGTGCGAAAATCTCTCGGTTTACGGCATTTACGAAGTTTTCCGTGTTAAGACAGCGTGAAGAGAAATAAACGGGAAAATCACGGGCACGGAGAGTACCGTTTTTCATAATCGCGTCTCCCGCTTTTGTAAAGGCATCTCGCGTAGAGCCAAAATCGCGGTCCCAGCAGATTGACCATAGAGAGCATTTCTTACAGAAATCGCGTGTGCTTTTCTCGAAAAATATGCGTACATCAGAAAGGTTTGCTGTTTCCTCTTTTCTCTGAAGCTCTGCAATGGAATTTCCGAGGCTTTTAAAGGCGCTTGAAGCGAAATTAAGCCGTTCGGTTATGTAGCGGCGAAGGTGTATATCGCTATGACCGCCGGTCTTTACGAAGAAGCGTCTGGTGTGTTTTGAAAAATAGCCCTCAAAGAGGAAAAAGAAAGCCGCGGCAATCGGGAATTCTATGAGATATGAGAGAACTAGTTTAGTGTTAAGGCAGGCGCAGATGCAGGCGGAAAAGAGGAATGAAAAGGAAATCGCAAAAAATTTACCTAATTTGAAAAAAGAAGCGAATATAATGCCACAGATTCCAAAGATGATCCCGTGTTCGCTTAAAGAAAGCGATAGCGAAACGGATGCGCCGAAAAGAAGTCCGCTTGCAGCACCAATACCGAGATTTCCGCGTGAGGAGCAGAGAAGAATCAGGAGAAGTGCGAGAATTCGTCCGAGAGAGATGAAGTCAAAAACAACAATGTCGGAGAGTGCGGCGCAAAACCCGAACGAAAGCGCGAGAAATGCGCCCGAGAGTGTCGCAGGAGAGGCTGTAGTTTTATCGCGCAGTGCTCTTAAAAAGGATGCGCTCACTGCGGAAATCAGAATTTCGAAGACTGAAAGCGCAGTATCAAAAAGGGTAAAACCGCCGTCGGCAAGAAAGACGAAGTTTATGCAGGTGGCAGGAATGATTACGGAAAGCGGAACGAAATATCTCTTTTTTACAAGAGAAGTTCCTGAGAATACGAAGTGTGCCGTAAAAATCAGAATGAGGCAGGCTATGTATTTGAGTGAATTGATTTTTTCAAAAGCGGACAGGTATCCGAAGGTTGCGCCGAGCAGCCCGAGCAGCGAAAATTTACTTGCACCGAGCGCGGCACTTGCCGAAAGCCCGAAAGGGGCACTGCCACCGAGGAAAACTGCACGCGAGAGAAGAAAAGAAGAAATGAATGCGGCAGGGTAGGCGAGCAGGTGCAGAGGCAGTTTCTCGGTAAGTGTTTTTCCGAGATTATGTAGCTTTGTTTTTTGCGGCGATTTCTTTTTGACATCCATTATTTGTATATTCCTTTCAAAAAATGTTTCTATAAAAAGTATAAAGGAAATATAATGAATAAGAAGTCGCAAAATGTAGGTGAAAAAGAATAAATTGCATGCATAATATGTCAAAAAAGTATATAAACTATAGATGTAAAAAGAAGTTTACGAAAGCTTGTCCACTTTTGCTGAGCTAGGCAAAAAAGATTTGTTCAGAATGTCGAAAAAAACTTTGTTAAATTTTTAATTTTCTCGCGAAAAAGACTTGATATTTTGACAAAAACATAATAGAATAATATGTAGCAAAACTTTTGAGTATCACGAAAGGGGCGAATTCATAAAATGAGTTTGACAACCAACAAGTATGTAAATGAATGGGTCAACGAAATGATTGACCTCAACAAGCCGGATTCAGTAGTCTGGATCGACGGCAGTAAGGAGCAGCTTGACGCTCTCCGTGCAGAGGCAGTAGCTACAGGCGAAATGATTAAGCTTAACGAAGAGAAGCTTCCGGGTTGCTACCTCCACAGAACAGCTATCGATGATGTTGCTCGTGTAGAAGACCGTACATTCATCTGCGCTCCCACAAAGGAAGAAGCAGGTGCTACAAATAACTGGATGGATCCCGCTGAGATGTATGCAAAGCTCAGAAAGCTTTACGACGGCAGCATGAAGGGCAGAACAATGTATGTTCTCCCGTTCTCAATGGGCGTTGTAGGTTCTCCGTTTGCTAAGGCTGGTATCGAGATCACTGACTCTATCTATGTTGTTCTCAACATGCAGATTATGACTCGTATCGGTAAGGCTGTTCTCGATAACCTCGGCGACAGCGCTGACTTCGTTCACGGTCTCCATTCCCGTGCTACAATGAATCCTGAAGAAAGATATATCGTTCAGTTCCCGCAGGATAACACAATCTGGTCCATCAACTCAGGTTATGGCGGAAATGTTCTCCTCGGCAAGAAGTGCTTCGCTCTCCGTATCGCTTCTTACCAGGGCCGTAACGAAGGCTGGATGGCTGAACACATGCTTATCCTCGGCGTTAAGGCTCCGAACGGAACAAAGAAATACATCGCAGCAGCATTCCCGTCTGCTTGCGGTAAGACAAACCTCGCTATGCTCATTCCGCCGAAGGCTTATAAGGAAAAGGGCTATGAGGTTGAGTGCGTAGGTGACGATATCGCATGGCTCCGCATCGGCGAAGACGGCGGTCTCTGGGCTATCAACCCTGAAGCAGGCTTCTTCGGCGTTGCTCCGGGTACAAACGAGAAGTCCAACCCGAATGCTCTCCATACTTGCCCCCAGGATACTATCTTTACAAATGTTGTTCACAATGTTGAAGATAACACTGTTTGGTGGGAAGGTCTTGACAAGAATCCTCCGAAGAACGCTATCAACTGGAAGGGCGAGAAGTGGGACTCGGAAGGCGGCGAAAAGGGTGCTCATCCGAACTCCCGTTTCACAGCTCCGGCCTCAAAGTGCCCGTGCATCTCTCCGGAATTTGAGAGCCCGAAGGGTGTTCCGTTTTCTGCTATCGTATTCGGTGGCCGTCGTGCAAAGACAGCTCCGCTCGTATATCAGACATTTGACTGGAACCACGGTGTATTCGTAGGTTCTGCTATGGCTTCTGAAACTACTGCAGCAGCTGCAGGTGCAGTTGGTGTTGTCCGTCGTGACCCGGTGGCTATGCTTCCGTTCTGCGGATACAACATGGGTGACTACTTCGCACATTGGCTTGAAATGGGCGAGAAGATCACAAAGAAGCCGAAGATCTTCAACACAAACTGGTTCAGAACAGATTCCAACGGTAAGTTCCTCTGGCCGGGATTCGGCGACAACCTCCGCGTTCTTGAGTGGATCCTCAAGCGTTGCGATGATGAAGTTGGCGCAGTTGAAACTCCGATCGGTTATGTTCCGAATCCTGAGGACATCAACCGCGAGGGCATTGAGGACGAGGTAACTCTTGACATCCTCAAGGATATCCTCTCAGTTGACAAGGACCTCTGGATGGAAGACGCTGCAAACCTCGAAGAATTCTATGCAAAGATTCAGAGCGTTGGCAACCGTATGCCGAAGGAAATGTACAATCAGCTCGAAGGCCTCAAGGCTCGTCTCGGCTAATATATTAAAAACAAAAAACTCCTGTGAGATCACAGGAGTTTTTTTGTTTATTGTTTATAATAAAATTTCTTCCAAAGCGGGAGCTTTTGCGGAGTAGCCCTTTACATCAAGAAGCGTTTCGCCGTCTATCTGCACCTCGCAGGGGGAGTCGTATTCTACGCTGATTTCGCGTCCCTCGTAGATTGAGATATACTTTGTATATTTTGTATGTGTGCCGCTGAATATGGACGGGAAGACGGTGAGAAGCCTGAGAGCTCCGCAGTCATGTGCGACGACGAGAGAGAGCGTATCGCTTCCTCTCTTCTGGTCGGGTGCCACCTTCATTCCACCGCCGAAGAAGCGACCGAACATTGAGGATGCAAGCCATACCTTCTTGTGCTCAAAAACTTCGCCGTCAACGGTGATTTTAGCCGTTCTCGGACGGAAAGAGAAGAGAATGAGCTTGAGCGCTATTGCGGTATAGTTGACCTTCTTTTTCGAAGTAGCGCGCTGCTTGTTGCCAACAGCACAGCAGGTTCCTTCTATTCCGAAACCGATTCCGTTAAAGAAGCGGAAGGTAGCACCGTTAATTTCAACGGTAGGAAGATTTTTGATATAGTCGTTAATGAGAAACGGTTCAGACCCACGCGGTTTTTCGAGGTCGTTTAAGAAGTCGTTTCCCGAACCTGTAGCGTAATAATAGATATTGTTTTTGACCTCAATATCACGGATGCGGTTTATAAAGCGGTTGAGCGTACCGTCACCACCGCAGATTACAACCTCGTCCTCGGGCGAAAGTCCGGCAAAAAAGTCCTTATAGCTTTCAATTTCGAGGATATCAAGGTATATGGTTTCGTGACCGATGTAGAGCGAATCAAGCTTCATCGCGCTGAGTGCAGTCTGCTCGTTTCCTGCAAGTGGGTTATATAATATAAACTTTTTCATAACTCATCTCCTGACAAAACCAGAAATTTCTATAGAATATCTTATCATATTTTGTCGATTTAGTAAAGAGTTTTCGAAAAGCACATCGACATAAATAGATAAGTGAGAGTATAATCTTTGAAGTGTTAATAATACAAAAGGAGAGATAAAAATGTTGGGAGAGCAGGCTTTGGAAGAAGCCCGAAAGATTTATGAGCTTTACCGGGCAGAAAGAACTCAAGAGCTTCCGTTTGAGAAGATGGAGCTTACTACGGTTGTTGCAGAGGCTCAAAGAATTGTTACACTCGAAAACGGACCTGAGTCCTTTGATTTTACGCTTGGGGCAGTCACGATAGGAGATATCGTTTTTTGCGCGGTTCCGGGAGAGATGTTTACAGAGCTTGGAAACCGTGTGTGAGGAATCTCATATAAGACGAATCTTGTTTGTTGCCTTACGGCGGTGCTTCGTAGGGATAAAAGGCCCTGAAGCACCGCCGCATGCTATTTGAGAAAGAAAAAACAGCCGAATTTCTTCGGCTGTTTTTATAGGTTTTAAGTTAAATTACTTAATTCTTGCGTGAGCAGCTTCGTATGTAGCGAGGACATCCTCAAGGCCCATTTCCATAACATTAGCTTCGATTTCGTCATAAGCTGAAATCGGGAGCTGCTTAAGGAGAATCTTGGAGATGATTTCTTCTACATAAGTTGTGATAGCGACTTTCTTGTCGGTCATGAGGTTCTGTTCCTCTTCATTGAATGCGAGATAGCTTGAAACAGCATTCTTGTCTCTTCTGTGTTCAAGAACCATAGCGCGGTTCTTTGCGATATCCTCAGATTCTGTTGACTCGATAGCTTCGCGGTCAGCGCGGTAGAAGGTCTGCGGAACACCGAAGCCGTAAAGTGTCTTTATCGGCTCGTTTGCACCGTTTGTAATATACTGCTTCTTGCCGTCAACAACCTCGAATGTCTCGCCTTCCTTACCCCAGGAAACAAGCTCTACATTTTCATCAGCGTAGAACCAGTCGAGGTACTTTGCAGCGTTAGCGATACGAGCGTCGTCGCGTGTGTTGCAGATGATGTTGCCGTACGGGTCAAGGCTGTTTCGTGTAACGAGAGCTGCACCCTTTTCAGCATTTGCAACCGGCGGAACCATAGCTGCGAAGCGGAGAGGAGCGTTGTTGTCCTTTGCGATTGAGTTGAAGAAGTCAACACGGGTCTGATATTCAGGAGTGATGAAACCACGGTCTGTGGAGATGAGCTCCTGCCATTCCTGAGTGCTGATTGTAGAGAAGTTCGGGTTGAGGAGACCTTCGTCAATCATCTTGAGTGAGAATTCGAGGAATTCTTTCATAGCAGGCTCAAGAACACCGTACTTCCAAGTATCGTCTGCTTCATCGTAGTAGAAGTCCATACCGAACCAGTTCTTATCAAAGCTCGGAGACATAACAGAAAGGTTGTTACCGATACCGTTTCTTATGCAGAGAGGGTAGGAGTTGGGGTAGAGAGCCTTGAGCTCCTTACATAATTCGTAAAGCTCATCGAAGGTTGACGGAGTTTTTAAATTATGCTTTTCAAAGATGTCTTCACGGTACATCCAGCACATAACGCCTTCGGTTGTATCACGACCCATAACAGGTGTGTAGTAGATGTTACCGTCAGCAGACTTGCGTGTCTGAATGAAGTTAGCATAATCGTTTTCGGAAAGGGAAGAGACCCACTTTGTGTAGTTCGGCATATAGTCTGTCAAAGTCTCAAATGCGATAGCGGAACCGTCAACACAGTGCTGTTCGCTGCCGAGCTTACTGTCGAACGGAACTGTGTCGGGAAGGGATTCGGGGTCAGCGAACATAACAGAATACTTTGTTGCGATTTCTGCGTTCGGGATAGCATTGTATTCGATAGTTGCGCCAATGCCTTCTTTGATGTACTCGACGACCTTCCAGCTATCCTGGAACGGCCAGCTCGGATGAGAGTAGATAACTGCTTTGACTACATCATCCTTTGTGAGGGGGTCGGTGTTTGCAACTGAGCTACCTGCACCGCCGTTGCCTGTACATGCAACGAGGGAGAAAGCCATGATTGTCGCAAGAACCAATGCGAGAATCTTTTTCATTTTAAATTCCTCCTATTAATTTTTGGCAGAACCATTTTGGCTTCTGTCATTTTTAGTTAATAATATGGTAACATAAATGAAAAGAAAAGTCAATGATTCGTGATGAATATTAGCTATGTTTTTTTATTATTTTACGGAGTAAAATTATGGAAAAAAGGTCTCCCGAAAATGTTATCGGGAGACCTTTTTATAAGCCTTAAATCGCTATATTACTTACCTGCGCGTTTTGCGTACTTTTCGTACTTTGCCTTTGCAGCAGCTTCAGCTTTTGCGAAGAGCTCTTCTGCTCTTTCGGGGAACTGCTGTGCAAGACGAGCGTAACGGGTTTCGCCCTTGATGAAGTCGATATAGCTTGCTGTCGGCTCCTTGGAGTCGAGGATGAATGCATCCTTACCCTCTGCTACGAGAGTCGGGTTGTAGCGGAACATCTGCCAGTAACCAGCTTCAACTGCCTTCTTCATTTCAGACTGGCAGTTTACCATGCCGCCCTTTACACCGTGCATTTCGCAAGGAGCATAGCCGATGATGAGTGACGGACCCGGGTAGCTTTCAGCTTCTGCAAGAGCCTTGAGAGTCTGATTCATATCAGCACCCATAGCAACCTGAGCAACATATACATAACCGTAGGACATTGCAATTTCTGCAAGGTTCTTCTTCATAATGTTCTTACCTGCTGCAGCGAACTGAGCAACCTGACCGATGTTTGAAGCCTTGGAAGCCTGTCCACCAGTGTTGGAGTAAACTTCGGTATCGAATACCATAACATTTACATCTTCGCCTGAAGCGAGAACATGGTCGAGACCGCCGAAGCCGATATCGTATGCCCATCCGTCACCACCGAAGATCCAGACTGACTTCTTGGAGAGGTAGTCCTTCTCTGCGAGGATGGAAGCGCACTTGTCGCACTTGTCAGCAACCTTTTCGAGTTCTGCAACGAGAGCCTTTGTTGCTGCTTCGTTTGCTTCGCCG
>JAZTWZ010000021.1:0-10160 GCA_045636165.1 Eubacteriales bacterium
AAGCATTTTTTGTGAAGCTATGCGCTAAAAAGATGGTTTTCAGGCGATTTCTCCCTATGTGAAGACGCCTAAGAATGCTTTTTTATTCTTCGCTTTTTTCTCTATTGAATACATACGCCGAGAAGATGGCTGTTGCAGGAACTGCCGCTAAAATTCCGATACTTCCGACTATTGCAGACAAAATCTCTGCCATTATCATTTCCATATTGAAGAGATAATAGAGGTTCTTGTTATACGCTACAAGAAGAAGCACCGTCGCAAGCGCACCGCCGATATAAGCGAGAATGAGCGTATTCGTCATTGTTCCTATCGCGTCGCGACCTATGTTCATACCCGATCTAAGCATTCTTCCGAAGCTCTTGTCGCGCATCTCGTCGTTAAGCTCGTTCATCGCAGATGCAATCGACATCGCGACATCCATAATCGCTCCGAGCGCACCTATAATTACGCCGCCCCATAAAACCGCGCGGAGGTCAATCGGCGATTCAAAAAGCGTAAGCATAACATAATCTTCATCGACCATACCTGTGAGATTCCACGCCCTGCTTACCGCAATCGCAAGAATTCCCGAAATCGCAACACCCGTAACATTTCCGAATATCGCGCACGCCGTCTTCTTATCCCAGCCGTTTATGATTATAAGGCTCATAAATATCGAAAAAACCGAGACAATTATAGTCATCAGGTAGACATTATACCCCTTGAGGATAGATGGGATATACACCATAAAAACAGCGAGAACCGTAAAGATAAGCGAGAGTATCGTCGAAAAGCCTTTCGCGCGACCGATGATAACGATAAGCAGGAGAAATACAGCTATAAGGAGAAGAATATCGCCCACGCGGTTATGCTCTATGAATATCCATTCGGCAGGTTCTTCGGAAATATCTTCTGTATCCTCCGAATATTCATAAGCAGGTCTTGAGATCAAAACTTTATCTCCCTCGGCAACATCACGGGGTTGATAAGCGTACATATTATCAACATCCTGCGACACTTCAACTGTATCTCCCTTGTAGGGACCGCTTTTAACAAGCGCATCAAACATTATCCGCTTGTTTGACACCATCGTATCGCCGCCGTCAAGGCTGTATTCATCCTCTGCAATGTCATTTATTCTGACAACCTCTGCCTTGTAGTAAATCTCGTCTCCGTTATCAAAAATCTCCGGTCTGCAAACAACATTTCCTATAAGAATAAAAAGTATTGAAAAAATAACCGTTGCAAGATAAATTATAGCCTGTTTTCTTTTTTCGTTTTTCATCATATCAACCTTTCCGATTTTACCTACTGTAATTATAGTAAATTTCGCCTCAAAAATCAACTAATTTTAAGTTGACATTTTACCACAATGTGGTAAAATATTCTTTAATAAAAAACATCTTTCATTAATTGGAGGTATTTGAAATGCAGAAATTCAAAGCTTTCCTGAAGCGCAAGGACATTGAGTTTTCTCTCAAGCGCTACTTTATCGACGCTCTCGGGGCTATGGCTCAGGGTCTCTTCGCTTCCCTTCTCATCGGTACGATTATCTCGACTATCGGTCAGCAGTTCGGCATCGATGTTCTCGTAGAAGTAGGCAACTTCGCAAAGGGTGCACAAGGCGCTGCTATGGCAGTTGCGATCGGCTATGCGCTCAAAGCTTCGCCGCTTGTTCTCTTCTCGCTCACATCTGTCGGCGTTGCGGCAAACCAGCTCGGTGGTGCAGGCGGCGCTTTTGCGGTTCTTATCATAACAATCATCGCAACAGAGCTTGGAAAAGCAGTCAGCAAGGAAACAAAGCTTGATATTATCGTAACCCCGATAGTTACAATCTGCTCAGGTATTCTCGTTGCTATGGTTATCGCAGAGCCTATAGGCATTGCGGCAAACAAGCTCGGTTCTCTCATTATGTACGCGACAACTCTCCATCCGTTCCTTATGGGAATCATCGTTTCGGTAGTTGTTGGTATCGCGCTTACACTTCCGATTTCAAGCGCTGCAATCTGCGCAGGTCTCTCTCTTACAGGTCTTGCAGGCGGCGCAGCTCTCGCAGGCTGCTGTGGACAGATGGGAGGCTTTGCCGTTATGAGCTTCCGTGAAAACCGCTGGGGCGGCGTTCTCGCACAGGGTCTCGGAACAAGTATGCTCCAGATGGGCAACATAGTAAAGAACCCGAAAATCTGGATAGCTCCGATTCTTACATCTGCTATTACAGGCCCGATTTCAACCTGCATCTTCAAACTCGAAATGAACGGCGCTGCAGTCTCTTCAGGTATGGGAACCTGCGGTCTCGTCGGTCAGATTGGTACATACACGGGCTGGGTTGAAAGCGGAGTCGAAATCGGCGCAATGCACTGGATCGCTATGCTCCTTGTTCACATTGTTCTTCCCGCAGTTATCTGTCCGCTTCTCGGGCTTTTCTTCAGAAAAATCGGCTGGATACGCGATAACGACTTAAAGCTTGACCTTTAATTTCCACATAAAAGACCGATGCAAATTGCATCGGTCTTTTTCTATGCCTTTATGGTTTTTCTCCGCCCTGCAAAAACAAGTGCTAAATAAATAATCGCAATTACCACAGTCGGAAGAACAGCTCTTCCCGGGAGCAACAAATCTATACTTTCTCCAACAGATACTGTTCCGAATACCGCAAAAAGAATAAATGCCACTCTTGAAAAAACTTTTTGCGGAATTCTTTTTCCGAGTTTCAGCCCAAGCATTACGCCTATCCCGTCAGCGAGGAGCATTCCTACTGCCGCACCGCCGAATATTGCGAAACGGTTTGCAGGATCACGCGCTGAAAGCGCAATTACAGAAAGCTGTGTCTTGTCACCAAGCTCTGCCATAAAAAACATCAGAGCTATACTTATTATTGCATATTTTCCTACCTTTTTTCGCTCGCCCATCTCAGTCTCGTCTGAAAGAGAAAGATAAGCAAAGATAAGAAATGCAAATCCTGATATAAGCCCGATAATCTCCGGGCTTATGAAGTCGGAAAGCGCCACACCGAGATACACCGCCATAATATTAAGGAGAATTATCGAAATTGCCATGCCTGCGATTACTTTCATCGGCTTTTCCTTTGAGGCAAGCCCCATAATAAAGAGCTGTGTCTTGTCACCGAGTTCTGCAGTAAAAATCGTTGCGGCTACGCTTAAAAATACTAAAGCTCCCTGCATCTCTATCTGCGTGTCGGGATAAGAACCATTCTGCCCTGCGATATCTTATCATTGTCTGAAATTCCGTTCGCAACGCAGATTTCCGAAACCTCTGCAGCATATTCCTTGGCAAGCGCCCACGCATCACACGAATCAGTTACTCTCTTCACGGTTATTCCCGGGCGTTTTTCACCTCTGCGGCTCTTTTCGGTATCAACCGACATCTCGCAAACTCCCGAGACGCTCTCCTCTTCAGTTTCGGTTATATCAAAGTCAGTAAAGAAGCGTACATTGATTTCGTTGTCGGTTCCGACAGAGTATCCTCTGCCGCGGATGTGGGATGAAACCTCAAAGGTATGATTCTCCGAAAGCTCAATCGGGCATACAACAGGAACCCGACGAGACACACTGTAAATCATATCATCCTCGCCTATATACATAACAGAAACTGCCGCATCAGAGGATATGAATTCGCGCCCTTCCTCGCGTCTTCTGAGCGGTGGGAACACCGAAACCGCCATATCAAGAACTCTTTTTACTCCGTTTCCTGTCTTTACACTCTCCGTTACAGGAACCCGTTTTTCCGCTTTATTTATACATTTTACACTTGTTAAGCCGTTCCGCTTTACATCCATTTCGTACATTGTACTGTACACATCTTCAATTATTTTGCTCTCACTTTTTTCATAAACTGTCGCAAGAGCATCTGCGGTTATGCTGACGGTTATATATCTCGCCTTTCCTGCTGCGTCGTACTGCGGATCAAACTCAAAACCTGATACTGAAAGCTCAACGCCAAGGTCGTGATCTTCTTCCATACCCTCAATATCAAGTATGTGCGAAAACGGAAGCTCGCGCTCGTCGCAGTGAACGGTTCCGTCCTCATTTTCATATACATACGCGATTTCCGCAACACCTTTGAGTATCGACTTATTGCCTATGATTTTCGTTTCCGTCGGAGAAACAGAAACTTCTTCGAGCAGTATTGTGCTCATTTCGTTCCCCTCACCCGAAAGCTCGATATCATCGCTGATAGAAAAGCCTTTTTCCTTCATTATTATCGGAGTATATCCGTAAAACGCGCGATTTCTTGAGCAGATGCCGTATTCCTCTCCGCCTTTTACTCCCTCGTATGTAATCTTTTCAGCAATTTCGTACGCCTTATATGAAATATCAATATTTGCGCGAACCGAAACCTTTCTCGGGTTAATCTCACGAACATCAAACGACCGCAAATGCACCCTTGCCGTGACCCTTGAATCGGGAGTTACGCCATCCGCATCAAAGCTGTGAAAGAACGGCATTGCAACATCGAGCTTCCGCACGCGTTTCTCCCCCTCCGCAGTATAGAGGACAACCCCTTTTACATTTCCCTCTACGGATACCTTACCGTCCCTTGCCTCTTTGTTTGTGATAAATACATTACCTGCACCGCGGATGATTCTTGATATATCAGGACTTCTGTCGGAGACGATAATCTCCGTACTTTCCTCATGAATTGCATTTCCGCACGCTACACGGTTTAAATATTCGCATTTTTTCTTATCAAGCAAAAGCTCCATAATACTCTCTCCTTTTATTTTATCTCACCAAATTATATTTCGCCGTCGCCGAAGATATGACAAGCCGTGAATTTTTCTATCTTGTATTTCGGTGATTTGTAGGCTATAATTATAGAGCGAGGTGATCAAGTGGTGCGATGCGTAATTATCGGCGGTGCCGAGATAAAAGATTATACAAATATAAAGAAAAGCTTCCGTCCCGATGATTTTTATATCTTCTGCGACAGCGGTCTCTTTCACGAAAAGCCTCTGGGAGTTTCGCCCAATCTCATTATCGGTGACTTTGACTCTCACGAAAAACCCGAGAGTGAGTGCGAAACCATTTCTCTCCCTCGAGCAAAGGACGATACGGACACCTTCTTTGCCGCAAAGGAAGCACTCAGGCGCGGCTTTTCAGATTTCCTGCTCTGCGGAGTATGCGGAGGACGGCTTGACCACACTCTCGGAAACATCTCGATTCTTCTGATGCTTCATTCAAAAGGTGCAAATGCCGTACTGATTGACGACTTCTCCGAAATGGAAATAGTTGATAGCACACCGAAATACATAGACGCTTCATACCCCTATTTTTCGGTTATAAACATCGACGGCACGGCTTCCGGCATAACGATAGAAAACGCGCTTTTCCCACTTGAAAACGCGGATATTTCGCCCGACTACCAATACGGCATAAGCAACGAACCCCTACGTGGAAAACGCGCCTCGGTTAAAGTAAACTCGGGACAACTTCTTCTTATAAAAGTAAAAAAAGCTCAATGAAGCAATCGCTTCACTGAGCTTTTTATTTATTTTTTAAAAGAACTTGTCGTGGACTGCGCGCATTGCACGCTCAGATTCGTCTTTCTTGATAAGAACAGAAACCTTGATTTCGCTTGTTGAAATCATATCAATATTTACATTAGCTGCTGCAAGAGCCTCAAACATCATAGCTGCCACGCCGGGGTTGTTTACCATACCTGCGCCGACGATAGAGAGCTTGCAGAGGTCTTCGCGAACCTTGATAGTCTCAAAGCCGAGGCTTGCCTTATTCTCTTCAAGAATATTCTTTGCAGTCTCAAGAGCTGAGCTCGGAACTGTAAATGCGATGTCCTTGCTTGACTCACGGCCGATTGACTGAAGGATGATGTCAACATTGACACCCTTGTTTGCGAGAAGAGAGAATACCTTATAGGCAATTCCCGGAGCATCCGCCATATTTACGAGAGAAATCTGTGCAATATCCATATCGCGAGCAACGCCGCTTACATTCATCTTTTCCACTTTGTTTGCCTCCTTAATTTTTGTTCCCGGATTACGGGTAAAGCTGGAGATAACCTCCATATCAACATTAAAACGCTTGCCCATTTCTACTGAGCGGTTGTGAAGAACCTGTGCACCGAGGGATGCAAGCTCAAGCATTTCATCATAAGTAATTTCATCAAGCTTTCTTGCTGTCGGAATTTTTCTCGGGTCTGCAGTATAAACGCCGTCAACATCGGTGTAAATCTGGCAGAGATCTGCGCCAAGTGCCGCTGCAAGAGCAACAGCAGTTGTATCACTACCGCCGCGACCGAGGGTTGTTATGTCGTCAAACTTGTTGATACCCTGGAAGCCTGCGACGATAACGATTCTTCTCTTTGAAATCTCAAGCTTGAGACGCTCTGTTTCAATTTTCTTGATTCGTGCTGCGCCATAGTTCATACCCGTCTGGACGCCTGCCTGCCAGCCTGTGAGCGAGATTACGGGGTAACCGAGCTTCTCGATTGCCATCGCAAGAAGCGACATTGAAATCTGCTCTCCGTTAGCAAGAAGGACATCCATCTCACGCTTTGAAGGGTTAGGATTGATTTCCTTTGCCTTCTCGATGAGGTCATCTGTCGTGTCGCCCTGTGCCGATACAACAACTACAACATCGTTGCCAGCAGCGTATGTGCTTGTAACAATATCCGCTACATTGAACACGCGCTCTGTATCAGCAACAGACGAGCCACCGAATTTTTGCACTATAAGACTCATATATTATCTTCCTTTCAGAAATTTTTACCGATTTGTTATTATAAAACTCTCATCTGCGAGAGAATGTCAACTCTTTCAGAAAGAGACTCGAGCTTTGCTTCAAACTCAGCCTCTGAAAGCTCACTCGTGATAAATGCAGTAGCAAACTCATCATCAATAAACTCGATACCTGAGAACACCTGAGTTGCAGCGCTTCTTGCGTTCTCGCCCTCAATACGGACATAATAGCAAGATTTGAAGCCTGACATATCAGCAACCGCTTCAGCTCCGGCATCATTCCAACCAAGGTACTTGCGACTTTCAATATGCTTTACTGCGTCAATGACATCTGCACAAACTGCGCTCGCTGTCGGGAACTTTCCTGCGCCCGGACCGTAAAACATAACATTTCCGACCATATCGCCGTGAACCATAATCGCATTAAAAACATCCTCAACCGATGCAATCGGCGATGACTTATCAACAAGGTGCGGACCGACATAAGCATAAACCTTTCCGTCATCAGAAAGTTTGCATCTTCCGAGAAGACGGATAACCTTACCTGCAAGGCCTGCAAGGCGTACATCCTCGAGAGTTACCTTTGTGATTCCCTCTGTCTTTATATACTCGGGGTAAATGTGGTTACCAAATGCAAGGGATGCAAGGATGCAGATTTTTCTGCAAGCATCGTGACCTTCGATATCTGCACTCGGATCGCGCTCTGCATATCCGAGCTCCTGAGCTTCGGAGAGAGCCTTTTCAAAAGTAAGCCCCGCTTTTATCATACGCGTAAGAATGTAATTTGTTGTGCCGTTGAGAATACCGTAAATCTCGTCGATATCGTTTGCGCCAAGGCACTGTGCAATCGGGCGGAGAACCGGAATACCTCCACCGACAGATGCTTCGAAGAGATAATTTACATTCTTCTCTTTTGCAATCTTGAAAAATTCTGCACCGTGAGTTGCGACAAGCTCCTTGTTCGAAGTTACAACGCTCTTTCCCGCAAGGAGTGCACGCTTTGTAAAATCGTATGCAGGGTTTGTTCCGCCGATTGTCTCAACAACAACCGAAACCTCAGGGTCATTTTCAATAATAGAGAAGTCCTTTACGAACTTTGAAGCATTTTTATCGTTTGAAAAATCGCGGATATCAACGATGTATTTAACCTCAACTTCTTCTCCGGCAGATTTTGCAACCGTCGCGGCGTTCTGCTCCATAAGCTCAACTACGCCGGAGCCGACTGTACCGTAACCTAAAACAGCTATCTTTTTCATAATCTATCTCCCTTTATGTATTAACTCTTTACTGACCTGCAAGCGGCTTGAAGGAAATTACCCCTTCAATCTTCATCGCAAGCTCTATAAAAGTGTCTATATCCGTAGTCATTCCGTTTGTCTCGGCAGAAATCGTAACCGGAGCTCTGCCGCCGCCCGGAATCGTCTGATATATAGTCAGAATATTTGCGGAGTATGCCGCAAAGTGAGCAAGGATACGGGAAAGCACTCCCGGCTCGTCTATAAGCATCATTGAGAAGGTTATGATATGGCCAAGCGACATATCATTGAACGGAGAAATAAGGTCCTTATATTTATAAAATGCACTTCGGCTTATTTCTGCCGCTACGCAGGCCTCTTCAACCGTCCTCGCTTTTCCCGAATCGATATAGCTTTTCGCCTTGACACATTTAATCAGAACCTCGGGAAGAGCTGTATCCTGAACTATATAATATTTATGATTTTCAGTCATCAACATCCCCCTCTCACGGGCATTTGTTTTTACACCACGGATACTATGATACCACATTGTCTCCTGTAAAGCAAGTAAAAAAACAATTTTTTTGGTTTTTTTTACTTTTTTGTGAATATGCAAAAAAATCCTTTTATTTGCACGCGTTATGATATATAATATACTCAAAAGGGTAGGTGTTTTTTGTGTCTGAGAATAAGCATATCAAATTTTTTCTGACAATTTTGTATATACTTCTTGGAGTTGCAGGGCTTTGGTTTGTCCTGAAATATGCCCTTGGCTGGCTTGCTCCCTTTATCCTCGCTTTTGTTTTCTCGAAAATAATAGACTATCCCGTTTCCTTTTTCGAGAAAAAGCTCAAGTTTCCACGGCCGATTTCAAGCCTTATTTTCACGATAGTTTTCTACGGAGTCATCGGAACATTAGTCTACTTCGGTGCATCCCGACTCATAAACACCCTCATCCTTCTTTTTGAAAAGCTTCGTACACTTGATATCGACCTTTTGGTTGACCGTTTGAGCGAAACCTTCTTTGAAATACTCTCGCGTCTTCCCCTCGGCATTCAAGACTTTATCTATACAAACATCGAAGGCTGGCTTTCAGAACTCGTTTCCGCCATCCAGAAACTTATAGCACCTATCGTTTCATACACGGCAAACATAGCTTCAAGTGTTCCGTCAATTCTCATTTTTATTATCGTTGCGATTGCTTCTACTTATTTTCTCAGTTCAGATTCCCCGAAGCTCCGTGAAAAACTCTGGGAAATCTCCTCGGAAAACCTTAAAAACAAGTATCATCGTATTCGCGCCCAGCTCTCCAACACTCTCGTTTCTTACCTTCGCGCAGTACTTATTCTTATATGTATAACCTTTGTAGAGCTTTCAATCGGACTTTCAATTCTCCGTATTGAGAACTCACTTCTTATCGCAGGTCTCATCGCCATTGTCGATGCGCTTCCCGTTCTCGGCAGCGGATGGTTTCTTATGCCGTGGGCGATAATCTCCGCATTCTCGGGTAACTACTTCCTCGCAATAGGTCTTGTAATAATTTATATTGTCATAACCGTAGTCCGAAACCTTATCGAGCCGAAAATCGTCGGAGAGCAGATAGGGCTTCATCCGCTTGCAACACTTGCTTCGATTTATATCGGTCTCAAGCTTTTCGGACTCGTCGGAATGTTCACTCCGATTCTTGTTGCTCTCATCAAGAAATTCTACGAATGGGGATATTTCGACTTCGCAAAAAGAAAAACCACTCCACCTAAACCGCTTGACGAAGAATAAGCAAATATGGTATCCTTTATATACCAACAAAGGAGGTGACGGCTGTGCCGCTTCTTGAATCGGGAGAGATGTATCTCGAAACCATCTTTATCCTTTCAAAAACAAAAAAGAGCTTTCGCTCAATAGACATAGTAGAGTATATGGGCTATTCCAAGCCGAGTGTCAGCCGTGCTGTAGGCCTTCTCAAAAACGGCGGATATATCCTCGTTGATGCTGACGGCTTCATCACCTTGACCGAAGAGGGGCTTGAAATTGCCGCAAAGATATATGAAAGGCATACGCTCCTCACATCATTTCTCGCATCCCTCGGCATTGATAAGGAAATCGCATCTGCCGACGCCTGCAAGATTGAACACTACTTAAGCGAAGAAACGCTTGATGCTATAAAACGATATTTAAAAGACGCGGAAAATTAATTCCGCGTCTTTTTTATCAGTCTTTTAATTGCGCCTACC
>JAZTWZ010000022.1:0-5261 GCA_045636165.1 Eubacteriales bacterium
CGACTATGTAATCTTTGACGATGAATATATCAACCAGTACAGAAATACAGGTGCCTTTGACATCATCGGTTCGTGCAGAACAAAGCTCCTAACAAACGAGCAGATTGCTATCGTCTCCGAAGTCTGCAAGAAGCACGGCATCACTGCTATCGTCATCATCGGTGGCGACGACTCAAACACAAACGCTGCTGTTCTTGCTGAGTACTTTGCAGCAAACAACACAGGCGTTCAGGTTATCGGTTGCCCGAAGACAATCGACGGTGACCTCAAGAACGAAGATATCGAATGCTCATTCGGTTTCGATACAGCTACAAAGACTTACAGCGAAATCATAGGTAACATCGGACGCGATGCAAACTCTGCTAAGAAATACTGGCACTTTGTAAAGGTTATGGGTCGTTCTGCTTCTCATGTTGCTCTCGAATGTGCCCTCAAGACACAGCCGAACATCTGCCTCATCTCCGAAGAGGTTGCTACAAGGAAGATGTCACTCTCACAGATTGCAGACTATATTGCAGATTCAGTTGCAGGCAGAGCTGCAAAGGGCATGAACTTCGGCGTTGCAGTTATTCCGGAAGGCGTTGTTGAGTTCGTTCCTGAATTTTCAGTCCTTATCGCTGAAATCAACGAGCTTCTCGCAGGAAGCCGCGCAGATGAGTTCAATGCACTCCCGACCTGGGATGAGAAATACGCATTCATCGAAAAGGGCCTCACAAAAGAGTCTATGGAAGTTTTCGCAATTCTTCCGCAGGGCATCCAACAGCAGCTCTTCCTCGAGCGCGACCCGCACGGCAATGTTCAGGTCTCTCTCATCGAGTCTGAAAAGCTCTTTTCTGCCCTCGTTGCAGACAAGCTCGCAGCTCGCATGAAGGCAGGAACATACAACGGCAAGTTCTCACCCATCCACCACTTCCTCGGCTACGAAGGAAGATGTGCATTCCCGTCAAACTTTGATGCTGACTACTGCTACTCTCTCGGCTACAACGCATTTATGCTCATCCAGTACGGCTACAACGGATATCTCTCAAAGATTTCAAACCTTTCAAAGCCGGCAACAGAGTGGGTTGCAGGCGGTATGCCGATTACAAAGATGATGAACATCGAGCGCCGTCACGGTGAGGATAAACCGGTTATCAAGAAGGCTCTCGTTGAACTTGACAGCAAGCCGTTTAAGT
Source organism: Eubacteriales bacterium (assembly GCA_045636165.1). Lineage (GTDB taxonomy): Bacteria > Bacillota > Clostridia > Oscillospirales > JAAYXM01 > SIG480. The sequence continues at coordinate 1,176 of JAZTWZ010000022.1, forward strand.
ACTTCGAAGAGCGTCGCGACACCTGGGCTATCGAAACCTCTTATGTATATCCGGGTGCTATCCAGTATTACGGTCCTGCAGAAGTCTGCGACATCACAACCGTAACTCTCGCCATCGAAAAAGAATAATGTTAAAAGCGACTTGCAAAGCAAGTCGCTTTATTGTTCCCCTACGGAGAGTAGGTTGTATTTTATTTATTTTTGATGTAAAATCTCCTTTGGGAGGTAGAGATATGAACTTATCAAAAACAGGAAAACTTATTTCTGAACTCAGAAAAGAAAAAGGGCTTACCCAGCGGGCTGTTGCAGAGAGTCTCGGTATATCTCCAAAGACCGTCTCTAAATGGGAAACGGGACACGGTTTTCCTGACATAAGCCTCATTTCAAAGCTTTCAGAACTCTTCGAAGTTGATATATCAAAACTCCTTGACGGCGAGATGCCAAAAACAAAAACGGAGGCAGGAAATGTGAAGAGGACCAGATTCTATGTCTGTGAGAAGTGCGGAAACATCCTCACAAGTCTCGGAAACGCCGAAATTATATGCTGTGGAAGAAAGCTCTCACCGCTTTGTGCAAAGTCACCCGATGAGGCACACAAGCTTAAATTTGAAGAGATTGAAGACGATTATTACATCACATTTCTCCACCCGATGACAAAGGAGCATTATATTTCCTTTGTATCCTATGTCCGCTTTGACAGAGTCCTCACGGTAAAACTCTATCCTGAGCAAGATGGAGAGCTCCGATTCCCTCAGATGCGCGGCGGCAAGCTGTATTATTACTGCTCAAGCGACGGACTGTTTGAAACGAAAATCTAATATAAAAACCAACCCCGAGAGGTTTTCTCTCGGGGTTATATTTATCGTTCTTCTCGGAAGTAAGGCAAACCAAGCGCTGCCGGCGGCTGATTTTCCTTTTTATCTCTCATACTTGTAATAACAAGTACTATGATTGTAACAACATACGGAAGCATCTCGAACAGCTTCTTTGCGCTGACGCTGATGTCGGGAATGTATGTCGGGATAACATACAGGAAACCAAAGAGGATAGATCCCAGAATACTGATTGACGGACGCCAGACCGAGAAAATAACAAGCGCAATCGAAAGCCATCCACGGTCACCGAAGCCGTTGTTTGACCACACTCCGTTTGCATAGTCCATTACATAGTAAAGTCCGCCAAGACCTGCGATTGCACTGCCGATGCAGGTTGCAAGATACTTATACTTCGTGACATTGATACCTGCCGCATCTGCTGTTCCCGGGTTCTCACCTACTGCGCGGAGATGAAGGCCTACTCTCGTCTTTTTCAGGATATGTGAAGAAACTAATGCTATGATGATTGCGAGATAAACAAGGAAGCCATACGAGAGGAATATATCCCCGAACCAACCCAATTTATCCGCAAACGGAAGCTGAGTTTTAAACGCTGTGCTTGTCCTTGAAAGTGCGATAGACGGAACATCTGAATTTACAAGCTTAATCAACGACCCTCCGAAGAAGTTGCCGATTCCGATACCGAATGTGGTAAGGGCAAGACCCGTAACATTCTGATTTGCGCGAAGCGATACCGTAAGGAAGCAATATATGAGTCCCATCAATGCAGAACCGACAATCGCACAGAAGAAAGGAATCAGAACGGCAAGCAACGGGTTAATAGAAGCTGTGCCCTGCTCATAGAGAAACGAACCTGCAACACCGCTGATTGCGCCTACATACATAATTCCAGGGATACCGAGGTTAAGATGTCCTGACTTCTCGGTGAGAATTTCACCTGTTGAACCGAAGAGCAAAGGAGTTCCCTGCATAACAGCTCGCTGAATAATGGTCGCTATCATACATTACCCTCCTTTTTGTTGAATTTAATCTTATAGTTGATAAAAAATTCCGAACCGATGATAAAGAAGATGATAATTCCCGTAATAATATCCGAGAACGAGGAGTTGAGGCGGTACACCTCAGAAATCTTAAGCGCACCCTTCTGCAAGAATACAATCAGGAGCGAGGTAAGTATCATAAACACGGGGTTGAACTTGGCAAGCCACGAAACCATAATAGCAGTAAAACCTCTGCCGCCTGCGGTGTCACTCTTGAGTGAGTGGTCCGTTCCTGCGACGAGCAAAAAGCCTGCGATACCGCAGATTGCACCTGAAATCGCCATAGTTCTCAAAATGACTTTTTTAACATTGATACCTATATATCTTGCAGTTTTCTCACTTTCACCGACAACAGCAATCTCATATCCCTGCTTGCTGTACTTGAGATAGACATAAACAATGTAAGTGAGAATCGCTACAAGCAGAATATTTATCATATATTTCTGACCAAAAAGGGTCGGAAGCTGTCCGAATTCCAAAGTTCTCGGAGTTCCCGAGCCCTTCGGCACTGACCATTCGAGAGTAAAATATGCAACAATCTGAATCGCTACATAGTTCATCATTAAAGTAAACAGCGTTTCGTTGGAATTGAACCTTGTCTTGAAATAAGCAGGAATAAGTCCCCACAAAGCACCTGCAAGAAGGGCGACAACGAACATAAGCGGAATGAGAATAGCCGACGGAAGCTTCTCTCCAAGATAAATCATACAGGTAGCAGTAGCAAGACCACCGACTAAAACCTGACCTTCTGCGCCGATATTCCAGAACTTCATCTTGAACGCAGGAGTTACTGCAAGCGAAACACATAGCAAAATTGCTGTATTCTGCAAGAGATTCCAGGTAAGTCGGGAAGTTCCGACTGCGCCTTCAATCATAGTAATATACATTTCAATCGGGTTGAGGTCCGTAAGCGAAACTGTGACAAAGCCGCAGACAATCAATGCAAACACTACGGAGAGAACTCGAATTCCCCAGGCTTTCCACCATACGATATCATCTCGCTTCGTTATATGAGAAGAGGCGCCAAAGAAAGCTTTTATGCAAAAATCATTCAGTTTTTTCATTGCTATCCCCTTCCTCCGTTATTTCTTCCTGATAATCGGACTTTGTCATCAATATTCCGATTTCTTCCTTCGTTGTAGTTCTGCCATCGACGATGCCCGTTACCTTGCCCGAACCGATAACCATAATTCTATCACAGAGCTCAACCAATACATCAAGGTCCTCGCCGACAAAGATTACCGCGACTCCGTTTTTCTTCTGCTCGTTGAGAAGATTATAGATAGTATATGAGGAATTGATATCAAGACCTCTTACGGGATATGCCGCCATAAGCACTGTCGGTGCAGAAGATATTTCTCTTCCTACAAGCACCTTCTGAACATTTCCTCCTGAAAGACGCCTTACGGGTGTGCTAACCGACGGTGTTGCTACCTCAAGTCGTTCTACGATTTCGTCTGCAAGAGACTTAGGCGCTTTTCTCTGAAGGAATGCAGATTTTCCCTTCTTATAGCTGCGGAGCATCATATTGTCGACAATATCCATATTTCCGACAAGTCCCATACCCAAGCGATCCTCGGGCACAAAAGCAAGTCTCACGCCCATCTGACGAATCTCAAGCGGTGTTTTATCGCGAAGATTTTCTCTTGCATCGGTTTTCGGGTTATGATAGATGATATCACCACTATCGAGATGCTGAAGTCCTGCGATAGCTTCAAGAAGCTCGCGCTGACCGCTACCTGCGATACCTGCGATACCGAGAATTTCTCCAGAACGCGCCGTGAAAGAAACATTGTCAAGAAGCTTGATACCCTCACGGTTGATGCAGGATATATTCTCGACAATCAATCGGTCAGAGGCATTTTCAACCTCACTGCGCTCGATATCGAGGGATATCTTCTTTCCGACCATCATTTCAGTAAGCTTTTCTTCGTTTGTCTCGGAGGTCTTTACCGTACCTATGTACTCACCTTTACGCAAAACTGCGACATTGTCCGAGATTGAAAGAACTTCGTGCAATTTGTGGGTGATGATAATAATTGCCTTTCCGTCCTCACGCATATTGCGCAAAACACGGAACAGCTTCACCGTCTCCTGAGGTGTAAGAACGGCGGTCGGTTCGTCGAGAATAAGAATGTCTGCACCGCGGAACAGAACCTTGATAATTTCAACAGTCTGTTTTTCAGAAACCGACATCTCATAAATTTTCTT
>JAZTWZ010000023.1:0-4865 GCA_045636165.1 Eubacteriales bacterium
TGGCTTTGTTGACGGTTTTTACGGTAAGCCGAGAATTGACCTTGATATTTTAAAAGACCACTCTGACGGACTTATATGCCTTTCTGCATGTATCGCAGGAACTATCCCCCGTCTTATTCTCCGCGGAGATTTTGACGGAGCGAGAGAGTATGCACGCTCACTTTTCAATATTTTTGGAAAAGATAATTTCTACCTTGAAATTCAGGACCACGGCATTGAGGAGCAGAAGGCTGTAAACCGTGAAATAATAAAAATTTCAAATGAACTTGATATTCCGCTTGTCGCTACAAATGACGCTCACTATATAACTCGTGAGGATGCATATACTCAGGATGTTCTGATGTGCGTACAGATGAATAAGTCTCTGAGCGACCCGTCACGAATGAAGTTTGCTACAAACGAATTCTATATAAAGAGCGGAGACGAAATGCGCTCACTCTTCCCGAACTACCCCGAAGCAATTGAAAATACGGCAAAAATTGCCGATATGTGCAATTTAGAATTTGAATTTGGCAATCACCATCTTCCCGAATACGATACCCCGTCTGAATTTGCTGATTCACTCGAATATTTAAAAAAACTCACGGATGACGGCTTTAACCGTCGTTACCCAAATGCTCCTGATTCTTACCGCGAGAGACTTAACTATGAGCTTAATATGATTAACCGAATGGGTTATGTCGATTATTTTCTCATCGTATGGGACTTTATTTCTTATGCACGCAGTCAGGATATCCCCGTGGGTCCCGGTCGCGGAAGTGCTGCCGGAAGTATTGTTTCATACTGTCTCGGAATAACGAACATCGACCCGATGAAGTATAATCTTTACTTTGAACGATTCTTAAACCCTGAGCGAATCAGTATGCCTGATATAGATGTCGATTTCTGTCAGGAACGCCGTCAGGAAGTCATTGATTATGTTGTAAAAAAATACGGTGAGGACAGAGTTGCACAGATTGTTACATTTGGTACAATGGCGGCAAAAGGTGCTGTTCGCGATGTCGCGCGCGTTATGGATCTTCCGTATGCAGAGGCTGATGCTATCGCAAAGAGCGTTCCGAATGAGCTTCACATGACGCTCAATAAGGCTCTTGAAATTTCAAAGCCTTTCCGCGATTATTATGAGTCGGACGAAAAGTATAAGAAACTTATCGATACCGCAATCGCGCTTGAAGGTATGCCAAGACACGCCTCTACTCACGCGGCAGGCGTCGTAATTACCAAAAACGAAGTTTCTTCTTATGTACCGCTCTCGACCAACGACGAGGCAATCGTAACCCAGTTTACAATGGTTACCCTTGAAGAACTCGGTCTCCTCAAGATGGACTTTCTTGGACTTCGAAACCTTACCGTTTTGCACGATGCCGAGAAACTTGTCCGTCTTCATACCCCCGATTTTTCTGTTTCAGATATTCCGGATAATGACGAGCTTACTTTCAGTGAGCTTTCTCTCGGGCATACTGCCGGAGTTTTCCAGCTTGAAAGCCAGGGAATGACCTCTGTCGTTGTCGGTATGAAGCCGCAGTCGATTGAAGATATAACCGCGATTGTTGCTCTCTACCGACCGGGTCCTATGGACTCCATCCCCCACTATATCGCATCAAAACACAACCCTGCAAATATCAAATACCTCCATCCTATGCTCAAGGAAATTCTTGAAATCACATACGGCTGCATCGTGTATCAAGAGCAGGTTATGGATATATTCAGAAAGATTGCAGGCTTCTCTCTCGGACGAGCTGATATGGTTCGCCGTGCGATATCCAAGAAAAAGGAAAAAGACCTTCTCCGTGAGCGAAAGAATTTTATCTACGGTAACGAAGAAGAAGGAATTATCGGCGCTATAAATAACGGTATTTCCGAGGAAATAGCGAACAAGATTTTTGACGATATCGTTGCCTTTGCAAACTATGCGTTCAACAAGGCGCACGCCGCATCGTATGCTGTTGTTTCGTACCAGACAGCATATATGAAGTTCCATTACCCGAAAGAGTACATGGCGGCTCTTCTCACATCAGTCCTTGATTTTTCCGATAAGCTCGCAGGATACTTTGAGCTTTGTAAGGAAATGGGAATTGCAGTTCTTCCGCCGGATATAAACGAATCTGCCGACTCCTTTACCGTAAGCGGAGATAATATCCGTTTTGGGCTGGCTGCCGTTAAAAGCGTTGGACGAGCCTTTGTGCGCTCAATAATAAACGAGCGCGAGCTTGGCGGTCCGTTTACTTCCCTTCGCAACTTCTGTACAAGAATGCAACACAAGGAATTAAACCGCCGCGCGCTTGAAAACCTCATTAAATGCGGTGCATTTGACAGCACAGGAGCAAACCGCGCTCAGCTCTTGCAGATTTATGACAGTATCCTGACAGGGCTTTCGTATGTAAAAAGCCGCACCATTGAGGGACAGTTTGACCTCTTCTCGCTCTCATCTCCTGAAGATAAAGTTGAATACGACGAAGATTTACTTCCTCAGATTTCGGAATACCCTCAAAAAACAATTCTCTCTTTTGAGCGCGAAACTCTCGGAATTTATCTTTCGGGACATCCGCTCGATGACTATGCAGAACTCCTCAAAAGAATCTCAGCAAAAACAATACCGCAGGTTCTTTCTGCAGAGAATATCGGTGACGGAGACAGCGTGTTTATTGCAGGCTGTGTCGCATCGGTAAAGCTCAAAAGCACGAGAAACAACTCAATGATGGCGTATATGACAATAGAAGATTCCGCAAGCTCGGTTGAGTGTATAATCTTCCCGAAGGTACTTGAGAAATATCAGCCACTTCTTACGGAAAATGCTATTCTCACCGTACGCGCGAGGATCAGTCTTCGCGAAGATTCTGCACCACAGCTTATATGCGATGAGATTCGTTCGATTTCTGAGTATGCAAATATTCAGACCGAGGAAGCTTCAACCGAAAAGCTGTATCTCCGTATCAAGGAAGAAGCTTCTAAAGAAACAGATATTATAAGAGCGGTTGTTTCAGCCTTCCCGGGAGACCTTGAGACTATACTCTACTTTGAGGATACAAAAAAGAGAGTCCGCACACACATCTCAAGAGAAACTGCTCTTTATAACAGGTTGGTCGAGATTCTCGGCTCTGAAAACATAGTCCTTAAATAACCCAAAACATATTTTGCTTTATTTTTTATATAAATTTTGTTATAATATATTCAACAAGTCTTTTCTTTGAAAGGTTGGTTTTTATGCCTGATATTAAAACAATCGGTGTCCTTACCAGTGGCGGCGACGCTCCCGGTATGAATGCCGCTATCCGTGCCGTTGCGAGAACTGCCGCATTCCACGGCATTACCTGTCTCGGTATCCGTCGCGGATACAACGGTCTTATAAACGGCGATGTTGTCGAACTTAATGCAAGAAGCGTTAACGGTATTATTTCAAAGGGCGGAACTATGCTCTTCACTGCCCGTTGTCCTGAATTTATGACTGACGAAGGTCTCCAGAAAGCCGTTTCCACCTGCAAATACCTCGGAATCGACGGTATTGTCACAATCGGTGGTGACGGTACTTTCAGAGGCGCAAGGGCTCTTGCAGAGTCCGGAGTTCATACTATTGGCGTCCCTGCTACAATCGACAACGATATCGCTTCTACTCATTACAGCATCGGTTTTGATACAGCTTGTAATACAGCACTTGATGCTATCGACAAGCTCCGCGATACGATGCAGTCGCATGAGCGTTGCTCTGTTGTTGAGGTTATGGGCCACAATGCAGGACACCTTGCATTATATGTCGGTATCGCTTGCGGTGCTCAGGCGATTCTTGTTCCCGAAAAGTCGTTTGATTTCCAGCGCGATGTCGTAGATAAAATTCGCGCAGGCAGAATCAATAAGCGTTCCCACTTTATCATTATCCAGGCAGAGGGCGTCGGTAACCCACTTGAGATAACAAATCGCATTATCGAAGAAACAGGCATCGACACCCGTCTTACCACTCTCGGTCACATTCAGCGCGGCGGAAGCCCAACAGCCCGCGACCGCGTTATGGCAAGCCGATTTGGTGCATACGCTGTTCATACTCTTATGGACGGCAAGACAAACAGAGTTGTCTGTCTTAAGGATGGAGACCTTTGTGATATTGATATTGACAAAGCTCTTAATATGAAAAAAGATCTCAAGGAAGATATGTATAACACTTCAAGAATAATGTCTGTTTAACTATAAAAATATCCGCAGTCAAAAGACTGCGGATATTTTTATAGTTAATTATTCTTCTTCGTTGGCGTTTGTCTTTACGACTGCAGATTTAAACTGCTTTCTTGACTCTCTTGTTTCATTGAGAGCCTGCTCAATAACAGTTTCAAGTCTGCGTAATGTATCCTCTGCATAGTCGTTAGCTGCACGGCGAAGCTCTTTTGACTTCGTTTCAGCAACAGTCATAATCTCGTTTGCTTTCTGCTTTGTAGAAAGAACGATTTCGTCCTCAGCAACCATGTGACGAGCGCGCTCCTCTGCTGCTGCTACAATCGAGTCTGCCTCGCGTTTTGCTGCAGCAAGAATCTCGTTTCTGTTATCAACGATTGTGCGTGCCTGCTCAAGGTCCTTCGGCAAATTAACGCGAATTTCATCGATAAGGTCTAGAATCTTTTCCCTTTCAAGTATGCACTTCTCAGCACCAAAAGGCAAAGCCCATGCCTCTGTTACCATATCATATAGCATATTTACCAATTCATCAATTCCACTTGCCATTATCTCTTTACTCCCCTCAAAAGTTTATTTTTTACTTCATCTAAAATCTCATCATCAACAAAAGAAGAGATATCGCCCCCCAGCGAACAAACCTCTTTTACGATACTTGATGAGAGATATAAATACTCCTCAGTCGTCGGCAGAAACAGAGTTTCAAG
>JAZTWZ010000024.1:0-5222 GCA_045636165.1 Eubacteriales bacterium
TTTCAAAATAGTAGCGGTTGAAGAGACCTGCAATATCAAACATAACCTCGCAGATTGCGCTTGGTGCCTTTTCGTCAAACGCACGGAGAAGGACATCGCCAACCGAGAAAAGCTTGATTAAAAGCTCGCGCTCTGTGTCGCTTGTCGGCGGAAGAATTTCGCCGCAGGTTGCCCCCTTTTCCGCTGCCTTAGAAAGGAGCGAGGAGATTCTGACGACCGTGTACTGGAGATACGGTCCCGTTTTTCCTTCAGTTGAGAGGAAACGGTTGAGGTCGAAGATATAGTCGCGTGAGCGGTGGTTGATAAGGTCGCCGAACTTGATAGCGGCGATACCGATTTTTTCTGAATTTGAAAGCTTTTCCTCATCGGAAAGCGTTTTTGCAATCTCGGATGCGTCGATGCGCTCACGGGATGCGTCCATCGCGCTCTGGATGAGAACTGAAAGGCTCATAACGCCACCCTCACGGGTCTTGTAGGGCTTACCGTCGCTGCCGTTCATCGTGCCAAAGCCTACATGGTAGAGAGCGGTATCCTCATTTACGATTTCTGCCTTCTTCGCAAGGCGGAAGACCTGCTTGAAGTGCATCGACTGGCGGCTGTCAACAACATACCAGATTTCGTTGGGCTTAAAGTCAGCCATTCTCTGAACGATTGTAGCAAGGTCGGTTGTCGCATAGAGTGCCGAACCGTCAGACTTTGAAATGATAATCGGCGGCATAGGCTCGTCGTCGGTTTCCTCTGCGACATCTGCAATGAGTGCGCCGTCAGAGAGATATGTAAGCTTTTTCTCATCGAGAGTCTTTAAAAGTCCCGGAACATACGGGTCAGCATCGCTCTCGCCAAGCCACATATCAAAGTCAACGCCGAGACGCTTATAGCTCTTCTTAAGGTCAGCGACCGATACCTCGAGGAATTTCTTCCAGAGAGCTACATAGCCTGCCCTGCCGTTCTGCAAATCGAAGGTAGCACGCATTGCGCGGGCGCGGAATTCTTCGTCAGTTTTTGAACGCGCGCTTGCTTCGGGGTAGAGCTTTGAAAGGTCGTCAATCGTGACGGGGGACTCTTCGGGGTATCCGTCTGTAATGTTTTCGTCAAAATAGGGGAGAGAGGGAGAAACTCTCTCAAGCTCTGCGATAATGAGACCCATCTGAAGACCCCAGTCGCCGAGGTGAACATCGCCGATTACCTTGTGACCGAGGAATCTCGCAAGGCGCTTGAGTGTTTCGCCGATGATAGCTGCGCGGAGATGACCGACATGAAGCGGTTTTGCAACATTCGGACCGCCGTAGTCAACAACAATCGTCTTTTCATCCATAAGCGGAAGCGCGAGACGGTCGCTCGCGGTCATAGCGATAGCTTCTTTTGCGATAAACTCATCTGAAAGGATGAGGTTTATAAAGCCCGGAGGGGCAACTGAAACGCTTTTGAAAATTTCGTTTTCCGAAAGGATGGCCGAAACATCGTTTGCAATCATCATCGGAGCTTTCCTGTGAAGCTTTGCGCCCGTGAGCGCGCCGTTACACTGGAACTGTGCAAGGTCAGGGCGGTCGGAGAAGGTAACAACTCCGAGAGACGCATCATACCCTGCTTTTATAAAAGCTTCGGTAACAATATCCGTAAGCCTTGATTTTAAAGTTTTCATAGAACACCTCTTGACTTTCGCACTGTTTAGCGCGAAAAAATTAATATGCTACGCCCCAGTAAATCATTTTCTTTGCAGGTTTTCCGCAAATCGGGCATACATCGGAGATTTCTTCCTGTGCAAACGGAATGCAACGGGAGCTCATTCCTGCTTCTTCCTTGACCTTGAGCTCACATTCAAGGTCGCCGCACCACATTGTCTTTACGAAACCGCCCTTTGTCTCTGCGATTTCTTTCATCTCTGCAAGGGTTTTTGCGGTGTAGGTATGATCCTCGCGGTTCTTGAGCGCTCTGTTGTAAAGCGCGGTATGAACTTCGTCCATAATAGCGTTGACTTCCGCTACGATGTTTGAGAGCGAAACAACCTTCTTCTCGCGTGTAACGCGTGAAACGAGAACGCACTGACCTGCTTCAAGGTCACGCGGACCGAGCTCGATGCGGACGGGAACACCCTTCATCTCGTACTCAGCAAACTTCCAGCCTGCGGAGTTGTCTGATGTGTCGCACTTTACGCGAATGCCTGCATCTGCGAGAGTTCCCATAAGCTCGTCTGCAGCCTCGAGGACACCGCCCTTGTGAGCTGCAATCGGAATGATAACAGCCTGTATGGGAGCGACCTTCGGCGGAAGAACGAGACCATTGTTGTCGCCGTGGGTCATGATAATACCGCCGATGAGACGGGTTGAAACGCCCCAGGATGTCTGGTGCGGATTTGTAAGCTTGTTGTTCTTGTCGGCAAACTGAATTTCGAACTGTCTTGCAAAACCGTCGCCGAAGTAGTGAGATGTACCGGCCTGCAAAGCCTTGCGGTCGTGCATCATACACTCAATCGTGTATGTTGCCTCAGCGCCCTTGAACTTTTCCTTGTCGGTCTTCTGTCCACGGGTAACGGGCATTGCGAGAACATTCTCGCAGAAATCAGCATAGACATTGAGCATAGTCTCTGTAAAGTCTTTCGCTTCTTCTGCTGTTGAATGGATGGTGTGACCCTCCTGCCAGAGGAATTCGCGATGACGGAGGAACGGGCGGCTTGTCTTCTCCCAACGGAGAACGCTGCACCACTGGTTATACTTCATCGGAAGGTCGCGGTGTGACTGGAGAACATTTGCAAAATGCTCGCAGAAGAGAGTTTCCGAAGTCGGGCGGATAGCATAACGTTCTTCAAGCGGCTCACTTCCGCCTGTTGTAACCCATGCACACTCGGGAGCAAAGCCCTCAACATGGTCCTTTTCCTTCTGGAGAAGGCTTTCGGGAATAAGAAGCGGCATATAGACATTCTCAACGCCCTGCTTCTTAAACTCGGCATCCATAATTCTCTGGATGTTCTCCCAGATAGCGTAGCCGTAAGGACGGTAGATGAAAACGCCCCTTATTGAGGAATAGTCGATAAGCTCGGCCTTTTTACATACATCCGTAAACCATTGAGCAAAATCAACCTCCATATCGGTAATCTGTTCAACCTTCTTATCGTTTGCCATTTTAATCTACATCCTTTCCAATAAACCTTTTCATAATCGTATAAGCCTGCGGAATGAATTTTCCTGTATTCTTTCCGTTTTCTTCATCGTACGGAAGACCGCTTTTTGCATCAATGCCGTCGCCATAGATTACATACGGGACGGGCTCGATGACATGCGTTCTTTCTTCAATCGGTGTCGGGTGGTCGGGCATGAGGAGAATTCTGTATTCCTCGCCGCATGCATCAAGGTATTCCTTGACGGGACCGAGGATGTCCTCGTCGATGCGCTCGATTGACTTTACCTTAAGCTCGGTATCGCCGTCGTGACCGCATTCGTCGGGAGCTTCAACATGGGTGAAGACGAAGTCAGCACCGTTTTTGAATGCAGTGATTGTTGCATCTGCCTTGCCTTTGTAGTTCGTGTAATAGTCGCCTGTTGCGCCCTCGACTTCGTAGGTCTCAAGTCCGATTCCGAGCGCGAGACCCATAATGAGCGGAACTGCCGTAACAACAGCGCCCGAGACGCCGTGCTGCTCGGGGAAGCTTGAAAGACATGGCTTCGTACCCTCGCCCCAGAGCCAGAGGCAGTTTGCGGGTTTTAAGCCCTTTTCCATTCTCGCGATGTTTACGGGGTGTGCCATAAGAAGGCCGTAGCTTTCCTTCATCATCGAAAGAACTTCCTTACCATACGGTCCTTCGGGGAGATAATCGCGTATGCACTTTCCGAGGATGTCGTGCGGCGGCATCATCGTATAGTTGTAGACAATTCCACTCCATATCATAATGTGGCGGTAGCTTACGCCGCGGTGGAATTTACGGTTTTCGCATCCGAACTTCTCCTGGAGAGCATCTAAAAGCTCATAAGCTTCTTCGTTTGTGATTTTATCCGAGCTGTGGTCGAGCATGGTCTTGTTCTCAAACTCGCCGTCGGTTGAGATGCTTACCAAGTTTGCGCGGAAGACCGTGTCATCGTCTGAAAGCGGAATACCCAGACCGAGCGCCTCAATCGGGCTTCTGCCTGTATAGTATTTTTTCGGGTCGTAGCCGAAAACGCAGAGATTTGCGATATCACTGCCCGTCGGCATCCCCTCAAAGAGAGTATTGGCAAGCCCTAGCTCTCCATTTTTTGATATAAAGTCCATATTCGGCTTATTTGCCGCAGAAAGTGGCGTCTTTCACGAAAGTTCGGGAATCGGACGGTCAGCCATACCGTCGCCGAGCATAACAAAGTATTTCATATAAAAAACCTCCGAGGTACATAATTACCCAACATAATATTATCTGTAATTATAACATCTAAATAAAGAAAAATCAACGGTTTTACTTGATTTGAAGCGCAGAATAATGTATTATTAATATAAGTTTTATAAGAAACAGAAAAATTGGGGTGTAGATATGCTTATTATTATGTCAGGAAGCGCAGGAGTAGGTAAAAATACCATCATAAACGAGCTTCTTTCGGAGTATAACAATCTTACGCTTATGCCGACGGTATCGACCCGTGCGATGCGTCCCGGTGAGGAGCAGGGAAGACCGTATATTTTCGTAACAAGAGAAGAGTTCGACGCGATGGTTGCTCGAGGCGAGATGCTCGAGACCTGCCCGATTCACGGCAATATGTATGGCTCAAGCCGAAAGATATTGGAAGAGAAGACCGCCGAGGGAAAGGTTCTTATAAAGGATATTGATGTCGAGGGTACGCTCAACTTAAAAAAGCTTCTTTCTGATGTCGTTGCGATTTACTTGAAACCGCTTTCAAAGGAAGTTCTTCGTGAGCGCCTTATCGGTCGAGGAGAAAAGGATATCGACCTTCGCCTCAAGCGCTATGAATATGAGGAGGAGATGTCTGAGCATTATGACTATGTCCTCGTGAACGACAAAATGGAGGATACGCTCAAAACCCTCCGCGAAATTCTCGCAAAGGAAACTGAAAAATACGGCGTAAGCCTTACAAAATAAAAAAGAGCTGTGGTAACCACAGCTCTTTTAATTTTAGTCTTTCTTGTACAAATCTTTCGGAACGCCGCATACGGGGCAGGTGAAATCGTCGGGAAGTGTTTTAAGGTCCGAAACATATCCGCATATAGAGCATTTCCACTTCGGCTCTTCTTTTACCTCTTCG
>JAZTWZ010000025.1:0-14043 GCA_045636165.1 Eubacteriales bacterium
TATGAAGTTTGATTTGCATATACACACAACTGCGTCGCCCGATTCCATCCTCGAAGCAGAAGAGCTTTTCAGGGTTGCAAAGGAAAAGGGTCTTGACGGCGTGGCTGTTACAAATCACAATGTTCTTGAAAATGTAGAAAGCAAAAACGGAATATATGTCATTCCTGGTTGCGAGGTTTCTACCGATGCAGGGCATCTGCTCGTGTATTTTTTGAAAAGCGATATATGCAGTGAGCTTTCAAAAAACGAAAAAGGCGTGTATTCCTACCGTGAGGTTATAGAAAAGGCCCACCGCCAGGGTGCAATTGTATTTGCGGCGCATCCGTACTCTCCGAATATTCCGAGAGAGGAAGGAATTTGGGACGAGTTTGACGGCGTTGAAGTTTTCAATTCGCGTATCGTCCATTCAAGAGAGCTTTTCGCAAACGAAAGGGCAGCATCGTTATGCCGTGAAAAGCGTCTTGCGTTTTCGGTCGGAAGCGATGCCCATTCTCCCGATGAGGTAGGAGTATCTTTCTGGGAGACATCACTTTCCAGCACGGATATGGAAAAGCCTGACTTTGAGGAAAGACTCAAGGCAGAGCTTCTCCTTGCAAACGGCAGAGCTTACGGCGGATATGCTCCGAGATGCGCCGTGTATTCCTGCCGCAGAAAAACATATATAAAACGGAAAATGACTAAGAAGTTCATAAAAAGCTATTTTATCTGCGCTTTTTTATGGCTTCGTGATATAATAAAAGGAAAGAAGAGAAGCGGATATATAGAGTTGGGGTGAGGAAATGATTTTATACGACCTTGCGCGTCGCGCAAAGCATAAGCTTCGCGATTATAAAAAGAGCCGTGATTGTAAGTATATTACTCCCGTCAGAAGAATTGAGAGAGTATATCCTATAAACGGCGAGAGAATCTGCGCGATGACCTTTGACGACGGTCCGACAGTAGCAGAGACGAACCCGAAGGTATCGGAGCTCGGGCTTACTGAACAGCTTCTTGCAACGCTTGAGAAATACGGTGCCAGGGGCACATTTGATGTCATAGGCACAACGGAAGAAAACTATCCCGACGAAGCAGGCGAGCACGGTTCGTTCTCCTGGGGCGGTGTAAAGTATGACCATTACCCCGACATAAACCGTGATACCGAGGCAGGGGCTAAAAACCGTCCCGAGCTTATAAAGAGAATACTCGACGGCGGTCACGAGATTTCAAACCACGGTTACCGCCATATCCTCTTTGGACATTTGAAGCTTGTTTATGGTGCGCGTAAATGCTTTAAAAATATCCACGAGGTTATCGGTGATATGATGAAGCTTGATGAGCTTCTTTTGGCAGAGCATAACTATAACATCCGCCTTGCAAGACCGCCTCACTATGTAGATAATATTCCTGACGGAAAAACATCGTATGATGCATACCGCTATGCAGGATATAACTATATGGCGGCGAGCTTTGACGGTGGCGGCTGGCTTCCGTCGTGCGGAGATACCGAGAAAGATGTTGAAGCTATGGTTGCGCCGCTTGAAAAGGCGCTTTCTGAAAATCCTGACGCTCTCAATGGTCAGATAATTTTCCAGAAGGACGGCTACAGTATGTCGCGCCATACTCCCGTCGCGGAAGCTCTTCCGCGTCAGCTCGAGCTTCTTTCAAAATACGGATATAAGGTTGTTACGGTATCCGAGCTTCTCGCTCGCTCGTCTTTTGAAGACTGCGAAAACGAAGCGGCAACAGCGCTTGCGAATGCAGGCTATACCGTTGCTTATAAGAATAATACCCTCCAGCCCGAGCGACAGCTTACTTTTGGTGAGCTTGTAGCGATGGCAGTCTCTCCAAAAGCTGTGCTTAAGTCTTACAGAAGCTTTGTAGATTCGGGATATAATACGGAAAACCTTCCTGTTTCCGTCACAAAAAGCTACGGAGTTTCGGAAAATCATCCGTACTTTATCGCGTTTTGTGAGGCAGCAGAGACAGGGCTTATTGACATAGATAATAAAGAAAAACTTTCGTATAAAAGCGCAGTTACGGGGAAGATGTTTTCAGAGTTTATGAAAAAGCTTTCTCCCGAATATGAATTTACAATCTCCCCGAAAGCGTTAAAGCGTGGAGAGGTCTTCCCGCATCTTCACGCGGCACTTTTATAAAAAGGTGATTAAATGACAGAAATTATAATTCGGCTCTTTATAAAAGATTCGGAAAATGTTTCAAATATTGCAGTCAGAACGCGCTACGGAATAGTGGCAGGAATTGTAGGAATTGTATGCAATACTCTGCTTGCGCTTGCAAAATTTCTCTTTGGCGTTATGTCGTCGAGTGTTGCGATTACGGCAGATGCAGTAAACAATCTTTCCGATTCGGCAACAAGCGTTCTTACGCTCGTCGGCTTCAAGCTTGCTTCAAAGCCTGCCGACCGCGACCACCCGTTTGGACATGGCAGAGTGGAATATATCTGCGCGCTTGTAGTTTCGTTTTTTGTTCTTCTTGTCGGGTTTGAGGTTGCAAAAACATCGCTTGCAAGAATTATACGAGGAGAGTCAGCCGAGTTCTCGCTTGTCGTTGTAATCGGTCTTGCGGTATCTGTGCTCATAAAACTGTGGCTTTCCGTTTTTAACAAAAAGCTCGGACGAAAAATTTCCTCATCAGCAATGAAGGCAGTCGCGGCAGACAGTTTATCCGATGCGCTTTCAACTGCGGTTACTCTTGTTTCAATTATTGCCGCAAAGTTCACAAAACTTCCGATAGACGGCTTTGTCGGAATTTTAGTAAGCGTTCTCGTGTTCAAGGCAGGGATCGGAATATTGAAAGATACGCTGACTCCGCTTCTCGGAAAAGCTCCCGATGCCGAGCTTGTAAAGCGCGTTCACGATGAAATTGCAGGGTATGAAAAGATTTACGGCGTTCATGATATCATAATTCACGAATACGGTCCGGGGAAAATTTTTGCATCTCTTCACGCAGAGGTTTCTTCAACCGAGAATATCCTGGAGAGCCACGCGCTCATAGACAGAATCGAAAACGAGGTTTCGAAAAAACTCGGAGTAGAGATTCTTATTCACATGGACCCTCTTGAGGTCGAAAACGAAGAGGTAAGCGCAATACGAGATAAAGTGTGTGTTGAGATTCAGAAGCTTGATAAGAGCTTCAGTATTCACGATTTCCGCATTGTAACAAGCGGTGATTTCAAGAATATTCTGTTTGATGTAATTGTTCCGATTGATTATCCTGCGCCTGACAGTATCGTCAAAGATATGATAAAAACTTCAGTCGGCGCGATTGACAGTACATTCGTTGCAAAGCCGAAAATTGACAGAAATGTCGTTGACTAAAGAAAGCGAAGAAGAGTACTGTGGCAGATATAAGGGAAAAGCTTAATTTAGATATTCAGTCGCCATTCCGGTGACGAGGTTAATTTTGAAAATCTTCCTGAAGACTCCATGTAGCGCGGCGTAAAGCAGAGGGGTCTTGAAGGAAAGTTCATTCAGTTTAAAGAATAATAAAATGTCCCGAAAGAAAGCTTTCGGGACATTTTTCATATTTCAATATAGTCGTCGCAGTTTACGAGATATAAAATCGCTTTTTTTGCCTCTCTGCCCGTCATTTCAAAAAGCGCGCGTTTATATGCGAGAAGCTGGGCTTTATATTTCTCGAAAACTTCGCCCGAGGGGCGCTTGCGGTCGGTTTTGAAATCGACGATTGTTATCTCGCCATCCTTTTCAAAATACATATCAATAACGCCCTGTAGGAGAATTTTCTCATCCGAAAGCTCATTCTCGCCCAAAAGCTCACTCGCATTGAGGAGAACGGAGAATTTAAATTCGCGGTAAACTTTATCGGCACTTCGCATCTCTTTTCCGATGTCAGAGTACATAAAAGCTTCAATGTGCTCAGGCGAGATTGATTCTACCTGCGCTCTCGTGAGAAATTTTTGATTATAGAGCCTTGAAAGCTCTTCTTTTATGCCGGAAATTGTCGTGCAGCGCGAGAAATCTACAAACTGCATAGCCATGTGAAGCGCGGTTCCCCGCTCTGCAGGAGAGAGCGCTTTTTCGCGGATAAAGCGTGGACGCGTCGGGTGCTTACGGGTGATTACGGCATCACCCTGCGATTTTGAGCCGAGTTTTGTTGCTGTTATTTTCGACGGCGTCCTCGTCGCTACAATATGAGAATATGAGAAATCGGGGAGAGAAACCTTCTCGATTTTTTTATTTTCTGTAGAATCTTCCTCTACGAGTTCTTCTTCAGAAACTATCTCATCTGACGGGATGACATAAGCATCAATATTAAAGTCGTCGTCTCCGCCCGAAAGCTCAACACCGCCATAGCCAAAGAGCTCTTCGCCTGCGCTTGTGCGGAGAAGGGGGATAAGAAACCACAGCGCCGCGTCGTTTCGTCTTGCAAGATTCGTGCAATCGAGCGCGGAGTAGGGGTTTTTGAAAGCAAAATCAAAATGCTTCTTCTTCGCATTATCGCGTGATGCGGTAATGAACATCTTTTCTCTTGCACGAGTCAGAGCGACATAGAGCAGTCGCATCTCCTCACTTTTTTGTTCTGCGAGAATTTTTCTTCGTATAGCCTCTCGCATAACGGTAGTGCAGAAAAGCCCGTTTTCTTCATCCTTAAACTTCGTTCCGATGCCAAGCTTCGGATGAATGAGGATCGGGTTTTTGATGTCTTCAAGGTTAAAGCTCTTTATTACATTTCCGACAAAGACAATCGGAAACTCAAGACCCTTCGATTTGTGCATCGTCATAATCGTAACCGAGTCCTGCGTGAAGCTTTTCGGAACAACAATGTCGCCGCCGTTTTCAATAAGCTTTGCTATATGGGATATAAATTTATATAGCCCGCAATATCCGAGAGCTTCAAGCTCCTCGGCACACTTATAGAATTCGAAAAGATTCTTCTGCCTCTCTTTTCCGTAGGAGAGCGCACCGAAAACGCCGAGAGCGTTCGTACGGTTATAAACTTCCCATATAAGCTCGCTTGCACTCATTCCGCGCGAGAGTGAGCGGAGTGTGCGGAGAAGCTCAAGGAAGTTTCTGCATTTCGTGGCGGCAGAGGTTTCTTTTAAAGATAGCTTTTTCATAGAAGCTATGAATGAAGATGCCCTCTCACGTCTTATCTCACACAAATCGTCAGCAGAGAAGGCGAACATCGGCGACTTCAGAGCTGCGATAAGCGGAATATCAGAGGTCGGGTTATCAATAACCGAGAGAAGAGAGAATACGGCAGAAACCTCGCTTTTCTGCAGAAGTGGGTCGGGTTTCGGCGACGAGAACGGGATACCTAGACGCGAAAGCTCGCGTTCGTAGCTTTCCGCAGCGCTTGCAGTCGAGCGGAGGAGAATTGCAAAGTCGCTGTATCTGCAGGGGCGCATGCCTTCATCCTTATCGCTTATCTGAAAACCGTTTCTTACGAGCTCGGCTATCTTGTTTGCTGTAAATCGTGCTTCGGCATCAACGCCCTTTTCTTCGCCCTTTACATAGTCGAGGAGACAGAATTCCGTGTTCATTCCCGAGAACTCAGGGATATCGTCGCGAGGAACGAGAAAATGGTCCTCGGTATAGTCAACTCCGCCGAGTTTCTCGGTCATAATGCGCTTAAAAAGGCTGTTTGAGGTGTCGAGAATTTCCTTTCTTGAACGGAAGTTCTGAGAAAGGGTTATAACTCTCGGCTCATCGTCCGTTGCCTCGTCGTATCTTTTAAAAGTTTTATACTTCTTCATGAATATCGACGGGTCAGCAAGGCGGAAACCGTAAATGGACTGTTTGACATCGCCGACCATAACGATATTCTTTTCATCCTGTGAAACAGAACGGAAGATAATATCCTGAATTATGTTACTGTCCTGAAACTCGTCGAGAAGAATCTCGGTAAAGGACGATGAAATCTCCTTTGCCGTATCGCTCTGCAGGACAGTATCGGTTTTCTCGTCGTAATCTGCGATAAGAAGCTTTATGCAGAAATGCTCAAGGTCTGAATAGTCAAGAACTCCGCGGCGGAGCTTTTCAGACTGGAAGCGCTCCGAAAGGTCACGGGTGAGGTCTGTGAGAGCCTTGATAACGGGCGCGATAAGACTTACCTCGCGGAGAAGAACCTCGCTTTTGGCAAGCATAAGCTTATCACAGATGCTCTTTATATCCTCTTTTACAACCTTGCAGAGCGAAACGACCTTTTCGGGAATCGTCTTATCTTCAATCTTGCGCGATGAGGGAAGCTTCGGAAGCTCGAAAGAAGAGATTTTCTCAAAAAGAGTATTCCAGTCATCCGAAATGCATTCAGAGACCGCCGAAATACCATCAGAAAGAATTTCGGAATAAAGTTCAGCCGTATCTGCACGGGAAGAAGCTTCCTCAAGGAGCGTTTCGAGAGTGAGCTTTGAGGAAAGGAGAATATCTTTCGCATCAAGCATTATCTCGCGCCCCCAAAGGGTGTCGGAAATGGTATTTATGTTTTCAGTATTATATGCGTTATAGGAGTCCTGTAACCATTTTTCAGGGTATGGATGGCTGCGGCTTTTCTTATACAGCTCGATAACAGAGGAGAAGAGAAGGCGGTCAGAACGACCGTCGTTCATATAGGACGCAAGAGCGAGAAAACCTTCGTCTCCCGTTTCGTATTTTTCTTCAATGAGCTCATTCAGTGTATCTCCGAGGATAAGTGACTCTTCCGATTCGTCAAGAATTCGGGAGAGCGAGGAGATACCGTTAAAATTACCGTAGTTCTTTAAAAGCCACGAGCAGAAAGAATGAACCGTTGAAATTCGCGCACTGCCTGCAAGCGCAAGCTGACGGCGGAGATGACGGTCGCTCGGGTTTTCGGAGATCTTTTCGTGAAGCGCGCGGCTTATTTTTTTGCGAAGCTCGCCTGCCGCCGCTTTGGTGTATGTAATTATGAGAAAATCTGTGATATCGCGCTTTTCATTCGTGATAAACGAAAGAAGCCTTTCGACGAGCACGGCGGTTTTTCCTGAACCTGCCGCAGCGGAAACAAGGAGAGAGCTTCCGCGATGATTTATGGCGTTTCGCTGGTCGCGCGTCCATTTTACTTCGCTCATTTTCCGCCCTCCTTTTCAAGGATATCCTTATAGCCGATTTCGCAAAGGGATCGCTTGCGGTCATCCGTTCTCTCCTCGTCAAAGGCGCAGATGCTTCTGTAATCGCACCATCTGCACGAATCGCTGTTTCCGTCGGAATATGGGTTCGGGTCGATGATTCCGAGAGAAAGCTCGTCGCCGATTCGCTTGAGGATGTCCTCAAGCCTTTTCTTTATGCGAGAGAACTCGTTTTCGGTAAGAACGACGGATGAAGCTGTAAGCGAACCGTCTTTCTTGAACGAAACGGGAAGATATTTTTTCGTATCTCCTGCTTCCATTGCATCAATAATATCAAAATTTCGGAGAAGAACGCCCTCGCGCTTTGTAGCATCAGGAGATTCCCCACGGGTTTCCGAGAATGTTCTTGAAAGAGGAACATACATAACTCCTGCCGCGTGAGGCGTATTACCAAGACGGTTTTCTCCCATTTCCTCAAGGGCGAACATATAGAGAAGAAGCTGCATTCCGATACCGTTGACGGTTTCATCAAGAGAAAAATGCTTTACTCCCGATTTGTAGTCAATTACCCTGAAATAGAGCTTGCCGTCTTTTTCGTATGTGTCGATTCGGTCAACCTTTCCCGAGAACGAAACGAGAGAATTCTCTCCCTCAAGCTCAAGTGATGGAAGGTCACCGTTCTGTGCAAAGCTGAGCTCAAACTCACTCGGCACAAAGCTTCCCGAGCGAAGCTCAGTGCAGATATCGAGCACTGCTGCGATAACTGTTTTCTCGATTCTTGAAAGGAGAAATTTCATTCTGCCCGAAAGTTTTTCTGTGTCTCCAAGGTTTTCCGCGAGATATTCGCGGACAGCTTCGCGCGTATATTCAAGCGCGATGCTTTCTTCATAAGTACCGTCTTCCGAAAGTCGGCAGATAACCTTTTCAAGGACATAGTGCATAAGATTTCCTGCCTCAATCGGGGAAATCTCTGCCTTCTCTCTGGGGTAAGCGGCAAGACCGTATCGCAGGAAGTACGCATATCGGCAGGATGAGAAGAGGTCCGCGCGCGATGCACTGAGGCGAATTTTCTTTCCGAAAACGGCCTTGATATTTTCCTTCGAGATTATCGGACCGCGTGTATTCTTCGAGTTTTCGTATATATTCAAGAGCTTTTTTGAAAGCTCGGGGTCGTTGTCAGATATGGGCTGTCTACCCGAAGAAACACAGTCATCAAAGCAGGGAATACGGGAAAGTGAACGGGCGTCAGAGAGTGACATAGCCGTTATAAAGTCAGGGAACAGTGTGCGGATTCGCGATACCGCGTCAGCCTCATACATCTCCTCGCCTCTGGATGAGAGCGTAAGCGAGCTTATATAAAGCCCTTCCTCAGCAGAACACAGAACACTGTGCACACGGCGGAGATCGCCCCAGATTCGCTCACAGAACGCAGGCGCAAGCGAAATTCCAAGCTCTGAAAGTTCTTCTCTGTCGTTATCGGAAAGAAGCCCTGAATCGCTTTCTGAAGAGGGGAAAGAACCGTCATTTGCACCGAGAACAATGCGGTACTTACAGCGCTCACCGTCTGCGCGGGAGAGGTCGGAAATGCTGACACAGTCAATCGTCGCAGGGATGGTGGCAAGCTCGTACTGCGAAATGACGAGCTTGAAAAGGTGGTATATATCCTCAATATCGAGTTTTTCAGATTTTATGCGACCGATGTTGTCTATTACCTCGTACAGAGTTCCGAGTATGGCTTCAAACTCCTGCGCTTCTGTAAAGCGTGAGGAGATTTCTGCAAGATAAGCGGATGCAGAAACTCTGCGCGGAAGATTTATCTCGTTTATAAAATTATACAGCGCGGTTGCGACATCCTCGCCGCCGCCGCTTTTCTTCAAAGCTACGGAAAGCTTCTGAATCGGTTCATAAATCTTTCGTCTCACGCGGTTTATGACTGCAAGAGTCTTCGCGCTTTCGTCTGTTTCGGGGGCGGAGAGACCAAACGGGTTTTTGGTAAAGTCTTTTCCCGATTCCCATTCGTAGCCCTTTGGCGACCAGGTATAGAGATAGTTTTCAAATATATCAAGTCCGCCTGCAGAGATTCCCGAAAAACCTGTCTTTATGTATTCGGTTACAAGGTCAGTCCTAAAGCCGCGAAGGCTGATTTCAAGAGCAGAGAGAAGGAGAGAGACTATCGGTTTCGATATGAGGTCGTTTGCGTAATTTGCGTATGAGGGGATAGCGTATCTGTTGAATACGGCTTCGCATATACGGAGATAGCCGTTATCGCATACGGCAACGGAAAAATCACGGAATCGCGCCCCGTTTTTAATCTTTTCGAGAATATATCCTGCCGCAAGCTCACATTCTTCGAAAATGTTATCGGCAGTGCCAATGCAGATTTCAGCGGCAGGGAATGGCGAGACGGAAGTCTCTTCCGAAGAAATAGAAAGGTCGAGATATTTAAGAGCACTGTCAGGTTCACGTGAAAGATAGGCTTCGTAAGTCTCTATGCCGTTTTTCTTTGCAATGCTCTCAAGCTTCTTTTTCGTCATAAGAGCTTCGTTGAATATTCCGCTTTCCATACCATCTTCCGCATTATCGGGAAGCTCAAGAGTTATATAGACATTGGCAGCTTTTGAAATTGCGGCTTCGATTATGTCAAACTGGATGGCGGTAAAACCGTAAAAGTTATCAAAATAAATATTCTTACCTGCGAAAAAGTTGTTTCGCGAGACAGAATCTGCGACAAAGGCAAGCTCATCATAAGCATCAAAGGAATCTTCGCCGAGACGGTTCTGGTATGATGCATAGATAAGTGCAAGGTCGGATATTTTACGGGAAAGAGAAGTACTCATCTCGTCAGAAACAGAAGCGAGTTTTTCGGGAGAAATACCGTATGCCTTAAATTCGTCAATCAGAGAAAGAAGTGAAGCTAGCTTTTCGGGGCGGAGCATATCCTTTGAGAGGGATGAAAGAGAGGGAAGAACATCCTCTAAGGCAGAATGGAGATAAAGCATTCTCGCGCCACCGTCTATGAAGCTTTCGGCATCTCCGCCAAACTCGGCTTTGACTTTTGAAGCAAGGCGACGGAAGTTTGTGACTTCTGTGTAGAAGGACGCGGAATTACCGAGACGTTCGCACAGGAGACGCTCGGTTACATGAGAAAACTGTTCGGGAACTATGAGGAGAGACCCTTGAGTTTTTGACTTTTTAATTTTGTCGAATATGTATGAAGTTTTTCCGCTTTTAACTCTGCCGAGTACGAAATGAAGCATTGTTTCACCTCCGCGAGAATTCTTGTTTTAGTATATCATATTTGAGCCTTTTCGGCAAATTTTATATTGATACAAACGAAGATTTAAGTTATACTAAAATTATAACAGAAGTAAAGGACGAAAATATGGA
Organism: Eubacteriales bacterium; assembly: GCA_045636165.1. Taxonomy (GTDB): domain Bacteria; phylum Bacillota; class Clostridia; order Oscillospirales; family JAAYXM01; genus SIG480. Next base: position 10,433 of record JAZTWZ010000025.1, read on the forward strand.
CAGTGAAAAGATTTTAGAGCGCGCGGTTCTCGTAGGACTTGCGGCTGATATATATACAGAAGACGAAAAGACGGATGAGGCATCCCTCAACGAGCTTTCAGAACTTCTTTCGACTGCAGGCGGAGTTGAGGTTGGCAGAATTTTGCAGAACCGCCACGCTCCCGAACCGAAAACGCTTATCGGAACTGGAAAAGCTCGGGAGATCTGTGATTTCATAGAAGCAAACGATATCTCGCTTGCAGTTTTCGATAACGAGCTTTCCCCTGCACAGACGAAAAACCTTGAGGATATTTTAGGTGTGAGGGTTGTTGACCGTTCGACGCTTATCCTTGATATCTTCGCATCCCGTGCCCAGTCAAAAGAGGGAAAACTTCAGGTAGAGCTTGCACAGTATAAATACATCTTGCCGCGTCTTGCCGGAGGTTCAACCTCGCTGTCTCGTCTTGGTGGAGGAATAGGAACGCGCGGTCCCGGTGAAACAAAGCTCGAAACAGACCGCCGTCATATCAGAAGAAGAATATCGCGCCTTGAAGAAGAGCTTGCGGTGGTAAAAAATGTTCGCAGCGAGCAGAGACGCGGAAGGCTTCGCCGCGAGGTTCCGCTTGTGGCTCTTATCGGATATACAAATGCAGGAAAGTCCACTCTTCTCAATATGCTTACAGGGGCAGGAATTCACGCCGAGAACAGGCTTTTTGATACGCTTGATACAACATCAAGGAAGTTTAAAATAAGTGAAACAAGCGAGGTTATTCTGTCAGATACGGTAGGGTTCATAAGAAAGCTTCCGCATCATCTGACGCGTGCGTTCCGAGCAACGCTTGAGGAGCTTTTGTATGCAGATTTACTTCTGCATGTCGTGGATGCATCAAACCCCGAATTCCCTGAGCACGGTCGCGTCGTCGAGAAGGTTATAGATGAGCTTGGTGCAGGGGAGATACCGAAGCTTACGGTGTTCAATAAATGTGATATAGCAGAGAATCTTTCCGACTTTCCCAAAAGCGAGGGTTGCGTGTGCATTTCCGCAAAAACGGGAGAGGGAAGAGATGAACTCTGCAAAAAAATCTGCGAGGCACTCTCAAAAACAGAGCGCGAGGTATTATTTGAGATACCGTACAATAGGTCTGCTCTTCTTGATATATTGCACCGCGAGGGCAAGGTTCTTTCGCAGGAATACGGAAATTCAGAGATAACGGTAAAGGCAATTGTCAACGATAAAATTTACGGAAAGATAAACCGAGAACTTGGAGGTGAAACGCCTGATGAGCTTTAGAGTCCCGGCAGGAAGGGGAATCGACGAATTTGTCGAAAAACGCTCCCGATTTATCGGTGAGGTGAGATATACCCCGACGGAGGAAGAGGCACTTGCATTCATCGCCGAGATAAACGAAAAACATAAAACTGCGACGCACAATGTCTATGCATATTCAATCCGCAGCAACAACATAATGCGCTATTCCGACAACGGCGAACCGCAGGGAACGGCGGGTATGCCTGTTCTTGATGTTTTCAGGAAGGAAGAGGTATTTGACTTCTGCTGCGTCGTAACGCGCTATTTCGGCGGAATTCTGCTTGGTGGGGGCGGACTTGTCCGAGCGTATTCACACTCGGCTAAAATCGCGCTTGACGCGGCAGGAATTGCCGTTATGCGCCTCTGGCGAAAGGCAGAGATGAGCGTTCCGTACAACCTTTTTGAGATTGTCCAGAAGTTAATCGCGGAAATGGGCGCGAAAAACATAGAAGCCGACTATGGCGCCGAGGTTACGGTTTCATTTGTCATTCCGTCTGAAGAGTTTGATGCGCTATCTGCAAAAATTTTTGATATGAGCGCAGGTAAGGTTTCACTCATGCGCGGTGAAGAAAGATATATGGCGATATAAAAAAGCTCTTCGGAAATTCCGAAGAGCTTTTTTATATAAGAGCGAAAACTATCGGTATCGTGATTATTCCGAGAATTGCTGACATAAAACAGACCTTTGCGCCTGATTCAGCATCGCCGCCGTAAGCTTCGGGGAAGATAACGCTGTTTAAACCCATCGGCATCGCGAGAACGCCTATTGCAGGGATAATCCAACTTTGTGGAAGCTTTAAGAGTCTGAAAATAACAAGAGCAACTATCGGGATGATGAGAAGCCTTATTGCAGAAGCGGCATACGACTTCCAGTCGGTAAAGACTGCTTTTATGTTGATTCGTGCAAAAACCGTACCCGTGAGAACCATAGCGCACGGAGTAACCGCACCTTCTGCCATCTCAAGAAGATTTACTGTAACCGTCGGGAGCTTGAAGTCAAGAAGACCGATGAGGATGCCGACGAAAGTAGCGATGAGAGTGGGATTCAAAAGACCTTTGAGGGTGATTTTTTCGCCCGAGGTCAGAATAAAAAGACCGATTGTGTAGATATAAAGGCTGTAGGAGATACAGAAAACGAGCGTATCAAGAAAAGCTGCTTCTCCGTAAATTGCCTTAACGAGGGGATATGCCATATATCCGAGGTTTGGGATGGTGAAGCTGTAAATATAAATGTTCTGAGTTAATTTGTTTTTGGAAAAGAGCTTTGCGAGGAAGATTGCGAGAATGCCCGTAATCGTAAGAACAACAACCGAGAAAATTACAATCATAATCTTGTCGCGGAGAACATCGATCTTGAAGTTGTTTGAAAACGAGAGGATGACCATTGCAGGAAGGAAAATATTTACGATAAGCTTTGAGAGGTTGCTGCCTGCATCTTTTGTAAGAGTGCCGCGCTTTGTGAAAAAATAGCCTACCGCCATAAAGAAAAACATACTGCAGAGCTGTGTAAGTGTTATTGCTGTTATCTGCACTGTAATTACCTCACATCTGATTATTGAAAAAGAAAAAAGACACTTGCTTTCGCAAGTGTCTTTGGTGCGAGTGATGGGACTTGAACCCATACGTCATGGACACACGCCCCTCAAACGTGCCTGTCTGCCTATTCCAGCACACTCGCATGACCGTTGTTCGATTGACAACGTGACTATTATAGCCTTTTTTGAGGCAAATGTCAAGAAGAATTTTCAAAATTTTTGAAAAATTTTTTGAGCAGGAATTTAATCGTTTTTTTACTTATCTTCACCAGAGTTTTGCTGAGATTTTTCAAGCAAGCGGTATATTCCGTATGTATTTACATTTGACTGCTTGATTTCGTCGGTGATTTCTCCGAAAGCGTATATTATAAGAGCCGTAACCCAGGAGAAGAATGAGCCGACAATGATGAAAATAAGTCCTGCGAAGGTTTCGGTCATAAGAATAAGACCGTAAATGAGAGAGAACAGAACGCCTATAATAAGGTAAATAAAAGCGACTGCCTTAAGCTTGCTGCCTGAATGTTCAAACATAATAAAAACCCCCTTTAATCTTTAAATACAGTATAGCAAAGATAGTAAGAGAATTCAACAGAGAAAAAGAAAAAGTCCGAACACTTTCGTGTACGCACTTTCTGGCGGAGAAGGAGCGCTGCCAGCCATATGCACAATGTTTTATCAATCGATTACTTCATAATCAAACAGACCGTGCCAATATACCTTGTTTCTCTCTAAAATTTCATTCATTTTTATATCTCCTTTATATAATTTCATAAAAAGTTTCGTAGTGG
>JAZTWZ010000026.1:0-3395 GCA_045636165.1 Eubacteriales bacterium
CAGAAGACATATATGGAAACAGTATTATAAATAAAAAAAGAGCAGTTCCCGAAGGAACTGCTCTTTTAAGTTTTAATTAGTCGTTCTTCTTTTTCTTTGAGAGAACTACATTTGTGATGATACCAAGGATGAGTGCGCAAGCGATAGCGGTGATTGTAACCTTACCGATAGCCATTGCCATTCCGCCGATACCGGGAATAAGGATAGCAGCAACCGTGAAGAGGTTTGCGCTGTCTTCAAGGTCAACCTTCTGAATCATCTTAAGGCCTGATACTGCGATGAAGCCGTAAAGAGTGATACATACGCCGCCCATTACGCATCCCGGGATAGAATCAAGGAATGCAACGAACGGAGAAACGAATGCAATGAGAAGAGCGATGATTGCTGTTGTTGTGATTGTAGCAACTGATGCGTTCTTTGTGATAGCAACACAGCCTACGCTTTCGCCGTAAGTGGTGTTCGGGCATCCGCCGAAGATTGCGCCAACCATTGAACCTACACCGTCGCCGAGGAGAGTTCTTGCAAGACCCGGCTCGACAAGAAGGTCACGCTCGATGATGCTTGAGAGGTTCTTGTGGTCTGCGATGTGTTCAGCGAAAACAACGAATGCAACCGGGATGTAAGCAACTGCGACAGTAGCAATGTATGAACCGTCGAGTTCCTTGATTCCCTTGATAGCTTCCATGAATGAGAACTGCGGAACAGAAAGGAATGTATTGAGTGTAACGCCGTTTTCAACAAGAGCTGCAAACGGAGCAAAGTCGATTACCTTGAGAAGGTCGTTGCCTGTCTTGATACCGATAACGGTGAAGATAAGAGCAACAGCATAACCTGCGAGGATACCGATGATGAACGGGATGAGACGGGTCATCTTCTTGCCGTAAACAGAGCAAGCTGTAACAACAAAGAAAGTAACAAGAGCGCATACGAGAGATGCCCAGATGTTGCCTGTCATGATAAATGCGCCGTTTGCATCAACCGGACCGTAGGAGAATACATCGTTGATAGCAGCTCCTGCAAGGGAAAGACCGATGAGAGCAACTGTCGGACCGATAACAACCGGCGGCATGAGCTTGTTGATCCAGTTAACGCCAACGAGCTTGATTACGATAGCGATAACAACATAAACAAGACCTGCGAAGATTGCACCAAGGATGATTCCGGCAAAGCCGAGAGCAGCTGAAACAGCGCCTGCGAAAGCCGTAACCATAGAGCCGATGAAGGCAAAGGATGAACCAAGGAAAACAGGGCTCTTGAACTTAGTGAAAAGCTGATAAACGATTGTGCCGGCACCTGCACCGAAGAGAGCTGCGGATGCGCTCATACCGTTGCCGACGATGGCAGGAACTGCGATTGTAGCTGCCATGATAGCAAGAAGCTGCTGGATAGCAAAAACTATCATCTGACCAAACTTGGGTTTTGATTCGACATCAAAAATCATTTTCATAGTATCTGACTCCTCCAATATTTAATTGTGACCATAAAAAACGCCTCACCGAAAATCTCGGCAAGGCGAACTTGACACACATGAAACTTACTTCCCTTGTCGGCATCCCGGTACCGTTTTTAAAGGTCGTTTGCTGTCTGTTATTATATTGTAAGTTACGACAAAAGTCAAGCTTATTTGACAAAATCTATTTTTTAAAATAAGCGACGGCGCGAGCGTGTTTTGAGGAAGTTTCGGGAACAAAGCCGTACCTCTCTGAAAGAAGCCGTCCGAAGCGGAGAAGGTCGTCGACATCGCCCGACTTAAGCTCAAGCTCTATTTCGGAAAACGGCGTATTTTCGCCGAAAGTACCCTCGTCAAAAGAGAGCATTGCGGAAAACTCGGGAAGAGTCAAAAGCGCCTCTTTTCGGAGAAAGGAAACTTTTCCGTGGACTTCAAGCGGAAGTCCGACAAGCTCGGCCGTGGGTGCACCTGATTCGAGGAGAAGCGAGGCTGCGTTCTTGATGTCGTCGGAATCTACGCTCCACTCCCCTCTTACGGTAAGCTCGCCCGAGGTAAGGCGCGAGGTCTTTGCGTAAATAAGGCTTTTGCCGTTTTCAAAACGACGGCGGAGAGAGATTCCGCGCGATTTTGCATCATTATATGCCGTGTCGAGGTATTCCGTCTTCATTGTTATCTCCAAAATTTCACCGAGAAAAGGTGCGATTTCGGAAGCTGAAAAAAGGTCATCTGCCGAAAAACCTTTGGGAGGGGCATATTTGAGTTCAACTTCACTTGGCATCTGTTATACCCCCTGAAAAATATGTCGGGAAAACGAGGATGAGCTCAAGGAGAATGAGTATCGCGCAGGTTCCGACTTCGGCAAACGGGCGAGTAAGCGGGAATATCGAAAGAATGGGGTATGCTGACGCTGAGATTACGCCGAATACTGCGCCGAGGATAAAGAGAAGTCTCTTCTTGCTGCGAAGGAACTGACGCGACGAGGTTGCAAGAATCATAGCAGGGAAAATGTCGGTAATGAGATTTACAACAAGAATCTCGAGCGGTGTCATGGGATAACCGAAGCCAAAGAGAACGGAAAGCCCGACACACAAAAGCTCTGCGAGGTTTGCGGCGGAGAGATAAGTAATCACTCTTGAGATACTGCCGCGCGTAACCTTTCCAAACAAAACGGCGCGGTCAGCCGCTGATTCACCGTCATAGAGAAGGTTGCAGGTGCCTTTTACCGCATCCTCGCTCCGTATATCGGAGAGGGAAACATCGGCGCAGTCAAGAAGTGCCGAATCTGAAATTGACGAGCCGATTGCGGAAACCGTATGACCAAGGCTCTGAAGCGCGAGGACGATTCGTGTTTTATCTTTGGGTGAAAGCCCTGCAAAAACAAATGTATCATTAAGGCAGGAGCAGATTTCAAGGTCGCTCATGCGCTCAATATCTCTTCCGCAGAGGATGTTTTTATCGGGAATTGAAAGCGATGTTGCGCCAAGCTTTGCGCGCGCAGCATCGGACGAGGTAAGGAGATATGTACGGACTCCAAGCTCCGCGAGAGCTGCGGTATCGGGAGTATCTGCCTTGTTTACCTCGGCGCTCGTTGCGGCGATGCCGATGAATACGAGAGAGCTGTCACACGGGAACTCATCGCCCGAGCGCATACCGATAGCAGTTGTGGAATAGCCCGAATCTTCAAACGAACGGATGCAGGCGCGGATTTCTTCGCGGTCGCTTTCTGTAAGAGAACGGATGTTGCCGAATTCCCAGATGCGGCCAGAGCGGTTTAAAATCTCGATTGAATCGCCGCCTGTGTATGAGAGCGTCGTCTTCCCTGCCCTGTGGAGAGTTGTATAAACCTCGCTTGAAAGTTCGCCGATTTTCGGGAAAGAGGCACGGACCTCTTCGGGCGTGCAGAGGTGAGAAGCAAAGGTTGAGAGCGACGGGTTATCAAGCTCGC
>JAZTWZ010000027.1:0-7300 GCA_045636165.1 Eubacteriales bacterium
GGGAAAGGAAACAGACTCTACTTACTCTTCCTCAACGGTTTGGAATCATTATATCACTACCAAAAAATCGTGTCAAGTATTTTTTAAATTGTCGATAAAACGCATTGTAATTTGCTTCAAAAAGTGATATGATATAATGGATAATGTATGGAGATATGACTTATGGATAAAAGACAAAAACTCGGACTTCCGAGATATACACTTGCAGAAGAGCTTGTCAACGCGATTTCACACGGCCTCGGTGCTGCATTCGGCATTGTTGCTCTCGTTCTCTGCGTTGTTTTTTCAGCAAAATACGGCGATGCCTGGATGGTCGTGAGCAGTGCGATTTACGGCGCTTCGATGATTATACTCTACACCGTTTCGACGATTTACCACGCGCTCGGAATAAACCGTGCAAAGCGCGTTTTCCAAATACTCGACCACTGCAGCATATATTTCCTCATCGCAGGTACATACACGCCGTACACCCTCGTCGCTATGCGAGGTCCTGTCGGGTTTACGGTTTTCGGTATCATCTGGGCGGCTGCCGCCTGCGGAATTACCTTTAATGCGATAAGCCTCAACAAGTTCCGCGTTCTTTCGATGGTGCTCTATATCTCGATGGGTTGGGCTGTCGTTTTTTCGGCGAAGACGCTTTTTGCATCAGTTCCCATCGTCGGAATATGGCTTCTTATAGGCGGCGGCGTTCTCTACACGGTCGGTGCCGTTCTTTACGGGCTTGGCAAAACGAAGAAGTATATGCACTCGGCTTTTCACTTCCTCGCTCTCGGAGGAAGCATCTGCCACTTCATTTCGATTTTTGCCTATGTCATTTTATGACATATCCCGTATTTCCGATACATATAAATTACAGTATTAAATAAAACGGAGTTGCTTTTATGAACAAAACTAAACTTGCTGTCCTCTTCGGCGGCGCTTCAAGCGAATATGAAATTTCCCTGCGCTCTGCCGCAAGCGTTATATCAGGTCTTGACAAATCAAAATACGATATTTCGATTATCGGCATCTCACGCACAGGCGATTGGTATTATCTTCCCGAGGTAACTTGTGAGGAGATTGAAAAGGATCTTTGGAAAAACCTTCCTAAAAAGGAATGTTCTCTCTGCGTAAGCCGTGCGCATCGTGGTATTTATCTCCTTGATAGCGGAGAAACTATTCCTTGTGATGTAATCTTCCCCGTTATGCACGGCGAAAACGCCGAGGACGGAAGACTCCAGGGCGCGTGTGAGCTTGCAGGTATTCCGTGCGTCGGTCCGGGCTGTGCTGCGAGTGCTGTTTCTATGGACAAATCTCTCACGAAGCTCGTCGCGGCGACAACAGGCGTCGCACAGGCAGACTGGGTTACCGTTACAAACGCCGATTTCAAAGGCGATATCATTTCAGTTATTGAAGGAAAGTTCTCATATCCCGTTTTCGTAAAGCCTGCAGGAACAGGCTCTTCCGTCGGTGCATCAAAGGCATCTGACCGCGAGGAGCTTGAAAGCGCTCTCGCAGACGCTCTCCGCTACGGTGGCAAGGCTCTCGTTGAAGAGTTTATCCCTGCGCGCGAGATTGAGACGGCAGCACTCGGAAATGACGATGTTGCAATTTCCGTCTGCGGCGAGGTTCTCTCTGCTACGGAGACCTATTCCTACGAATCAAAATATTTAAACAGCGCATCAAAGACAGTCATCCCGTCTGAAATTTCGCCCGAGCTTTCAGACGAAATCAGAACTTATGCCGAAAAGATTTACCGCGCACTTTCCTGCCGCGGACTTTCAAGGGTTGACTTCTTCGTTCATAAGGAAACCGGCAAGGTCATTTTCAACGAAATCAACACCATCCCCGGTTTTACAAGCATCAGTATGTATGCAAAGCTTTTTGAGGCATCGGGAATCGCTTTCTCCGACCTTCTTGATAAGCTCATCTCACTTGCACTTGAGGCTTAGAAAGGACAGACCGTAATTATGGATAAGAGACCTATCGGCGTTTTCGATTCGGGACTTGGCGGTCTTACTGCGGTTTCGGAAATCATGCGTCTGCTCCCCGGCGAAAACCTTGTCTATTTCGGTGATACTGCGCGAGTTCCTTACGGAACCCGTTCTGAAGATACCATCCTCCGCTACGCAAAAGAGGATGTTGACTTTCTTCGCTCATTTGATATAAAGGCAATCGTTATGGCGTGCGGAACGGTAAGCTCGGTTGCTCTTCCCGTGATAGAAAACGATTACGATATTCCGCTTTTCGGGGTTGTCAAGCCTGCGGCTGAGGCGGCAGTTTCTGCGACAAAAAACAAGAAAATCGGCATTATCGGAACTGCTGCAACTGTAAAGAGCCGTTCCTACGAGCGCGAGATTTTAAAGTATCTCCCCGATGCGGAGCTTTATTCAAACCCCTGCCCGTTGTTTGTGCCGCTTGTTGAAAACGGCAGGACTTCACCCGATGACATCGTCGTTACTACCATGGTTTCGGAATACCTTTCCCCACTCAAGGAAAAAGGCGTTGATACACTTATAATGGGCTGTACCCACTACCCCATAATCGAAAAGGCGATTTCTCGCTTTATGGGTGACGCGGTCTCCCTCATAAACCCCGGACTTGAAGCTGCAAAGCTTCTCAAAAACAACGATTCCGTCAGAAAGAACTTCTCCCCTCAGGGAGATGCAAAGTTCTTCGTTTCTGACGATGCAGAAGGCTTTGACGCCCTCGCCTCGCTCTTTCTCGGCAAGGCGATTGGCGGCGAGGTTCGGAAAGTTCAGGTTGGAAAATAAGGAGCAGAAAATGAAAAAGGATGTTATTATAACGATAAAAGGTCTTCAGACCTTTGAGGATGCGGATAACGATAGCGTTGAGCTTGTTACAAGCGGACGCTTCTACGAAAAAAACGGAAATTACTATATTTCATATAAAGAAAGCGAGCTCACGGGACTCGGAAATACCACAACTACCGTCAAGGTAGAGAAAAACAAGGTTACCGTTATGCGATTCGGAGACCTTGAAACCCACATGATTTTCGAGGAGGGCAAAAAGCACATCTCCTATTACGATATGGGCTTTGGCGCTCTCACAGTGGGAATAAGCACAAAAAGCATCAACAAATCTCTCTCCGACCTCGGAGGGCAGATGAAAATAGACTACGCTATGGAAATCAATAACGCCGTAGCAGGAGAAAGTGCTCTCTGCATGAACATCCGTACAGCAGAGGCATCAAACTAAAAACGGAGGATAAAAAATGAAAAAGTCTCTCTTAAGAAAAATCGCTCTCGTTCTCGTTCTTTGCTTCTCCCTTTCGGTTCTCGCCTTTGCAGCAGACGAAATCGATTTCGGAAAGAAGTTTGACGAGGCACTCAGTATCTATACCTCGATGACACTTTTTGCAGAAAAGGAAATAGACTACATACGCGAAGCCCTCATCGAGAGCTTTGAAGCAGACCCCGATTTCTTCTATGAATTCATGAACAGAATTTATGAGAAGAACGATCGCTATTCTCACTATATGGCTCCGCAGAAATACGAAGCATCTTACGGAAATACAAACACAATGGTCGGAATCGGCGTTACAATCTCGATGTCCGAAGATTCAGAATATCTCACCGTTCAGAGCGTAACCTCAAAGGGGCCTGCAGCAAACGCCGGTATCCTTCCGGGAGACAAGCTCATTTCCGCTGACGGCATCTCTCTCCGCGGTTTTGCCCCGGTTGAAGCAAGCATGGCTATCCGCGGACCGGAGGGAACTTATGTTGAAATCAAAGTTCTCCGCGAAGCAGAAACCATTACCTTCAAGGTTCAGAGATCCACACTTTCCCTTTCCGATGTAAACGCATCAATTATTGACGATAAAATCGGATATCTTGAGCTCAAGCAGTTTGACGGTCTCCGCACCTTTGTCGATTTTATCGAAGCTTACAAAGATTTCAGAGATGCGGAAGTAAACACCATTATCCTAGACCTCCGCAACAACCGTGGCGGTTCGATGGACTGCTTCATCAACATCATGGACAACATTGTCCCGAAAAAGGATGTTCCGTATCTTATGACCTGGCAGGCACAGCCGATGAAGATTAATGTCTTCGAGACTGAAGGCTACGGCTTTGAAATCAACAAATTTGTCATCCTCATAAACGAATACACCGCTTCTGCTGCAGAGCTTCTCGCAGGAAGTCTTCAGGACCTCGGCTACGGCGTTGTTGTCGGAAAGACTTCAGTCGGAAAGGGTATGGGTCAGAGACATATACAGACAAGTACAGGCGATGAAGCTGTTGTCACCGTTATTGACCTCAAGCTCCCCGTAAGCGGAAGTTACGACGGAATCGGTATCAAGCCCGACTTCGATGTCGATCTTAAATATACTCCCTACAAGCTTCCGTATATGACACGCATCGTTCCCAAAACTAATGTAAGCAAGATAAAGACTGCAAATGTCAAGGCTCTTGAGGAAAGACTTTCGCTTCTCGGTTATTTCTACGGAACCCCTGACAGCAACTGGGATGAGAAAACCGTCTTTGCACTCAATATGTTCTGCCGTGATATGAATCTTCCGAAGGTTACCTCAATGTGCTCCTGGGAGCTTCTTGAGGAGGTTGATGAGCAGACAAAGGCTCTCGAGCAGAAATTCCTCGTCGAGGATACTCAGCTCGACCGCGCGATAAAGCTTGCAAGAGAATATGCCGCAAGCGACAAAAAAGCTGAGTGTGTCGATATAGATTTGATTGATTTCATAAGAAATTAAAATTTTTTGGGCAAAAACACTTGCAAAACGCGTATATATATGTTATACTTTGGCATATAGTAAGAAAGTAGGTTCGAGAGTGGGCGTGATCGTCCACTCTCGTATTACTTGTAAGGGGTGTTTTTTTGAATAAGATTACAGAAACAGTTATGGCTCTTGCCACTCCCGTTGCCGAAAAGTTCGGTCTTGAGATATGGGATGTCGAGTTTGTAAAGGAAGGCGGCGAGCACTATCTCCGCGTTTATATCGACAGCGAAAAGGGAGTTACAATTAACGATTGCGAAAACTTCTCACGCGCGTTTGACAAGATTCTCGACGAGGCTGACCCGATTGACACTTCATACATCTTCGAGGTTTCGAGCGCAGGGCTTGAGCGACGCCTCTACCGCCCGAGCGACTTTGAAAAGTATATGGGAAGCGCAGTTACGCTCAAAACCTTTTCTCCGAAAAACGGAAAGAAGGAATTTGCCGGAAACCTCTCCGCATACGATAACGGAAGCGTTACGCTGGGTATCGACGGAGAAGAAGTTTTCTTTGAAAAGAAAGAAATCGCATCTGTAAGATTGCGTGTTGAATTTTAAATAACATATTAAAGGGGACGATTGAAAAATGAACGCAGAATTTTTTGCCGCCATCGCACAGCTGGAGGCTGAGAAAGGAATTCCTCAGGACTATATGCTTGAGAGAGTTTCCCAGGCACTGCTTGCAGCCTACAAGCGCGACAACGCCGGCAATACAGACAATGTTTTCGTAGAGCCTGATTGCGAGAAAAAGGAAATCCGCATGTTTGTCAAGAAGACAGTTGTTGAGGCTGTCGAAAACCCGGCAGAGGAGATTGCTCTCGACGATGCAAAGAAGTACTCCAAAAAAGCAGGAATCGGCGATATAGTAAATGTCAAGATTGAAACCCGTGACTTCGGCAGAATCGCTGCACAGACTGCAAAGCAGGTTATTATCCAGGGCATCCGCGAAGCGGAGAGAGGCGTTGTTTTCCGTGAGTTCACCTCCAAGGAGCACGAGCTTCTCACAGCTCTCGTCACAAGAACAGACCCGAGAAACGGCGGTGCCTCAATCGAAATCACCGGCGCTAAGGAAAAAACTGAAATTTACCTCGGCGCTAAGGAACAGATTCCGGGCGAAGTTCTCCGCGAGGGCGACCGCGTAAAGATTTATGTTGTCGAAGTCAAGCGCTCCGACCGTGGTCCGCAGATTATCGTTTCAAGAACTCATCCGGGTCTTGTACGCCGTCTCTTTGAGATTGAAGTTCCTGAAATTCACGACGGTACAGTCGAGATTCGCAGCATCTCAAGAGAAGCAGGTTCTAGAACAAAAATCGCAGTTTCTACAAACGACCAGAATGTCGATCCGATCGGTGCATGCGTCGGTCCGCACGGTAGCCGTGTTGCTGCTGTCTGCGACGAAATCTGCGGAGAAAAGATTGATATCGTAAAGTATTCTGACGATATTGCAGAGTTTGTCGCAGCTGCTCTTGCTCCAGCAAATGTTATCTCTGTTGAGGCTGACGAGGAGGCAAACTCCTGCCGCGTTATCGTAAACGATGACCAGCTCTCTCTTGCTATCGGCAAGGACGGTCAGAATGCCCGTCTTGCAGCAAAGCTTACGGGATATAAGATTGACATTAAGCCGGCAAGCAGCGCAAACTAAACTTCAGAGGACGGTGTCACGGAAGATGACAAAGGAAAAGAAGATACCCAAACGCCTGTGTGTTGCGTGTCGCGAGATGCGCGAGAAGGATGAGCTTGTCCGAATTACAAAATCTAAGGACGGCGCGATCTCCCTTGACATCACGGGCAAGCTTCCCGGCAGAGGAGCTTATATCTGCAGAAGTGTTGACTGCCTCGGCCGCGCGAGAAAAACTCGTGCTCTTGAGCGAGCCTTCGCTTCTGACATATCAGACGCCGTCTATGAATCTCTTGCAAAAGAGCTGATGGTGGCAGAAAATGAATAATTCATATCTCGGTCTTCTCGGGCTTGCACGCCGTGCAGGTAAGCTTGGGAACGGCGACGAAGCCGTAAAGGGGGCTTGCAGCAGAAATCTTGCAAAGCTTCTTCTGGTAGCAAGCGATGCATCAGATAGAACAAAGGCTACATTTAAATCAATCGCAGAGAGTTTTGAACTTCCCTGCATTACCGTTTCCGAAACCCGCGAGGAGATAGGAAACGCTCTCGGAAAGAGACCTTCAGCAATTGTTGCTGTCTGCGATACGGGCTTTTCCGCGGCGATAGCGAAAAAGCTTTCGGCAGAAAGCGAAAGCGCAAGAGCCGCCCTTCCCTCGCTTGAGAAAAGAGCGAAAAGGTCGATATCCCGAAAGAAGACAAACCGAAACAAATAACGCAAACACGAATTTAAACGGAGGTGGATAACTGTATGAGCAGCGCACAGAAATACAAGGTCCGCGATTTTGCGAAGGACTTTGAGATTCCAGCAAAAGCAGTTACGGAAATTCTCACAAAATATACAGAGGCGCCAAAATCAAATATGCAGGCGCTTACTGACGAAGAACTTAACATTCTCTTCAATGTTATCACCGCACAGAATCAGGTAGAGAGCTTTGAGACTCTTATGTC
>JAZTWZ010000028.1:0-9385 GCA_045636165.1 Eubacteriales bacterium
TGATATAATAGACAGCGTCACATAGAGAAAGTGACTCCGCAACGGGCGGTCTTATCCTTCCGTAAGCGCACATACGGAACGGATACGGCTTTGAATGCTTGCGGAATGAGGAGCGATAAAGATAAAAAGAAAAAGCGAAACAGCCTCTGTCGCTTTAGCGCGCAAAAGACGGCAGAGAGTTTCAAAAAGATGCCCAGTATCAGGGTGAGTCTTAAAAGCTCCACCGAAAAAATAATGAATGGAGGTGCTCTACTGTGTTTGATGAAACCAACAAGGCAGAGGAGCAGGAAATAGAGCTTCCGGAAAAACTATTCGAAAGCGACGATATTTCCGAAGAAGAAAACTTTGAAGGCGACCATACCGACAAAGAAACAGAAACACTTAAAATTAAATATAACGGCGAGGAGCGTGACATAACTCTTGATGAGGCTCGCATCCTTGCACAAAAAGGAATGAACTACGACCATGTCGTTGCGGAACGGGACACGAAATATAAGCGTGAACTCGACTTCCTCGACAGAGTCGCAGGAGAAAAAGGGCTTTCGCGCAGACAGTATATGGATATGCAGGAAGCCGGTAACACAGAAACCCGAAGTGAATTCGGCGGCAGAGAAAGAGCAGCCCGACAGATAGAGAGAATAACAGATTCTTTGGGGATAACAGGGCCGTGGTCAGAGCTTTTCAAAAAGTATCCGACGCTCTCCAGACGCGAGGCGTTCTCGGAGCTTGTCGAGGGAGTTTCAAGCGGAATGACACCGATTGAAGCATACCAGGAAAAGCTCATTCTCGAAAAGGACAATCTCCTTCGCGCAGAACGCGAGTCAAGAAACGCTGCAGGAAAAAGCGTAGGCTCAATCGGAAGCGACGGAGCTCCGACATACCGTGACGAATTCCTTGAAGGTTTTGAAATGTATAATTAAAAAACTTAAAAAAAGAAAGGAATTATTAAAATTATGTCAGCTATCAATTTACATTCAAAGTATGCAAAAGAAATTCAGACCAAGTTCACCGTTGAAAGTCTTATCAACGGTCACCTCTCAAATGAGTACTCTTTCTCGGGAGTAAAGACAGTAAGAATCTCAACCCCGATTACAGTACCTATGACAGACTACACACGTGGCGGTTCAAACCGCTACGGCACACCGACGGAGATGGAGGATGTTGTTCAGGAGCTTACGCTCACTCAGGACAAGAGCTTCACGATGACCATCGACAAGGGTAACAACCTCGATCAGAACGGTATCAAGGAGGCAGGTAAGATGCTTTCTCTCCAGATAAGCGAAAAGGCAATTCCGCTTATGGATAAGTACAGCTTCGAGCGACTTTCACGCCTTGCAGGTAAAATCAACGGCGAGGCAGGCGCTCTCACAAAGAGCAATGTCTGCGAGCGTATAACAAAGGGAACAACTTATATGGACGACTGCGAAGTTCCGGAGTTTGACCGTGTTCTCTTCGTTCCGACAGATACATATACAAAGCTTCGCCTTTCAGAAGAGTTCCGCGGCTGCGACGCACTTCTTGAGAAGTCTCTCTCCAGAGGTCAGGTTGGCACTTATGACGGTATGAAGGTAATCAAGGTTCCGAGCTCTCGTTGGCCGGAAAATGTAAACTTCATGATTGTTCACAAACGTGCTGCCTGCGCGCCGGTAAAACTCAACGATACCAAGTTCCACAAGGATCCTCCGGGTATCTCCGGCGCACTTCTTGAGGGCAGACAGTATTATGACCTCTTTGTCTTCGGCGCAAAGTGTGATGGTGTTTATGTCGATGTAAATACGGAAAGCGGCGCAGCAGTCGTCTGTGCAGCACCGTCAATTTCAACAAGCGGCGCAATCACCTGCACAACAAGCGGCGTAAGTATCAAGTACACAACAGACGGTTCTGACCCGAGATATTCCGCATCCGCAAAGGTCGGGGTGTCTTCCGACATTACGGAAAAGGGAACAGAGGTTCGTGCATACGCATATAAGGACGGAGCATTCCCGTCGGCAGTTACAACAGTTACACTTTAATTTGTTTTGGCGGGGGCGGCTTCGGCTGTCCCCGTTTGTATTAATGAAAGGAGTTTTATAAAAAATGAAAGCATATAATATATACAAAAGAACGCTTGCGCTTATGTTTGAAAGTGAGGGAGAGGATAAAGCATTCCGCGATAATTTCTGCAGCATTTTATCAGCGGTTGCGGCGGAGAGTCTGCCGTATGAAAACTCTATCCGCCGTGCGGAAGGTCGCGAGGAGATTAAAACCGCTCCTGTCATATTGGATATGGAAGACGAACTTCCGATGTCAGACGAAATATGCTCGGTAGCACTTCCGTTTGGCGTTGCAGCATACTTTTACCAGGATGACGGAGAAAACTACAACTCATCCATTTATCGCGAGCGATTTGTAAACGCCCTGTATGAAGCGAAGAAGTGCTTTTTCGCAGATATAAACGATGTTTACGGAGGTGAGAATATATGACGGAGAATTTCATCGGAGAGACTTTCCTCTCGCTCATAACGCCTGATTTATACCTTGTCATTGCCGCAGTATTCGGTATCTGCCACGCGCTGAAAAGCGCAAAGTTCTTTGACGACAGATTCATCCCCCTTGCGGCAATCGCGCTCGGAGTTATATTTGAGACGCTGTACTTTGCGGCAGTCGGTGGAAATGTCGTCGAATTCGTGCTTCGCGGAGTGGTATCGGGAATGGCGTCTGTATATGTGGCGAATATAATAAAGCAGATTGGGAGTGGTAAGCGTGACATCTAAATCATTCAAGGGCGGAAGAATTTATGAGATACCGCTTTCGGATATCGAATACATAGGCTATTTTTACGCCAATGATGGAAACGAGGAGATAAAAAGCGCGAAGAAAAGAATTACTTCTGCGCGAGGTCGTGAGCCTGATTTTCTTATGAATGCGGAGCTTTTTGACTTCATAACGCGCCGTGCGGCGAGCGATGTCGTGGCAGGTGGAGAGGCTCATCGCCTGACAGAGAGCTACGGAATCGCGTTTCCCGAAAACAAGACGGCTGTTTTCTCGTATAAGAACAATGTGAATGCGCCCGACTATATCGGTGCATACCCCGTCCTTGTCAGAAATGGAAAAGAGGAAAAGCAGAACCCTGCAGGCATAACAGGTCGCAGGGGAAGAACGGCTCTCGGGCTTTCGGGGAAGTCGCTTTTTGCAGTCCTCATCCCCGACAAAGGCGGTGTAACGCTCTCTGAGCTTCGGAAAAGGCTTGTTTCAAGTGGCGTCGAGAATGCGATAAACCTCGACGGCGGCGGCAGTACGCAGTTTTATGCACCGGGCGGAAACTATTTCTCCGGCAGGCGTGTCCGCGGCTTTATCGGAATATGGGTCCGCGGTGGCGAGAGAAGACGCGTCCGCGTCAGAACGAGCCTCAATGTCAGAAGCGGTCCGGGCGTTTTCCACAAGCGCATCGGAAGTCTCTATAACGGCGATATCGTGAGCGTGCTTGAGGTGCAGGGCGCATGGAGCAGAATCGTAAACGGCTGGGTACATTCGAGCTACCTCGAAAAGTTAAGTTGAGAGGTGAGAATGTGGAATATG
The DNA here is from genome assembly GCA_045636165.1 of Eubacteriales bacterium. Taxonomy (GTDB): domain Bacteria; phylum Bacillota; class Clostridia; order Oscillospirales; family JAAYXM01; genus SIG480. Next base: position 3,559 of record JAZTWZ010000028.1, read on the forward strand.
TAACTTGTGAGACCTGCGAGAGCATGCGCGAGAAGATAAACAAACGGCTCAATCAAGGCGATGTCCGGTTTGAACGGCTCGAAACAAAGCTCGATACGCTTATCGCAACAAACCGCCTCATAGCAGGCTCGGTAATCGGCGGCGTAGCAACGATTATTGTAACCTTGCTCCTCAGGGGGATATAGGAAAAAGAGGGTTCGACGACGGTGAAAAGATTCGTTGTCGTCGAATCTCAATTAAAGATTAAAATTTGCAAAAATAAAAAAATTGTACTATAATGGAGGTAGTAATTACAAATGATAACACAAAATTTATTCAACAATCGACCAAAAACTTTTATGGACTACGAGTCGGGCAAGGTACCGAGTAAAAAAGAGTGGGCTTCGCAGTCAACAACGCAAACCAAAACTTATGACCCATTTGCATCCAATGTAAAATTAGTTGGCGACGATATGACGGAAAAGGACTATGATACCTTCTTTGAAGGGTTCAATTCTGTAAACATTATGCCCTTGCAGAAGGAAACACGGTCAGTACAGAAACCAACGGTGCGAGATGCACTATACCGTCCTTCCGTTGATGGAAAACCAACAATACAAAATCTTCCGTACAGACCATCGGTTCATGGAGAACCAACAATACAAAAGTTTTCGTACAGCCCATCAGAAAATGGAGAAGCAAACATAAGTCTCTATTCAGGAACAACTCCCACGCATATTCAGGTGAAAAATGCTTCTCAAAAATCTGAGGAAACATTGTGGGGTAAAGTTAAAGAACACGGGTCGGATGTATATAATCTTTGGGGTGAGCTTTCAAGGATTGCTGGCGATTTGCCACCGGAGACTTATCAGGCAATAAGAACGATATTGAACCCTCTGTCAGAGCGCGATTCCAAAAAAGAAGCGATTGCCTTTTTAGAAAGCGAAATCAAGAGAATTCATTATGGAAGAAATCAGTATAATGTTGATTTTCCAAAAACCGCAGAGATTGCAGAAGATTGGAATTGGGAGACAGAGTTAGCTGCTTGTCACCAAAACACAGTAGAACCAGGTGAAAAACCCAATATAAAATATGTTTCGCCGGACGGCAAAAGAGAGGTTATATTCGACCATACAGGAAATGTGGTCATTACCGCAGATGAAGATGAAGGTACATACAACTATGCAGACCCAGATTTGTGGTTAGCACACTTAATTTTAGATATATTGCCGTGGATAGCATATGGTAATACACCTGAAGATACTACCAAATGGTATCAAAGAATAGGAGGTTCTTTATTTGGAAAGTAAAAAAACACCAAAATTTGTAATTGCGCTTGCTTTGTTAATAGTTTTTATCTTTTCATTTTTGTTTTTTAATATGGTATCATTCTGTTACAGCAAATATCAGTGCAACAGAATGATTGATGCTATAAAAGAAAATGACATAAACAAACTGGAATGGATTCTGCATTTCTCAAATCCGAATTGTGTTGACGAAATTCTCATAAAAGCGGTGGGTTCTGAAAGATACAGATACACCCCATTGGGAGAGGCGTGCAAGGCGGGAAATTTTGAAATGGTTAAGCTTCTGGTGGAAGACGGGGCTGATGTAAATTATGCACCGATATTGACCGATACATCGCCATTAGGTTTCGCTTCGGAAAACGACAGTGTTGATAATTTGAAAATAGTTAAGTTTCTGATTGAAAAAGGTGCTGATGTCGATTTTTCGAAATATAAACACGCACATCCCGGGTTTCGGCTACTGGCGAAAGAAAATCTTTCTCCGAACGGGATGGAGATTTTGGAAGAGCTGTTGAAAGCAGGGTCAGACCCAAACAAGGAACAGCTTTTGCAGGTTGCGTGCGTTTGGAAACATGAGGAAGCAATCAGATATCTTGTTGAAGAATGGGGATATGATGCATCCGATCCGCGTAATCTCTGTGGATATTGTTACGGTGGTGGAGAGTATTCTTATGAGACCTTTGAATATTTCCTTGAGCGAGGAGCAAACCCGTATGAAAAATACTTAGCCAATAAATTCAACGGTGAAAAGAATGCAATCGAATATCTGCAGGAAGAGTCTCCTGAATGGGCAGAAAAGCTCATTGAGCTGGCGGCAAGCTACGGTATAACGGAATAACAAAAAAGACGGACGAGTTATCGTCCGTCTTTATCTTTTTGTTCTCTCTCCAATCGTTCTCTATCAAGCTTCTCTTGCCATTCACGAGCGGCTTCGACATCATCCTCAATTTGTCTGTATTTGAAAAGAAAGAAAAGAAGCACAGCAAAAGGAATTGCAAGGAGAAGAAATAAGTGTGTCGTGCTTTCTGTGTAAACAATCCAAAGTAAAAAGAAAAGAAAAGCATAGATGATAGGTGATATATGAACTCGTAAATCTGAACATTTAAATTGCCTTTTTGCTTTTTTGCTCAAAGGATTTTGATCATCTTTGAGTTCTTTTTGTTCTCTCTCCAATCGCTCTCTTTCTAATTTTTCTTGCCATTTGATGTCTGACTCTACATCCTTCTTGATGTCTTCGTATCTTAAAAAATGGAAAAGAGAGAAAAAGATGGCGATAATAAGAAGTAAAATAAGAGTTACTCCGTTTGGGTTGCCAAGAAGACCAACAAAAGGCAAAAGGCATATTATGCCGATAAGACTCGTGCCGCGTCTCGAGGTTTGAAATTTCCCCCAAGCTCGTATACTTTTGCTTCTATTTTCGCCTGCAAGCAAGCGGTAATTCAAAAAAGCGAGAACGACATAAGCAATGGCTTGAAAAAATGCTTCTTCATTTGAGATTATTGCGATAAGAGAAGTTGAAACAATGAAGTAGATTATAGAAATTATAGTGGCTTTTTTATGTGTTGTCGATTTTTTCAAGATAAAAAAGCGATAAACAATTATTGGGAGAACATAGAGAACTATCGGAAGGATGATGCCGACCGGAGTGAACCAAAAACTCATAAGACATAAACCTCTTTTCTGAAAAAGGATATGGTATATTTTATCATATAACAGAGCTTTTTTCAATGCTCGCAAAAAGCGATACGGCAGGGGGAACACCCCTGCCGTATTTTCTTTTATTCAATATCCTGTTCCTGTCTTTCTCTTTCTGCCGCTTCTTCCTTTAACTTTTTGCGCCACCTGAACTTCGCTTCAACATTTTCTCTTACCTTTTTGAATTTGTAGATGTAGAAAGCTATTGTAATGATAAAGCTCGCAAAATATATGATAGTCGCAGTCAATTCATCAGACGGAAGCGCTACTGGGTCCATAATGACAGGATTGGTGAAGTGGCTGACGATGTTTTGAACAATTAAGGACGGAAATGCCCAGAGAATACGGAAGAGGACAATCTGACCTTTTTCGTTTTCTTTTATTCCTGCGAGGACATAGTGATTTACAAACCCGAAGATAGCAATAAAAAGGCATTGATCGAGAGCCCAGCCGCCTGACAATACGAGAACAAGGCAAATAGACACGATTGTGTATATAAGCGAGATTATGGCTGCTGTTTTGTTTTTCGTAGTTTTTTTAGAGACGAGAAAGCGGTAGATAATAGCAGGAATGATAAAAATTATCGGTGGGAGAAAATATCCTGCAGGAGTAGCCCAAAAACTCATAAGTCATAAACCTCTTTTCCTGAATTTGTATAATAATATCATACCATACTGTTGCGCTGAGTTCAACACATTTGATTAAGTTGACAAAAGTATATATTTATGATAAAGTTCTAATGTTAAACAGTTTTATCCGAATGGGTATTTTTTACGGGAGAAAACTTCATGTTTTATAAAATGAACTTTCATACACATACGAAATATTGCGACGGTAAAAACACTACTGAAGAAATGGTGAAACGCGCGATAGAGCTTGGCTTTTCGGCTCTCGGATTTTCGGGGCACGCTTATACGCCGTGTGAGCCTGAGTATTCAATGAGCCTTGAAGATACGAAGCGCTATAAGGACGAAATCTTAAGTCTCCGTGAGAAATATCGCGGCGAGATAAACCTTTATTGCGGTATTGAGATGGACTATTTCTCCGAAACCGATACTTCAGATTTTGACTATGTAATCGGCTCGGTTCACTATCTCGAAAAAGACGGCGCATATTATAACATTGACGGCAGTCCCGAGCGCTTTGAGAGAGCTGTTTCTGCGTTTGGCGGAGTTTTTGAACTTTGCGAGGCATACTATGCTTGCGTTTCCGATGTCGTGAGAAAAACGAATGCTGACATAATCGGACACTTCGACCTTATAACGAAGTTTAACGAGGGAGAAAAGAGATTTTCGGAGAGTGACCCCCGATATGTCGAGGCGGCGGAAAGCGCGCTTTCAAAGCTCATCCCGACAAATAAGATTTTTGAGATAAATACAGGCGCTATGGCGCGTGGGTACAGAAGTGCGCCGTATCCGTCGGCGAATATTATAAATAAGCTTATTGACCGCGGTGCAAAGCTTATCCTTTCGTCTGACTGTCACGATGCCGACTTGCTCAATTTTGGCTTTGGAGAAGTTATGAACTCCGAATTTGGAGATAAGATTATATCAAATGGAACGGAAATACCTTTTAAATAAAAAATAAGAGTGTGTTTTTCTTGACTGTCGAAAAGAAACTTATATAGAAAAGGAGAAATGGAAAATGGGATTTTTAACAGGTAAGACAGCTATAATCACAGGTGCAGGTCGTGCAGTTCTTTCTGACGGCAGATGCGGTTCAATCGGTTACGGTATTGCTACCGCTTATGCGAAAGAGGGCGCAAATCTCGTTATTACGGGAAGAAATGTAAAGAAGCTTGAGGATGCAAAGGAAGAGCTCGAGAGACTATATGGCATAAAGGTTCTCATTCTCCAGGCTGATATTTCTGCAGGAGCTGATAACGAAGCTATCGTAAATATGGTGGTAGAAAAGACTATCGAGGAGTTCGGAAGAATTGATGTTCTCATCAACAACGCTCAGGCTTCGGCTTCGGGCGTTCCGCTTGCAGAGCATACAACAGAGCAGTTTGACCTTTCTCTCTATTCAGGTCTCTATGCTACATTCTACTATATGAAGGCGTGCTATCCGCACCTTGCAAAGACTGAGGGAACAGTAATCAACTTTGCATCGGGTGCCGGTCTTTTCGGAAACTTCGGTCAGTGTGCATACGCTGCTGCAAAGGAAGGTATCCGCGGTCTTACCCGTGTTGCTGCAACAGAGTGGGGCAAGGACAATGTAAATGTTAACATCGTCTGTCCGCTAGCGTGGACAGCACAGCTTGAGCAGTTTAAGAATGCATACCCCGATGCATTTGAGAAGAATGTAAAGATGCCGCCGGTAGGTCACTTCGGAGATGCTGAGCTTGAAATCGGCAGAGTCTGCGTCCAGCTTGCTCACCCTGACTTCAAGTTTATGACAGGTGAAACAATCACCCTTGAGGGCGGTCTCGGTCAGCGTCCGTAAAATGAATAATAAAAAGCTCAGGTGTTTTATCACCTGAGCTTTTTTGTTATGCTTTATACTTTTCTGAGAGCTTTACATATTCTTCAGCGTTTTTGATGTTTGAGGCGACCTCATCATCCGTCAGTTCACGGACGAGCTTTGCAGGAGAACCGAGGATAAGGCTTCTCGGGGGGAACTCCTTTCCACCCGTAACGAGCGCGCCTGCGCCTACGAGTGAGCCTTCTCCGATTTTAGCGCCGTCAAGGATAGTTGCGCCCATACCGATAAGGCAGTTATCTGCAATTTCGCAGCCGTGGACTATCGCGTTGTGACCAACGGTTACGCCGTTTCCGATTCGCGTGTTATTGTGTACGGTTGCATTATCCTGAACATTTGAGTTTTCGCCGATTACGATTTTGCCC
>JAZTWZ010000029.1:0-8661 GCA_045636165.1 Eubacteriales bacterium
GGTTGACATATAATTTAGCGACAAACGGAAAGGATGGAATGCTATGCAAAAGGAATTACTCAAAAAATACGGACAGGCAGTGGCATATCTGCCGCTTCGCTTGCGCGGAGAAGCGATGAAGCTTTCCGATGAGGAAAAAGAAAGTGCATCAGAGATTCGCCTTCGCGCCGGACGGGTTATGTCGGTTTGTATAAATGACGGAGAGACGGAAATCGGAGAGTGCCCGGTTCGTCACGAGGAGCTTGAAAATGTCCTTGAGCTTGCAACCCGTGGTTCAGTCCATTCAGCAGAAGCGAGTATAAAAAAGGGATACATAACGGTTTCAGGCGGTCACAGAATAGGTCTCTGCGGAACATATATCAAAACGGGAGCAATCCGCGACCTGTCTTCCGTGTGCATACGCATAGCAAAGCCGATTCCGAGTGCGGCAGCGGGAGTGTTTCCGCGAGTTTTAAAGGACGGAAGATTTTTGAATACAATAATAATCTCACCCCCCGGACACGGAAAGACAACAATGCTTCGCGACCTTGTAAGAAGACTTTCGGATACAGGTTTTAAAATATCTCTCGTCGATGAGAGAGGGGAGATTGCGGCAAAAAAGAGGGGCGCGGCCCAGTTTGATGTCGGCAGGTGTACAGACATAATGGATGGTATCGAAAAGGCAGAAGGAGCGTCTTTAATGCTTCGTTCAATGTCTCCTGATATAATTGCGCTTGATGAGATAACGGCAGATGAGGATATGAAAGCGATCGTCGGAATACTCAACTGCGGTGTAGGAATTCTGGCAACGGTCCACGGAGCAAATGCCGAGGAGGTTTTTATGCGACCGGCATATCAGAAATTAAAAGAGCTTAATGTGTTTGAAAAGGCGATTATCCTCAATAAGAAAAACGGGGAGTTTACATACAGGACGGTGACTGTCGGGGAGAGGTGCGTATGATAAGGATAATAGGCGCGCTTCTTCTTGTCGGGGGCGCGACAGTAATAGGGTTTGGTGCGTCATGGGAGCTTTCAGTACGCGCAAGAGTTCTTGGTAGCTTTCTTTCTGCGCTTGATCTGATGCTGTCGGAGATAGGCTCGTGCCTTACCCCGATTTGCGAGCTTATGGAAAAGCTTTCAAAAGAAGCGGTATCTCCGCTTGATTCCTTTTTCAAGGCTTGCGGAGAGGAGAAGCACGAAAAACCGGATGTTTCGTTTTCAATTATCTGGAGAAAAAATTTAAACCACGCGGAATATTTAAAGCTTAAGACAAATGAGAGGGAAGTTCTCTCGGAGCTTGGCGCAGTGCTCGGAAGATATGATGCGGATAAGCAGATAAGCGCAATATCGCATCTTCAAAGACGCGTTCAGTCGCTTTGGCAGAGTGCCGAGAATGACCGTAAGAGCCTTGGTAAGCTGTATGCAAAGCTCGGGCTTATCTGCGGCGTTTCGGTCGTTATAGTATTGATTTGATGGAGAAGTTAAAATGCAGGTTGATTTGATTTTTAAGGTTGCGGCAATCGGAATATTAGTATCTGTCCTAAATCAGCTTCTTGTGCGTTCAGGGCGTGAGGAGCAGGCGATGATGACGACCCTTGCAGGGCTTATAGTCGTGCTTATGATAATAGTCCGAGAGATAAGCAGTCTTTTTGACCTCATAAAATCAACCTTCGGGTTTTAAAAATATGGAAGTTGTAATTAAAGTTTCTGTCCTTGCGATACTCGGCGCGATAGCAATAGTGGCGCTTCGCAGGACTCTTCCCGAAATGTCAGTGGTCTTGTCGGTTGCACTTATCTCGGCGCTCGTGTTTTCTACGGCAGGTGCAGTTTTAAAGGTGGTAACGCTTATCTTCGAACTCTCCGACTGGGCAGGAATTGACCGCGAACTCGTTGAGCCGCTTGTAAAAACACTCGGGATAAGTATTGTTGCGCGTCTTGCATCCGAGATGTGCCGCGAAAGCGGTGTTGCGGCGGCGTCATCGTACATAGAGCTTGTCGGAGGCGGCGTGGCAATCTCATTTGCAATTCCGCTTGTTTTTGGGCTGCTCGGGCAGATTTCACAATGAGGAATGATATGAAAAAGGTATTTTGTCTGTGTATGCTTTTGACTCTTGTTTTGCCGACGGTTTATGCGAAAGACGAGCTATACGATGTCCTTGAGGTGCCGGAGGTAATAGCGGCAGCCCCGGGTGCTTCAGATATAGAATTTGAAGAGAATGTATCCCTTGGAAACGGTATGTTTTCGGTAGTGGAAAAGGTTCTTTCGGGAATACGCGAGTTTCTGACACAGGGAATAAGATGCGTAGGTATTATCTGTGCGGTATCGTTTCTTGTAAGCTTTGTGGAATCGTTTATGCCGTCGGGAGATAACGGAGCATTAAAAATGGTACTCTCTCTTGTTGGTGCGCTTTCGGTAACAGTTGCGGCGTCAGGCAGCATAACAAGCGTAATGGGAATGGGCAAGGAGTTCATCTCGGGAATAGATGTGTTTTCAAAAGCGCTTATTCCGAGCGTTGCCGCGGCAGAGGCGGCAAGCGGTTTTGCAGGCTCTGCAACGGTAAAGGCAGGAATTGCGCTCGTGTTTTCTGATGCGCTCATAAGCTTTATAAATTCAGTTCTTCTGCCACTTGTGTATATAAATATCTTTGCAGGTGCTGCAAATGCCGCGTCAAAAAGTTCGGTGTTGCAGAAAATATCCGAGTTTTCGGTAAAGTTTGTGTCCTGGTCTCTTCGTGTGTTACTTGGCGCGTTTGTGTCATATATCGGAGTTTCGGGGATAGTTACCGCAGGGGCGGACAAGGCAGCTCTTTCAACGGCACAGCTTGCAATAGGGGCTGCAGTTCCTGTTGTCGGAGGTATAGTGTCGGAGGCGGCAGAGACTGTTATGTCAGGAGCAACAATGATGAAAAACGCGATAGGCGTATTCGGGATGCTCTCAATTCTCTCGGCTTTTGCAACGCCGTTTGCCGCAATGCTTGTGAACTACCTTGCATTCAAGGCGGCATCTCTCGTATCAAGCCCCGTGATAAACGGTGGAATCTCCGAGCTCTCTTCAAAAATTGCGGAGAGCTTCGGACTCATAATCGCTATGTGTGCATCTGTCGCAACGGTTATCATAATAGCGGTGATCGCGGCAATGAAGAGTGTGGGGGTCGTGTAATGCAGGGAATAAGTTCATGGGTGTCAGGACTTTGCGCCGCATCGCTTGTTGTTGCGGTCATATCTGCGATTTCGCCGAAAAACAGCGCAGGCAGGGTGTGCGTTATGATGGCGAGCATAATGGTAATGGTCGCGCTCATATCGCCGATTCTTGATTTAAGAGGCTTGAGCCTTCTTGATATAGGGCGAGATTACGAGAGGAGTATTCGGCGAAAAATAGAAGAAACGACAGAGGCGACTGAAAGATTAAAAAAAGATATCATAGAAGAAGAGCTTTCGTCATATATATTGGATAAAGCGGAAGTAAGTGAAGAAGCTTGCAAAGTTAATATAAGGCTTGAAGACGGCGTTGCAGTATCCGCAGAGGTCGTAAGTTGGGATAGTGTCTCGGCAGCGCGCGTGAGCGAGGTTTTAAAAGACGAGCTTGGGATAGAGCGAGAGCGACAGGAAATAAAAATTGAGGTAGGATGATGGAAAAGAAAGCAATATCAAAAAAATACACAAAGCTTTTTGAAAAGTACAAATACATACTTGTCATAATAGTTGTCGGAATGTGTCTTCTTGTATTGCCGAAAGGCGAGGGAGACAATAAAAAAGTTTCGGGAGTGTCGGAAGAAGTTATCGTCAAAGATTTTGAGAACAAGGTTGAAAATGCGCTTTCCGGGTGCGATGGAGTCGGACGGTGCGAGGTTATTCTATCGATAGAATCGGGAAGCGAAAAAATATATGAAAAGGAAGCGCGGAAAAGCGCGCGAGAAAGTGAGAGCGGGGTGGTTTTAGAGCAGGACAGCGATATAAAGCCGAGCATTCTATCGGAAGGCTCAGGGCGCGAAAGTGCGCTTGTTGTGAAAGAGGTTTATCCGGAGTTCCGGGGTGCACTTGTTATATGCGACGGTGCGGAGAAAACTGAGGTAAAAAGAGCAGTAACGGAATCGGTCATGGCATTGACGGGGCTCGGTGCAGACAAAATCAGCATAATAAAAATGAAAAAGTAGGAGGAAACACAGTGAAGAGAAAAGGCACAGTTGCCGCAATAATCGTACTTTTTATATGTGTTGCGGTATATCTTAATTTGAATACAACAGAAGTAAGTGTTGATGATGAGAGAATAAAGACAACTCTTGGGGTACAGACTGAAACTACGGAAGAGAAAGTAGAAGAAAAAGGCGAAAGCTACTTTGAAGAAGCTCGTCTTGAAAAGCAGAAAGCGAGAGACAGCGCAATAACAACGCTCAAGGAAGCTGCAGCAGAGGAGAATATGCCTGAAGAGTCGCGCGAGAGTGCAGCAAAGAGTATTGAAACGATTTCAAGCGGCGCGATATCTGAAACGCGAATCGAAACTCTCATAAAGGCAAAGGGCTTTTCAGATTGTGTCGCGCTTATAAATGATAAGGGAGTGAATGTAATTGTAAGCGCACCCGAAACAGGGCTTACTGCTGCTGACACTACAAAAATCAAGGATATCGTTGTAAGCGAAACGGGAGTTTCACCAAGCCAAATAAAAATTGTTGAAATTAAGTAAGAAATAGGGTATAATAATGTTACATAAAGAAAAAGGAGAGAACCTACTATGGCTGAAATTAAAGAATATACAGCTCGTGCTGATGAGTCGGGTAAGGTTACGATATCCGAAGATGTTATCGCGTCTATTACCTCAATCGCCGCAAGCGAGATAGACGGTGTTGCAGGCCTTGGAACTACGCTTGTTGCAGATTTTCTCGGGAAGAAAACGGCTGCAAAGGGCGTAAAGGTTACGATTTCAGAAGATTCTGTCGAGCTTTTTGTAACAATTACTGTGAAAAAGGGAGTAGTTATTCCGACTGTCGCGAAGGCAGTTCAGTCGAATATTATTTCTGCTGTCGAATCAATGACAGGTATCAAGGTAACAGCAGTAAATGTCAAGGTCGGCGGAGTTGCGTTTGAAAAGGAAAAGAAAAAGGCAATTGAAGCTCCGGCTGATGAGGCAAAGAAATAGAGCTTTCTTTAATTCTTAAAACTGAATAATCAAAAGGGAGTAATCGACGCCTGCCGTAATAAAGTCAACAATCGGGATGTAATATTCTCTGGCTTTGTTTTAAATGATGAGACTTATTTGTACTATAAGCAAATAAGTCTCATTTTTTTTGTAAATAATTTTAAATATAAGAAAGGTGTGTAAGGAATGAAAGAGTATCTTAAAGAGTACCGTGAGGTAATGTCTTTGCTCTCTGTTACGGAGAGTGGGCTTACGAGCGCGGAAGCAGCAAAACGGCTTTCCGAAAACGGAAGGAACAAACTTCTTGAGGAAAAGGGAGACGGCATTGTAAAGCGCTTTTTCAAACAGCTTGCCGAGCCGATGACGATTATACTGATTGTCGCAGCACTCATTGCAGGAGTTATGGCGTTTTACGAGAATGAATTTCCTGCGGATGTAATAATCATTATGGCAGTTGTTATCGTAAATGCCGTTTTAGGAGTCGTTCAGGAGAGTAAGGCTGAAAAGTCAATCGCCGCGCTTTCCGAAATGTCAGCCGCGACATCAAATGTAATTCGCGACGGAAAACATATCGTGATTCCAAGCGAAGAGCTTGTCGTCGGAGATATTATAATTCTTGAAGCGGGTGCGTCTGTCCCTGCCGATGCGCGAATTATAGAATCAGCAAGCCTCAAGGTCGAGGAAGCGGCGCTTACGGGCGAGTCAGTTCCCGTTACGAAAGAGTCAGATGCTCTTTCGGGAGGAGAAAAGGGTGATGTCTCTCTTGGGGATCGAAAGAATATGGTTTTCTCGGGAAGTGTAGTTGTTTACGGAAGAGGTCGTGCGGTAGTAACTGCTACGGGAATGGATACCGAAATGGGCAAGATTGCAGATGCGCTGACAAAAGCAAAAGAGGGAAAAACTCCGCTTCAGATGAAGCTTTCGGAGCTTTCCTCGGTGCTTACAAAGCTCGTTATCGGTATATGTATCGTAATATTCGGAATCAATTTTGTCCGCTCGATTATGACAAGCGGTACCGTCAGCGTCGATTCGGTGCTTGATACATTCATGATTGCGATATCCCTTGCCGTTGCGGCGATTCCCGAGGGGCTTGCAACGGTTGTTACAATCGTTCTCTCAATCGGCGTAACAAATATGTCAAAGAGAAATGCGATTATCAGAAAGCTTACGGCTGTGGAAACTCTCGGTTGTACGCAGGTAATCTGCTCTGATAAGACGGGAACGCTTACTCAGAATAAGATGACAGTAGTTGAAAGCTTTTGTGAGGATGAAGAATATCTCGCAAAAGCAATGTCTCTTGCTTCGGATGCGGAGCTTGATGCGGAAAGCGGGCGTGCGACAGGAGAGCCTACTGAATGTGCGCTTGTTGATTATGCTTATAAGCTTGGTCTTGATAAGAACGATATGGTAAAAGAGTATATCCGCATAGGCGAAGCCCCGTTTTCTTCCGAGAGAAAAATGATGTCAGTCGTTTTTAGAAATGGTGAAGAGATTGTTCAGTTTACAAAAGGCGCTCCCGATGAAATCTTAAAATGCTGTCGGGAGGCATATTCTGACGGCAAAATCGCCCCTCTGACAGATGAGATAAAGTCAAAGATTCTTGCCGAGAATAAGGCTATGGCAGACCGTGCGCTTCGCGTCCTTGCTGCGGCAGAAAGACGGTACTCATCTGTGCCTGAAAGCTATGAGGCAGGTGAACTTGAAAGTGAGCTTTGCTTTATAGGCCTTGTCGGAATGATTGACCCTGTCCGCGATGAGGTTAAGGCTGCGATTGCGGAATGCCGCCGTGCAGGAATAAGTCCGATAATGATAACGGGCGACCATAAGGATACGGCAGTAGCCATTGCACGAGAGCTTAATATAATAAGCGATGAAAAACAGGCGATGACGGGTGCGGAGCTCTCGGAACTTTCTGAGGCGGAATTTGACAGCATTGTCGAAAAAATCTCCGTGTATGCGAGAGTTTCGCCCGAGCATAAGACAAGGATAGTAAATGCATGGCAGAAACTCGGTAAAATTACAGCGATGACGGGCGACGGTGTAAACGATGCGCCGTCTATCAAAAATGCCGACATCGGCGTAGGAATGGGCATAACAGGAACAGATGTCACAAAGAATGTAGCAGATATGATTCTTGCAGACGATAACTTTGCAACCATCGTTGCCGCAGTAGGTGAGGGAAGACGCATATACGATAATATAAGAAAGTGCATCCAGTTCCTTTTGGGCTCCAATCTTTCTGAAGTACTGTCAATTTTCATTGCGACGCTTATTGGTTTTTCGCTTTTTGCGCCTGTGCATCTTCTTTGGATAAATCTTGTTACAGACTGTTTGCCTGCGCTTGCGCTCGGTATGGAAAAACCTGAAGCAGATATAATGGATAGAAAACCGAGAAAGGCGACGGAAGGTGTGTTTGCAGGTGGCGTCGGTGCGGCTGTAATTTATCAGGGTGCACTTGTCGCGGCGATAACGCTTATATCCTACTTTGTTGGTCGCGAGGTTCTCTTTATACAGCACCTTGAGAAGTTCGGAAGTCTTCCTTATACTGCAGGAGAGCTTGGAACTTCAATGGCGTTTTTAACCCTTGCGATAGGGGAGATAGTCCATTCGTTCAATCTGCGCTCACTTACAGGCTCGGTGTTTAAGCTTAAATATCAGAATTTATGGCTCTGGGGAGCGGCTGTTCTTTCGTTTGTTCTGGTGACACTTGTTATTGAGATTCCGTTCCTCGCAAATGCGTTTGAACTGGCGCGACTTGATTTGCAGGAATATGCCGTTGCAATGGCGCTTGCTTTTGCAATTCTCCCGATTCAGGAAATTATAAAGTTATTTATCAGGATGTCAAAGAAAAAGTAAAATAAACAATGGCTGAGGCATTTTCTTCAGCCATTGTTTGTTTTATAGCGAAAACCACTCGCGAGGAGCGAGGTTATACAGAAATTCAGGTGTTGAAGGAGCAAAGGTTGCGACAATGCTGGGTTTTGTTCCTGCAACTTCAGAAACCGCGCAAGGAGTAAAAAATCTTCGAACTGACCCAAAAATAACTAACGCTGAAAGTGTTGCGCCGATAAGTGATTCGGTGTATAATGAAAACGTTACAGAAGGAGGTGCTTTAGATGGACAAGGAGAAAATAGTTCAGGTGGAGATAAACGGATCCGTTTTGGGCTTTCCGGAAAGTCAGATACCGAAGGTGTTGGCTCATATGGACAAATTGAAGCAGGAGTACTTGAGCAAGGGAGCACTGACAGAAGCAGTGGAAAAAGCTTGTTCGGTCAAGATAGTGAAGGAAGAGAAATAGGCGAGGTTGATTTTGAAAAGATTCGAGGTACTGTTGTAAAGGATAACGGAGGTCATCCAAGAGCGGTTTATCATTATACACCTGAAGCGGAGTTTACTTCTTTTGAAAAAAGTAAAGATATAGGCTTTCACTTCGGTAGTGAGAGCCAAGCAATCGGACGCAAAGCAGGTCTCAAAAAAGAAGAAGGAAGAATGTTCAGAGTCTATCTGAATATTAAAAACCCCATAAGACTTTCCGCTGATATAATGG
>JAZTWZ010000030.1:0-4040 GCA_045636165.1 Eubacteriales bacterium
CTGCCAATCGGAGCCGAAACCTCTCCCGATTTCTCCTCGAATATTCCTTCTGCTATCGCGAGGTATTCGCGGTAAAAGCTTCCGCTATGCAGAAGGCGTGCGGCGAATGTATGAGTGTATGCGTTTTTTGCAACTGCCATAACCCCCGAAACGCCTCGGTCAAGGCGATTTATCGGGCGAAAAACGAAGTTTTCACCCTGACTTACATAATACCACATAACGATATTTCCGAGCGAAGTGTCAAAATGCCCGTGCGACGGATGCACCGCAAGGGTCGCAGGCTTATTGAGAATCAGAATATCCTCATTCTCATAGAGAATATCAAGCTCACCCTTTGTCGGGACAACTCCCGATGATGCCCTCTCCTCAGGCTCTAAAATCACTTCAATCTTATCGCCGAGGCGCGCCGTATCTATCGTATATACATTTTCGCCGTTTAGAAGAAGCCCGTTTTCGGTTCTGCGAATTCTTCGAAGCTGCATCTCCGAAACGCCGAATCTTCGCTTCAGGATATCGGCAAGGCTCTTTCCGTCGTCTTTGCAGTCTGCCGTATGAACAAGCTTACGAAGCATTGAAACGGCTCCCTTCCTGCCTTATAAATGCACCGGCAGGAGCTTTTGACGGCAGCTTTACACGAACGCGGATCTTCGCCTGACCTGCAGCAGAAATTTCCTCACCGTCTTCGGTAGTCATTTTTTCAAATATGACCTTCTGCGGCTCTGCTTTCGGTTGCATAAGCTCATATTCTCTGTTTATAACAAACTTGTTCTTCTGCTCAATGACAGCATTTCCCTCATCGTCACACTCAACAACGGATGCAACGACATCCCATGTGCGCAGATACTCTGAGGTTTCGGTGTTCTGAATTCTCTCCTCACCGAAATAGAAGCCCGTGCAGTAATGTCTGTGGCTTACCTTGTTTACCTCCGTAAGCCAGAAGCCGTCACGCTTCCACTCATCAGGATTTTCAAGATACGAATCAACAGCGAGGCGGTAAGCGTTTGTTATCGCCGCTGTATAGTACGAAGACTTTACACGACCTTCAATCTTGAAGCTATCGATTCCTGCCCCGATAAGCTCAGGGATATAGGATACCATATTCATATCCTTTGAGTTGAAGATATGCGTTCCGTGTTCATCCTCAACAACGGGGAAATATTCTCCCGGGCGCTTCTCCTCAACAAGGTGGTATGTCCATCTGCAGGGTTGGGCGCAGTTTCCACGGTTTGATGAGCGACCTGCGAGGTAGTCGGAAATCATACATCTTCCCGAATATGCCATACACATAGCACCGTGGACAAAAGCTTCAATCTGGAGGTCTTTGTTCTTCTTCTCCATTATCTCGCAGATTTCTTCCATGCTCGTTTCTCTGGCAAGGCAGATGCGGTTAGCCCCAAGCTCATACCACGCGTTTGCGGCGTCGTAATTGAGTACGCTTGCCTGTGTGCTTATATGTATCTCGGCACGCGGTGCATACTTCTGTGCCGCGCGCATAGCGCCGAGATCAGCTACAATTATACCGTCAACGCCTGCATCACCCAGCATCTCGAGGTACGCAGGAAGTTTTTTTATGTCGCCGTTTCGCATAAGCGTATTGCAGGTGACATACACGCGGACATTGTTCTCGTGAGCATACTTTACCGCTTCATACATCTCTTCATCAGAGAAGTTCTGCGATGCTGTTCTCATTCCGAACATCTCGCCAGCAAGATATACAGCATCAGCGCCGTAAAGCACCGAAGCCCTCAATTTTTCCATATCCCCTGCCGGGGAAAGAATTTCAGGTCTTTTCATATTCATCATCACGGATTTATCTTCGGAGTTTTCAAATGCTCTTCATAGGTCTTTGAAAACTTGTGAGTACCGTCCTCCTGTAATGCAAAAAACAGATAATCTGTCGTATTCGGATAAAGGGTCGCGTTTATAGCGTCAAGTCCGGGGTTTGCAATCGGTCCCGGCGGAAGCCCTTTATATTTGTATGTGTTATATTTGTTGTCTATCTTCGTATCCGCAATGCTTATTACCTTCTTGCGCTCACCGAGGATATACTGAACTGTTGCACACGATTCAAGATACGGATATGTCTTGTTCTTGAGTCTGTTATGGAATACCGAGGCTATGTTCTCGCGGTCCTTTGCGGTCGCCTCGCGCTCTACGATCGATGCAAGCGTAATAAGCTCGTGAGTCGTGAAGCCGAGCTCTCTCGCTCTCTCCTGCATCTCCGAATTGAATCTTACCTCGAAGTTATCGAGAAAACGCTTTATAACTCTGTCTGCCGTATCGTTTTTGTAAAATTCATAAGTATCAGGGAACAGATATCCCTCAAGTCTGTTCGTCTTTCCGAGTGCGATACCGTCAAGGAAAGCATAATCAAAATCAGAGTTTGCAACCGCATCCTCAAACGCCTTTGCATCACAAACCCCCTTTTCCTCAAGAAGCTTTGCAATCTGGCTTATCTCATATCCTTCCGGAATCGTTACCCTTACTGTGTTCAGAATCGCCTTTTTGCTCGTAAGGCGTCGGAGCATAGCGCGATAGTCCATATTGGAATTTATTTTATACTCTCCTGCCGGAAACTCTACTCCGCGTTTTGTAAGAGCCGCAAAGGTCTTGAAAAGTCCTTTGTGTTCTATAATGTTGTTTTCCTTAAGTATCTTTGCGACTTCTCCGCGGCTTGCATTCTCCGGAATCTCGATTATCGTTTCAAAATCGGGGCGTGCAAGCGCTAAAACCTCGTTTACGGATGTTATGATCCACGCCGAAAGAAGCATGGATATACCGAGAATAAAGGCTATGTAAATATATGCCATAGGGCTCTTTTTCCTGCGTTTTTTCATCTCTACCTCTCCTTTATGATTCTTTCTTCGGTAACTATTATATCAACCTTTCTGTCGTGCTCTTCACACGGCACGGTTTCATAGAGATTTACCTCCCGACAGAGCGCAATCTTTGTTGCAGCCACTGCCTTTTCGAGAAAACGGTCGTAATACCCTGCTCCGCGACCGAGCCGCGAAAAATCGCGCCCGAACGCAAGCCCCGGAACCACTATAAGCGAAAGTTCGGAAGGGTCAATCGCTTCCGCATCCTCGGGTGGCTCCGGAATGCCGTATTTGCCCGTAGTCAGCTCTGAAAGACTTTCTATGCGTTTTGCTTCCATCTCTCCCTTTTCACGGCAAATCGGAACACAAACCTCGCATCCGGCTTTTATAAAGCTATCTATTATACCTCTCGTTTCAATCTCGTCTCCAAAAGAGACATAGACGAAAACGTTTTTCCTCAAAATATCAAGAGATAAGAAGTTTTCTAAAATTTTCTTGTCTATCGCTTCTTTTTCGCTTTTCGAAAGTGTTTTATTCTTCTCTTTTGAAAGAACTCTCAGTTCACTTTTTGTCATAGCACACCGCCGCTGCAACCGATTCTGCAACTTCTTTTCCGCGAAGAAGCTCCAAAATCTCAAATGCAAAATCAAACGCATCTCCTGCAGCGCGACCGGTTATAATCTCGCCGTCGCGGATGACACCCGTATTCTTCATAAAGCCCTCTTTGGGAAGCTCGTCCGAGCAGGAGGGGTAGCAGGTGCATTTCTTCCCCTCAAGGATGCCGAGACGGGAAAGAATCATCGGCGCTGCACAGATTGCCGAAATCTTAATCTTCTTTTCTGATGTTTCCGAAACAAACTCCCTTACCTTTTCATTCTCCCAGAGGTTGTCAACTCCCGGCTGTCCGCCAGGAATGATGAGCATTTCCATCTCGGAAAAATCAGTTTCGGAAAAGAGTGCGTCCGCTGTAACCTCTACGCCGTGTGATGATTTTATGTTCTTTGCCGAAACGCCGACAGTCGTAACATTTACGCCACCTCGGCGAAGAATATCAACGGGCGCAAGCGCCTCGCACATTTCAAACCCGTTTTCAAGAAGCAGATATACCATGCCGTTTTCCTCCTTCAGTTGTGCATAAGGTTTATATATCTTGCATTTTCTTTTCCGATTGCCGATTCTGCATTTTCGCCAAGAGGTTTTATTACCGCAAGCGGCGTCTCG
>JAZTWZ010000031.1:0-10582 GCA_045636165.1 Eubacteriales bacterium
CTTTCTACATTTTCAAGAACATTGTGATTTGTAACAGCCACGCCGTCAAGACCCTTTTCCTTTGCAACCCTGAAAAGCTCTTCTGCTTCGAGGATGGAATCGGGCGACGCAGTTGTGTGTATATGCAAATCAAACTTCATACATAACTACCTCACAATGCTGTCGGTTTTCTTAAGTGCTTGTAACAAATATCTGACAGACGATTTTATATCGCGTATATCAAGAACACCGTCCGAAATTTTGGGGTTCAGAAGTCCCAAAAGGAAGGATGCTGCAAACTTAAGTTTATTATCGCTTTTTTTAAGATATGCAGGGAAAGTAAGAAGGTCCTGAAGAAGAAAGCGCATCTTATGCCCCACCTTATACGAGGGGGAAAAGCGTTCAAACCTCTCACCTTTTTCTCCTCTTGCCGCCCTAAAAATCGCGTACGGTATGTTGCAGCCGGAGTTTGGCGCAAGACCGGAACTTCCCCAGAGTCTCGGGTTTATCTCCATAAGATAGAACCCGTCGCGGGGGTTTCCTTTGAACTCGACCATAGCAACCCCTTCCCACGAAAGCGCACGGAGAAGCTTCACCGCATACTCTGCAAGACGCGGCTCATCTACACTCTCGCAGAACGAGGACGGACCGCCGCTCGAGGGATATTCCCTTATTCTTCTGTGGCAGAAGACTTCAAGCGGCTCGCCGTTTTTACCGAACACGGCAGAAACGCCGTATCCGTCACCGGTTATATACTGCTGAACGAGAACCTCCTCGCCGTGAGCGGCAAAGGAGGGGTATTTTTCTATAAATTCTTCTTTTGTTCTTATGATCGCATATCTCTCTTCCGGAGAAAGCCCGAGCATCTCACCTCGGGCAAGCTTTATAACGGTAGGATATTTTATTCTCTCGGAAAGTTCGGAAACGCTCTCGCCTTCCTTTATAAATGTCGTTTGCGGAACGGGAATGCCGACGCTCTCTGCAAACGGAACAAGGCGCGCCTTATCGTTTGCAAGTTCGATAGATTCTGTCGGCGGAAGAGCTACATCAGCAAAAGCGGAAACCGTTTCCTTTTCTCTGCACATTTCAAGGAGAGTCGCTATTCCGACAGGTATTATGACCGGGCGTTCATCACACGAAGAGCAAAGCTCTCTTAGTCCTGCCAGAAAACCGTCACGGTTTTCTGCCACATCCGAGAGCCTTACATTCTTTGATGAATATTTTGAATAGAACCCGAGAGCCGCTTGGGGCACACACACATCTCTCTCCGCACATATAACCTTTACGCCGCTTCTTCCGAGGGATCGAATAACGGGAAGGCTCATACGGTATCTGACATCGGTCACAATAGCTATCATTATGGCGAAGTCCTCTCACTTAGTGTTTTTCGAATTTTTCCTTTAACATCATATCCTTGACCTTCATAAGACGGGTAAGATTTCCACGCTCGTTTTCGTCGAGCTTCATCGTTATCATACGAATCGTCTCCTCAAGGTCAGGAATCATAACATACTCAAGCGCATTGACGCGACGGCGTGTCTTCTCGATTTCCTGCGCGAGAAGCTGGGCTGTTTTTTCTTTTTCTGCAAGCTTAAGTAAGCTCTGCATAACGCGCGCAAGCCCGTCAACCGCATCGTCAAGCTCACCCGAAACGAATGAGTTGCCGTATGGGTAAATGGTGTTACCGTCGCTCTCGGCAAACTCAAATTCGGGAACCTCAACGCTCATTATGTTTTTGCAAGAAACGCTCATCTCGACACTCTTTACAGGACACATAAGAGCCTGTTCGAGACTTGCCTTTGACATAACAGCGCTTGCGGACGCAAAACCACGGTTTGCACTGATAAGCATTTCTTCAACTTCCTCGCGAATCTTTTTGTTTTCGCGGATAATGTCAAGAAATCTCTTCATAAGCTCGTCGCGCTTGTCTTTGAGAAGCTTATGACCGCGGCGTGCGGTAGTAAGACGGTTTTTAAGCTTTTTAAGCTCCATACGCGTCGGATTTACATTTAAAGTAGCCATAAAAGCCGCACCCTTTCTTAGTGCTCTGTATCCGGAAGGTATTTATCAATGAATTCCGGCTTGATTCTCTTAAGCTCGCTCTTCGGGAGGATTGAAAGAAGCTTCCAACCGAGGTCGAGAGTTTCCTCGATTGAACGGTTTTCGTCGTACCCTTGCGTTACATAATCTCTCTCGAAAGCATCTGCAAACTTTGCATAAAGCTTATCAATCTCCGAAAGAGCAGCCTCGCCAAGAATCGTCATAAGCTCTTTTGCTTCCTTGCCTCGCGCGTATGCCGCAAAGAGCTGGTTCATTGTTCCTGCATGGTCTTCTCTTGTCTTGCCGTTTCCTATACCCTTGTCCTTAAGACGGGAAAGCGACGGGAGAACATCAACAGGCGGAAGAACATTCTTTCGATAAAGCTCACGGGAGAGGATAATCTGACCCTCTGTAATATATCCCGTAAGGTCAGGTATGGGGTGAGTCTTATCGTCTTCCGGCATTGAAAGGATCGGAATCATCGTAATTGAGCCTTCGCTCTCAAGGTTTCTTCCTGCACGCTCATACATAGTCGCAAGGTCTGTATAGAGATATCCGGGATATCCGCGACGACCGGGGACTTCCTTACGAGCTGCTGAAACCTCACGGAGAGCTTCCGCGTAGTTTGTAATGTCCGTCAAAATAACAAGAACATGCATATCCTTTTCAAAAGCGAGATATTCCGCTGCAGTAAGAGCCATTCGCGGAGTTGAAATTCGCTCGATTGCAGGGTCGTTTGCAAGGTTTACGAAAAGGACTGTTCTGTCAATCGCGCCTGTGCGCTTGAAGTCACTGATAAAGAAGTCAGCCTCTTCAAATGTAATACCGATAGCGGCAAAGACAACCGCGAACTTAGCATCAGCCTTGAGCACCTTCGCCTGACGCGCAATCTGTGCCGCAAGCTGTGCGTGCGGAAGACCTGAACCTGAGAAAATCGGAAGCTTCTGACCGCGGACAAGCGTATTGAGTCCGTCGATTGTAGAGATGCCCGTCTGAATGAATTCGTCGGGGTAATTTCTTGCTGCCGGGTTCATCGGTGTTCCGTTTATGTTTCTCTTTTCGTCAGCAATGATTTCAGGGCCACCGTCACGCGGTCTGCCCATTCCGTCAAAAACGCGTCCGAGCATATCCTCTGAAACGGAAAGCTCGATACCGTGACCGAGGAATCTGACTTTACTGTCTTTTAAGTTTATTCCTGCACTGCTCTCAAAAAGCTGAACGAGAGCATCGTTTCCGTTGATTTCAAGAACCTTGCAACGACGGCGGCTTCCGTCGGGAAGCTCAACCTCGCCAAGCTCATCGTATGCGACGCCTTCAACATTTCGGACAAGCATAAGCGGTCCTGCAACCTCATCTATTGTACGGTATTCTTTAATCATTCGTTATGCCTCCTTCGAAACGAGAGCGTCAAGCTCTTTTTTCATAAGAGCTTCAATCTCATCATAAGCCGCAGCATAAGTATCGTTTGATACATCCTTTGCACGGCCGAGTTTTTCTCTTGCGCTTATTGCAAATACTTCCTGGGGCTTTGCTCCACCTGAAATTGCCACGCCCGCAAGCTCATTGTACTTGAGAATAAGCTTCATAAGACGAGCCTGCTTATCAAGCGGAGTGTAGCTGTCAGTATCAGAGAATGCATTCTGCTGGAGGAAGTCTTCTCTGATGATCTGTGCAGTTTCAAGAGTAAGTCTGTCATTCGGCGAGAGCGCATCTATACCGACAAGGCGGACAATTTCCTGAAGCTCAGCTTCAAGCTGAAGTATTCCCATTGCTTGGCTTCTGTTCTTCATAAACTCGCGAGAAACGGAGCTGTCAAACCAGCCCCCAAGTCTGTCAAGATAGAGCGAGTATGAGTTGAGCCAGTTGATAGCCGGGAAGTGGCGACGGTATGCAAGGGATGAATCAAGACCCCAGAATACCTTTACGATTCGGAGCGTTGCCTGTGCAACCGGCTCTGAAATATCACCACCCGGAGGTGAAACAGCACCGATAGCGGTAAGAGAGCCGTGGCGCTCTTCGCCGCAGGATGCCATGATTCTTCCTGCACGCTCATAGAACTGAGCAAGACGGGATGAGAGGTATGCAGGGTATCCTTCTTCACCCGGCATTTCCTCAAGACGGCCCGACATTTCGCGGAGAGCCTCTGCCCAACGCGATGTGGAGTCAGCGATAACGGCTACATCATAGCCCATATCTCTGTAATATTCAGCAATCGTTATACCTGTATAAATCGAAGCTTCACGCGCCGCCACAGGCATATCTGATGTGTTTGCAATAAGAACAGTTCTCTTCATAAGCGACTCGCCTGTTTTCGGGTCGAGAAGCTCAGGGAACTCGCGGAGAACATCGGTCATCTCGTTTCCGCGCTCACCGCAACCGATATATACAACTATGTCAACATCCGACCACTTTGCAAGCTGATGCTGAACAACAGTCTTACCGCTTCCGAACGGACCCGGAACTGCAGCAGCGCCGCCCTTTGCAATCGGGAACATTGTATCAATAACACGCTGTCCCGTAATCATCGGGATATCGGGAGCCATCTTTTCCTTATACGGGCGTCCGCTACGAACCGGCCATCTCTGGAGCATCGAAACTTCAGAAATCTTACCGTCTTCACCCTTTATACGGCAGATTGTATCGCAAACCTTAAATGAGCCTGCATTGATTTCAACAATTTCGCCCGAAACGCCGTGCGGAACCATAACGCGGTGCTCAACGATAACAGTTTCTTCAACTGTTCCGAGGATATCACCTGAAACGACCTTATCTCCTACTGCTTTCTTCGGAGAGAAGTTCCACTCACGCTCACGATCGATGCTTGAAACCTCAACGCCGCGTTTAATGTTGCTTCCCGAAATCTCGCGAAGCTTCTGAAGCGGACGCTGGATACCGTCGTAAATGTTCTCGATGAGACCCGGAGCAAGCTCAACTGAAAGCGGAGCACCCGTAGTAACAACCTCATCACCGAACTTTACGCCGGCTGTTTCTTCATATACCTGAATTGATGCACGGTCGCCGCGCATCTCGATTATTTCACCTATAAGTCTGTCTTTTCCGACGCGCACAACATCATACATATTTGCATGAGCCATGCCCTCCGCTACAACGAGCGGACCGGAAACTTTTATAATTCTTCCGCCTGTCATTTTTAATCAATTCCCTTCTTAAGCCGAGGGGAGTTAATCCCCTCCAACTTTAAGTTTAGCCAAGAATGTCTGCACCGACTGCGCGTTCTACTGCGCTGTGAACATTCTTCATTCCAATTCCGAGAGAGCCGTCTCTTCCCGGGATAAGAATTATTGCCGGAAGCGGCATATCCTTGTACTTTTCGATTTCTTCCGAAATATGCACGGCGAGCTGTTCGGTTACATATATAACGGCAAAGCCCTCTTTAACAAGAGAGGCAAGCTCGCGCGCCCCGTCTTCTTTATTATCCGCTGCGCGAACCTCGAAACCGAGCGTGCGGTATCCAAGAACGCTTGCAAAATCGCCAAGTACTGCGAGTCTGTATTTTTCCTGCATACTCATACCACCCTCAATCTGCTTCGTATCTCATCGGGAGAAAGTCCCATAATTTTCCCCGACATAATTATACGAACCGTGCTTGCATCTGCCTCGCGAGAAGCGAGATATGCAACAATCGGTCTTTCGTCAAAAGAAACATACTTTGCTTCTTTCATATACTCCAAAACTACTATGTCAAGCTCGCGCTCAAATGATGCAAAGCTTTCCTTGCCCTCAGCCGTGAGCCTTCCAAGCTCTGCTGCGCGAGAAAGCGAAGTTTGCGCGAGACTCTCCCGGAAATCTTTACCGAAAAACTTTTCCTTTTCGATGCTTCCGAAGGAGAGAAGGCGTTTTGAAAGCTCCTCTTCGCTGCCTCTTCTCTTAAGGCGGACAGCAAGGCGAAGGTTTGATATGTCGCAAAGAAGCGCAACATAACCTTCGAGGAACTTACTTCCCGAGCATCTCGCCGCATCCGTCATCATCTCAAAGCAGACTTCATCGAGCATATAGTCTAAAAGCTCTGCATTTCCCGTACGGGAAAGAAGCTCTGTACCTGCAAGATATGCCTCTGCCATCTTTTCTGGGATACGCGAAAAGTCGCCACTCCTAAGAGATGAAACAAGCACATCCTTCGGTACACTCGATACCGTTGAGAGAAGATGCTCTGCATCCTGCTTTGTGAAATTAGCTTTTATAATCGCCTTTAAGTTGTGGAAATCATATTTAAGAAGGAAGACTTCCTTTATATAGTCATTTCCGCAAGCCTCGGAAACCGTTTTCACGGTATCCTCGTAAGCCTCTTCAATAGCTTTTTCCACATCGTCAAAGGTGAGCATTGCATTTTGCCCATATCCGAAATCGGAAAGAAGCTTTGCCGCCTCTTCGGGCGACCTCGCCTCCGTCATACGCTCAATGACCTGCGCCGTGAGAAGCTTTTTCTCATTAGCGCGTATATTCATCGTCGCATATAAGTAATCTGTATCTTTTATTTTCATAAAAAACCTCAGTTAAACAAAATATCTGCAACTTCGCGACCGCAAGCCTCGCGCATTTCATCAACAAGTGCACGGAAGGTGCAATTTATTTCTGTTGTTCCTCTTTTGAAAATCAGACCGCCGTCGATGTTTGCGCTTGTCTCCGACAAGGTGATTTTCGGGTTTTCGGCTACCTTTTTCATAATATCTGACGAAAGCTTTTCTCGGTCAGAAGATGACAGGATAATCTCTCCTTCTCTTCCGTCTGCTGCCTTCAGCGCAAGGCGAGCGATTACATCTGCACGCTCACTGTCAGAAAGAGAACAAAGCTTTTCATAAGCCGTATCAAAAGCAGATGAGATAAGTTCCTGCTTTTTCTTTAGCGTATTCTGTCTTTCGCTCATAGCGTGAGACGCAACGATGCGAGAGTATTCTTCCTCTGCTTTTGCAGAATAGACTTCCTCTGCAGCCGTCTTTATCGCATCTGCCTTCTGCTTATATTCCTCTTCTGTCTTCAACGCTTCTGCTCTTGCATCAGCAAGAAGCTTTTCCGCTTCGCGCTCGGCATCGTCTGATATTTTCTTTATAATATTTTCAATACCGTTCATATTTAAAACGCCACCTGTCTTAGTTTACGCCGCTGACCATAAGGAATGAAACGAGAAGAGCAAGAACTGCATAAGTTTCAACCATAGCAGCATAAATCATAGCCTTTGAAACTTCTTCAGGACGCTTTGCAACAACGCCAACGCCTGCTGCAGCAACTCTGCCCTGCTTGATAGCTGAA
The DNA here is from genome assembly GCA_045636165.1 of Eubacteriales bacterium. Lineage (GTDB taxonomy): Bacteria > Bacillota > Clostridia > Oscillospirales > JAAYXM01 > SIG480. The sequence continues at coordinate 7,288 of JAZTWZ010000031.1, forward strand.
ATATAACCAACAACTGCGATAACAAGAGAAGCAATGAGAATGTAAATACCCTTTGCGACTGTCATCTCAATTCCGCCGCCACCGACGAAACCAACCTTGAGGAGAACGATAAAGCCGATAAGAAGACCATAGATGCCCTGTGTACCCGGGAGAACCTGGAGAAGAAGAGTCTGACCGAACTTTGACGGGTCCTCTGCAACTACTCCTGCAGCTGCCTCACCAACTATACCTACACCCTTTGCAGAACCCATACCTGCAAGAACCGTTGCAAGAGCTGCACCTAAAAGTGCAAGAGCTGTACCTATGTTTGCATCTGTAAAAATTGCTGTGAAATCCATTTTAATTTTCCTCCTTGATGATATCTGTATTTTTTGTTTTTATTGTAAGCGGGGCAAAAAGCCTTCCGCCACTTTCATAAAATCTTCCGAAGAACTCTACATACTGAAGTCGTGCCGAGTGAACAAACGAGCCTATAAGATTTATGGCTATATTGAACACATGGCCGATAATCAATACGATAAAGAAGCCTATCGGACCTGTCAGCATTCCCATAGTATTGACAACCTGGGAAACAACTGCGGTTGCAAGGGAGAGCGCGAGAAGTCTTGAGTATGAAAGTATGTCGGAGAAATATCCCGTTACATCATAAAGACTCATAACGCCGCTTAAGAACTTCATTATGATATTCTTTTTTGCTCTGCCCTGAGTAAGAATGAGTGCTGCCGCACCTGCAATGAGGATATAAAGACCGACGCTTGCATTGAATATGCAGGTTACTGCACCGGCAAAAACAAGCCACCACGAACCGATATCGAATATCGCGTCCCAGACCTGCCCGTCGCGAATCATCATATATCCCTTTACCGCCATACTTACAACTATCTGAATTCCGCCGAGAGCCATTGAGAAGATGAGCATCTTCATCGGGTCCTGAGACGGGTCAAACCACAGCGCCATATCGTACGGGAAGACCTTTCCCGTAAAGAGCTGGTAAGCTGACTGAATCGCGTTTCCGAAAAATCCTCCGAACAGAAGACCCCATACAATGGTTGATGCGCCGCAGATTATCGCAAGCTGCATGAACTTTTTAAATCCACCGCGCGGATTCATTTTAAGAAGCGCAAATATGCCGGCAAGCATAAGCAGCAGTCCGTAAGCTGCGTCGGAAAGCATTATTCCGAAGAACAGCGCAAAGAACGGACCCATTACGGGGTTCGGGTCGATTCCCGTATATGCAGGAGCGCTATACATATTCGTAACTACTTCAAACGGAGCAATCATTTTTGAGTTATATGTGAGCGTCGGAGGTTCGTCTCCATCCTCCGGCTCTGAAAACTCATAAGCCACTCCATTCTTTTCAAGAAGCTCAGAGAGCGTCTTTTCTTCCCTCTTCGGGAACCAGCCTTCTATATAGAAAGCGTGGCCTGTCTCAATGCCCTTTTCAGACTCGACCTCACATGAAAGCCTTGTCTGCAAAGCATCCTCCGCAGCAAGAAGACGTTCGTAATCTTCATTTGTTACTTCAATTTTTTTCTTTGTCGCGAAAATTGCTTCGTCTGTCTCTGCTATTTCGCCGAGAAGCCTCTGTCTTTCGGCTTTTGCAGTTTCTGTCTTTCCTCTGAATCCAAGGCTTGCAACCCCAAGAATCTTGAGAGCAGAAAATACCTTGTCGAATTCATCGCGGTATGCGATAAGAAGCATATACCGTAGCTCTGAATCAGCAGATATTTCAAAAAGCTCTGAAAGCTCGCTCGCGCCCGTCATAGCCTCGCGCAAGGCATCTATAGTTACCGTCGCGGGAGCCGTTATGAGAGATGAGGTATAGCGTCTTCCTGACGGAACATCAAGCGGAAGCTTAAGGTTTTCCCAAGGTTCAAGCTTTAAAAGCTCGGAATTAAGCTTAAGCTTTCTGTCATTAAGCCTTGAGATTTCCTCTTCAGCTTCGTTTATCCGCTCAGCATCCGTGAGCGCTTCGAGCACAAGCTCTGATGAGAAAATATCTTTCTCACGCAACTCCGGACGGGGCGAAAACATACCTTTCTTGAAACTACCGTACTTTTTGGCAACAGTCTCTGCCGAAATAATCTTCGCAAGGCTTTCACGGAGCTTTTCAGCGTCCGTGCTAACCTCGGAAAACTGCAAATCACCGACATCTGTATCCGACAGCTCGACTGCACCGTAAAAAGCAAGAGCCCTCATAAGCCGTTCGCGTTCGGAAGAGCTGGCGACAAGACGAAGCCGTTTCATTTTGACTATCGACATTATCCGTTCACAACCCTTTCCGTTATAAGCGCAACTGCTGCTCCTACTTTCCCTGCCGCAAGAGCTGAAAGCTTTTCGCGGTCAGACTCAGCCTCGGCAGAAATTCTTTTATTTTCTTCTTCTGCGCGGCTTCGGGCTTTTGCAAGAAGCTCTTCTTCGGCCTTTATGCAAAGGTCTTCCGTTGAGTCGAGAAGAGTTTTTCCCGAAGAAATGGCATTTTCGCAAATTTTCTTTGCTTCAATGCGCGCATTTTCAATTTTTTCAGCAAGATTTTTTTCTGCCGTAATGAGCTGTTTAACAGCTTCACTCGCCATATTTTATCACCTTCCTTAAAGTGAGGAATGTAACTTTTGTAAGGTTAATTTTTCCAAAAGTTATTCCTTAAAATTATAGCATATTTTCCATATAATTACAACACAAATATACGCTTTATTTTATTATGTGAATTGACTTTTTTATTATTCTGCCTTACAATATAATTGAAAAAATGCAGGGGGCAAATCAGTATGTCAGACTTTCTTCATACAACTCTTTCAAAAAACGAAATTCTCCAGATGAGCGCGACTGCTCTTGCACATATCGGCGACGCCGTATTCGAGCTTATGGTTCGCGGAAAGCTCGTAAAACAGGGGCTGTGTAAGGCAGGGGAGCTTCATAAAAATACAGTCCTCTCAGTTTCGGCATCTGCACAGTGTAAGGCGTCGGAGCTTCTCCTCCCCCACCTTACGGACGAGGAGGTCTCCGTTTTCCGCCGTGCGAGAAACGCGAAGGTAAACTCCATCCCGAAGCACTCTGACCCTACTACATACCATGCCGCTACCGCTTTCGAAGCGCTCTGGGGGTATCTTTATCTTCTCGGTCAGTACGACCGCCTGAATGAGCTTTTTGAAATTATAATGTAAATAAATTATAGAACAAAAACTGCAAGGCAATTTGCCTTGCAGTTTTTAGTTTTTAATATCTCTTTTTCTTTGCGCGTGCGGCTTCGCTCTTCTTGCGGCGCTTTACGCTCGGGCTTTCATAATGCTCTCGC
>JAZTWZ010000032.1:0-2014 GCA_045636165.1 Eubacteriales bacterium
ATTTCCGAGAAGCTTTACCAGCAGGCTCAGGCAGCTCAGGCTGCGGAAGGTGCAGCAGGAGCAACAGCAGGTGGCGCTGACGATAATGTAGTAGACGCAGACTATACACAGGTAGACTAATCGGGAATGCAAAAACGCTCCGGAACACAAAAGGCATTGAAAAATGCCTTTTGTTGTTCACTAAAATATAACCCCCAAGGAATAGGGAGATGAAACAATGGCGGATAAAAGAGATTATTATGAGGTGCTGGGGGTAGCAAAAACCGCAACTGACAGTGAGCTTAAGTCGGCTTACAGAAAGCTTGCGAAGAAATACCACCCGGACCTTAATAAAGACAATAAAGAGGCTGAGGAAAAGTTCAAGGAAGTCAACGAAGCTTACGAAGTTCTTTCCGACTCATCGAAGCGTCAGAAGTATGACCAGTTCGGTCACGCAGGCGTTGACCCGAACTTCGGTGCAGGCGGATATGGAGGATATGGCGGCGGTTTCGGCTTTGACGACTTTGACATAGGCGATATCTTCGGCTCATTCTTCGGCGGCGGTTTTGGCGGCGGCGGAGCATCAAGAAGAAATGCACCGACCCGTGGCGAGAGCCTTCGCGTAAACCTCGTTCTCTCATTTGAAGAGGCGGCGTTTGGCTGTACGAAGGAAATCAACATAACAAAAACAGATAAATGTTCAAAGTGCGGCGGTTCAGGTGCCGAGGCAGGAACGACTGCCGAGACCTGCTCTGCTTGCCACGGTACGGGCGCTATAAAGACAACGCGCCGTACTCCGCTCGGAGTTGTTTCAAGCTCAAGTGTCTGCCCGACCTGCGGCGGTTCGGGAAAGATTATAAAGAGCCCGTGCAAAGGCTGCGGTGGTTCGGGAAAAGAACGCGTTTCGAAAAGGCTTTCCGTCAATGTCCCTGCAGGAATTGACGACGGACAGACAATCTCGCTTCGCGGCGAGGGAAATGCCGGCTCAAACGGCGGCCCGAACGGTGATGTCCTTATTACCGTTTCAGTCCGTCCGCATCATATACTCATGCGCGACGGAACAACTATCCACTGCGAAGTTCCGATTACCTTCTCTCAGGCGGTGCTTGGTGCTGAAATCGAAGTTCCGACGCTTGACGGAAAGGTCAAATACAGCATCCCCGAAGGAACTCAGACGGGAACAATCTTCCGCCTTCGCGGAAAGGGTGTGCCGGTGCTTAATTCCTCACGCCGCGGCGACCAGCTCGTGCGCGTGACGATTGAAGTTCCGAAGAATCTTACGCAGAAGCAGAAAGACCTTCTCGCTGAATTTGCAAAGTCAGTCGGCGAGAGCGCATACACCGAGCGCAAGAGCTTTTTTGAAAAATTGAAAAAGAAATAGAGTAAACGCCCGGGAAGTCCCGGGCGTTTGATTTATAGGCGAAAATGTGGTAGTATATATACAACTGAGGTGAAATATATGATAAGACAAGCAATGGAAAAGGATATTCCGAAGATTCTTGATTTACTTTCTCAGGTTGACCTTGTCCACCATAACGGTCGCCCTGATATTTTCAAAATTGGAACAAAATATAACGCGGATGAGCTTAAAGAGCTTCTTTCTGACGAAAACCGGCCTATTTTAGTTGCGGTTGATGAGAGTGATGCGGTTATGGGATACTGCTTCTGCATTTTCGAGCAGCATCTCGAAAACCCCGTTCTCACCGATATAAAAACTTTATATATCGACGATTTGTGCTTTGATGAAACGCTTCGCGGTCGTCACATTGGTCGTGACCTTTATGAGGCGGCGGTTGCGCTTGCAAAGGATAGCGGGTGCTACAATGTAACGCTCAATGTATGGAGCTGTAACCCGAATGCAATGCGCTTTTATGAGGCGATGGGAATGAAACCCCAGAAGACATATATGGAAACAGTATTATAAATAAAAAAAGAGCAGTTCCCGAAGGAACTGCTCTTTTAAGTTTTAATTAGTCGTTCTTCTTTTTCTTTGAGAGAACTACATTTGTGATGATACCAAGGATGAGTGCGCAAG
>JAZTWZ010000033.1:0-2363 GCA_045636165.1 Eubacteriales bacterium
TGACGATGTCATAAATCAGCAGAGAACGATTATATACGACCAGCGTCAGTCAGTCATCGACGGCAAAGACATAACCGATGTCATAAAGAAGATGATTTCCGACACGATTTCTTCCGCCGTTTCCGAAGTTATGGGCGAAGAGAGATTTGTCCAGACGGAGCATCTCGACCTTATCCGCGCAAGATTCCGCGGGATCTTCCTTACGGATGATGACCTGAAGCTTTCACGAGACGAGCTCGACCGCGTTGACTATAACCCCGAAGATTTGAAAAGCGACCTTTCAGAAATTGCAGAAAAGGTTTACTCTGAGCGTGAAGCGGCAGTTTCTCCCGAGCGTATGCGAGAAATTGAGCGCGTAATTCTTCTCCAGAATGTAGATGAAAACTGGATGGATCATATCGACGCAATGAGCGACCTCCGCCGCGGAATAGGACTCCGCGCATACGCTCAGCACGACCCCATCGTCGTTTACAAGAGCGAAGGCTTTGAGATGTTCGAGGAAATGATAAACGCTATCCGCGAAAACACCGTAAGAATGATTTTCACCTTCAGACTCAGAAGCAACGACGAGCCTCAGCGCCGTGCGGTTGCTAAAATAACGGGCACTTTCGGCGGAGATGACTCTGAGGTCAAGAAAACTCCCCGTCGCGTTGAGAAAAAAGTCGGAAGAAACGACCCGTGCCCCTGCGGCAGCGGCAAAAAGTACAAAAAATGCTGCGGTCAGAACGAATAATTAGTTAATTGAGGATAAAGAAATGAAAAATACCAGAAAGCTTTTCCGCTCGCTTACTTCCCTTTTACTTTGCGTCTGCTTTGCCTTTGAGGCATCGGCGTTTTCGTATGCAGATATGGAGGACGCGTTTGGAATAAGAAATTATACAATCACCCCCGTCGCGCCTGAGGCGAACCACATTTCGCTCATCGCGCACGATACAGCAGGTCTTCAGAATATCAACGCAATCGAATTCAATCCACACAACCCCTACACCTCTCTCCGTGCAGGAAAGAGCGCAGGATATGTTTACAGCACACAGACGGTCAACACAATTGCAAACAATATGAGTGACAAAAACGGCGGAGATGTTGCCGTTGCCGCAATAAACGGTGACTTCTTCGACTTCGGAGCAGGTGTCCCTCACGGCATCTTCATTGACGAGGGAAGAATTCTCTCAACCCCTCCGCAGTACTATGCGGCATTCGGTCTCACCTACGATAACGAGCCGTTTATAGTCCGCCACGGAACAATTCTCGATAAGGAATTCCGCATAAACGGCATCCTTTGCGACATTACGGGTATCAACAATGCCCACGCAAGCGGCAAGGACTCGCTTATGCTCTATACTGCAGACTATGCCCGTGGCACTAAGACAGGAACAGAAGCCTACGAACTTCGCTGCCGTGTTGATTCGGGTGAGGTTCGCCACGGCGATACGCTTTCCTTTACTGTTGAAGAAGTTTTTGACGCAGTCGGAAACACTCCCCTCGGAGACGGATATATCGTTCTTTCCGCACAGGGTTCAAGAATAGAAGACCTCAAAAAGCTCTCGGTTGGCGAGAGTCACGAAATCAAATTCCGCTTCAACGAATTCTGGTCGAATGTAAAATTCGCAGTCGGCGGAATTGAGCTTCTCTTAAAAGACGGTGAAATTTACAGCAAAAAAGATACTTCAAAGCAGCCGCGAACCTCTGTCGGTATTCGCGCAGACGGTACGGTAGTTATGGCTACCTTTGACGGCAGACAGAAAGACGCCGCTGGAATGTCTTATGAGGCGGCAGCAAATGCTATGAAAGCTCTCGGCTGTGTTGATGCGCTCAATCTCGACGGCGGTGGCAGTACGACCTTCGTTCTCAGAAACCCCGGCTATATGCAGACAAGTGTTGTAAACAAGGTTTCAGGTTCAAGTCCGCGTCAGGTTGCAAACGCGCTTGTTCTTATGAATACCGCTCCGAGCACAACTCCCGAAAATCTTTCCATTTCTCCTGCGAAGCGCAATGTCCTTCTCGGCGGAGAATATGACTTTGATGTAGTCGGCGCATACGACAGAAACTTCAAGCCCTTTGAAGCTCCGTTTGAAATTGACTGGTACACCGACTCATACTCTTCCATCGACCCGAACGGTCTCTTCCTTGCCGAAGAAGCAGGCACATTTACGGTTGAAGCCTACTCCGGAGCTGCTTCTGGAAAAGCCGAGATAACCGTTTATGACCGCGTAGATACTATCGAAACAGATCTTGACGGAATCGTTGCAAAAAGCGGTGAAACCTACGAAATCAAAGTTACGGCAAAGGTAAACGGAATTGAGCTTGAAAGCGACGCTTCCCTCTTTACCTGGTATGCTCCCGAAGAGCTTGGATACTTCTCT
>JAZTWZ010000034.1:0-8722 GCA_045636165.1 Eubacteriales bacterium
TTGAATGCAAGGTAGCTGTTGATGTTCTTTTCGCTGATGCCGCCTGTCGGCATGAACTTAACGCCACCGTAAGGAGCACTCATAGCCTTGATAGCCGGAAGACCGCCGCAAGCCTCTGCCGGGAAGAACTTGACAACCTCAAGACCAAGCTCGATAGCAGCTTCGATATCGGACGGGTTGCTGCAGCCCGGAGTAATCGGGATGTTCTTTGAAACGCAGTAGCTTACAACCTTCGGATTGAGACCCGGAGAAACGATGAATTTAGCGCCTGCATTGACAGCTTTGTCAACCTGCTCGGTTGTGAGAACTGTACCTGCACCGATGAGCATATCCGGGTATGCCTTTGCCATAGCACGGATAGCATCTTCAGCAGCTGCAGTACGGAATGTGATTTCCGCAAGCGGGAGACCGCCGTCGATAAGAGCCTTTCCGAGCGGGAGTGCGTCTTCGACATTGTCAATCTTGACGACCGGGACAACGCCGTAAGCGCCGATTTGCTTTAAGATTTCGTTCATTTCAAATGACCTCCTGAAATTCCGCGACAAAAATGTCCGGACAAATTTTCCTATTATAAAGAATACCACTTTTGGAAGAAGTTTTCAAGAGTATAAAAAATATATTTGGTGTAAAAAGTTGAATAATACAGATTTGTGTGGTAATATATTCTTTACATGAAAAAATACAAAGGACAGTGAATGTAAATGAAGAATAAAAGAAAGGGAAAACGCATGCTTTTCTGGATAGCGGTTTTTCTCCTTTTTATAATAGGTATAGGTTGCATTTTAGCATCATTTATGCTTTCGGGCATAAAACGTGGAGAAGAAGAACTTAACGAAGAAAACTTAAGCATAAACGAAGAACTTTCGGATAAGGTTATAAATGTAGCTGTTTTCGGGGTAGATAGCAGAAATGATGATGTAGCAGGTCGGTCGGATGCGATGATGATTTTGTCTGTTGATGTAAAGCACGATAAAATCAAAGCAGTTTCGCTTATGCGAGACAGCCTTGTTACGATCCCCGGCTACGGAAAGAAAAAGCTCAATTCAGCGTATGCGCTCGGTGGAGAAGAGCTTGCGATAAAGACTATCAACCATAATTTTGATATGAATATATCAGACTATGTCGCGCTTAATTTCAATCAGCTTGCAGGAATTGTCGATGCGCTTGGCGGAGTTGATGTTGAAATAACCGAGGCTGAGAGAAAGAATGCGAATAAGTATATAAAAGAAATGGCGGATGAAGCAGGAATAAAGGCTGATCTTATCAAAGAGTCGGGAGAGGTTACGCTTTACGGTTATCAGGCAGTAGCTTATACCCGTATAAGATATGTCGGAAATTCAGATTTCCAGCGTACAGAGCGTCAGCGCGAGGTTATGAGAAAACTTATGGACAAGGCGCTTGATGCAGGTGTTATGCGATACCCATCTCTCATCCGTGCGCTTTCTCCGATGGTGGAGACTTCGCTTTCAAACGATGAGATTCTTAAAATCGCAGGAGCTCTTCTTATGGTTGGAAGACCGGAGTTTGAAGAGGGAAGATTCCCGATTGACGGAACATACAAAACTAACTCATTCTATGCAATGGAATATGATCTTGACGAAGCAGCAAGCAAGCTTCACAGATTTATTTATGACGATGAGCCGTTTTATGAAACAGAAGAGGAAGTAACAGAAGAATAACATAAACCTCACAGTACTTTTTACTGTGAGGTTTATTTCTAAAAAAATGATTCGCCCTTTTTTCTTTCCGAGTACGGGGGAGAGTAACACCAGGACGATATGTGTCCCGAGGTGATGAAATAATCTGACGGTGATATTTTCTGCTTTGGTGAATCGGGTAGCTTATCAATTATAACGAGCTTTATTTTCATTTTTTCGGGAATAATGTTTTTTATGAATACGGAGATAGAGTCGCCGACTGAAACATCGTCGCGAAATTCCGCAAGCCCCGATAAATTTGGAGCAAGTTCAACGAAAATGCCGTATTCCTCAACACCGCGAACTGTTCCGCGCACAGTTTCGCCTGAAGAGAAATTCTTTATATTTTCGTCCCATGTTCCCAGAAGTTCGCGGTGGGAAAGAAAAACTCTCTTGTTTTCGCTATCAAGCGAGGAGATTACCGCGAAAATATCATCGCCCTCGGAGAATCGGTCGCTGGGATGCGCGATTCTTGAAATTGAGAGAGTTTCTATGCCGAGGAGAGAGATGTTTCCGCATCCGATATCGCAGAAAGCACCGAACGACTCGAGATGAGTTACCGTTGCAGGAATGATATCACCTGGGAGCATTGTGTCAAAGAAATTGGAAAGTGCTTTTTGCTGAGCTTTTTTTCGCGAAAGAATAACAGTTCCGTCTGATTTAATCTCGGTGACCATGCAGGAAACAGGCCTTCCGACTCTTGAAATAATAGCAATCTCGCGCGTCTTTCCATTATCTATCCCAAGTGCAGCCTCGCTGTGCGGGATAACGCCTGTAAAGTTTCCGAAGTTTACAGTGAGATTGTGTTCTGCGTCGCAGAGTATGGCAATTCCTTCGACTATTTGTTCTTTATGTAAAGCTTCGCGAAGAGTATCTTTTGAAGCAGTAAGGGCTTTGTTTTTCTCGGAGTTTATCAGCCTGCCTTCAGGCAAGAATTCTTCAATGTACATATATTCTTCCTCCTCTTGTGGGCTTTCCTAAAATATATATGCACGAGAAGGGAAAGTTATTTTAGAGGAATAAAAAATAATTGTAAAGAGGAGTTGATACTTTTTCTGATTTGTGCTATAATAACGCTCGGTAAAGCTAATATGCGGGTATGGCGGAATAGGCAGACGCGTTAGATTCAGGTTCTAATGGAGGCAACTCTGTGCAGGTTCAAGTCCTGTTACCCGCACCAAAAACGAGGCGATCCCTTTTGGGGTGGTATCGGTTTTACTATATAAAAAAAGGACTGCTGTGAGGCAGTCCTTTTAAAATTATTTTTATAATGTTGAACCGAAGTCGGTTACGATTGTCTGACCTGTGATTGCGCGTGACTCGTCTGATGCGAAGAAGAGGAGCATATTTGCAACATCCTCAGGCATACACGGAGAAACCTTCAAGTCGTTATGCTTCATCATCTGGCCGAAAATGTTCATATCCATATTTTCGGGAGCCATACCTGCTACCATCGGGGTAACGATTGTTCCCGGGCAGATTGCGTTACAACGGACATTTGTTCCTGCAAAACGAAGCGCTGTGTGGCGTGTAAGACCGATTACAGCAGCCTTTGAAGCAACATAAGCTGCACCGCCGCAACCCATAACACCTGCGACTGATGCGACATTGACGATTGAACCGTAGCCTGTTTTTGCCATCTCGGCTGAAACTTCACGGGTCATTGACATAGTTCCTTTTGTGTTGATATCGATAACGCGGTTCATATCGTCGTCTGTAAAGCTGTCAACAGCCTTGAGACCGTTATCAAGAACACCTGCATTGTTGATGAGAATGTCAATCTTTCCGAACTTTGCAAGAGTCTCTTCTACGATTCTCTTTGCATCCTTTGAAATATCGCTCGGGATGGGGAGAACCTCTCCACCAGCTGCGCGAATCTTTGCAGCGACTTCCTCAAGCTGTGCCTCGCGGCGGGCAGTGATAACAACCTTTGCCCCTTCCTTTGCGAACTTCTCTGCAGTAGCGGCGCCAACGCCTGAGTTACCGCCTGTGATGATTGCGACTTTTCCTTCTAAACGATTCATTTTTTCTACCTTCCTTTATGCATTGTTTCTTTTTGAAATTGATTTGAAGTCGAGGTAATTCTGGAGAATGAGGGAAGCTGCGACCGAGTCAACCTTATCGCGTCTGCTCTTTCCGTGGTGTCCCGTTTCAGAAAGAATGCGGTGTGCATCAACGGTTGTGCATCGCTCATCCCAAAGAATGACGGGAAGAGAGGTCTTTTCACGGAGACGCTCTGCAATTTCCTCACTCTTTTTTGCACGGTCGCCGATATCTGCGTTCATGTGCTTCGGATATCCGAGGATAATTTCGCCTGCTCCGCGCGAGGTAATCGCATCGCAAAGCTCGTTGAATGCGACTTCCGGGTTTTTGACGAAAATAGTAAAGCTTTCTCCTGCGAGTGTACCGCTTAAATCGGAGAAAGAAACGCCTATTCGCTTGTCGCCGTAATCTATGCCGACCGTTCTCATTGACAAAACCTCCACCATTGGTTATTATAAAGATGATAACACAAAAAACGGATAAAAACAATATTTTAACACCAAATAAAACTTTTTCGTATAGTTGTTCATCTAAAGAATATAAGCCGAGGGAAAGATAATGCAAAAGGAAGCTGTTTTCAACAAAGTTGCCCAGTACATAACCGAGAATCAGGCTCGGTTTTATCGTTTTGCCGTCAGTCATACAAAGGACAGGGAAGCTTCTCTCGACATAGTTCAGAACGCGATTTGCCGAGCTCTTGAAAAATATGCGGATATACGAAAAATTGAAAGTATCAATTCGTGGTTTTACCGCATTCTTCTAAATGAGATATACGCGTATATGAAAAAGAAAAGCAGGGAAGTCGCAACATCTGACGAAGATTTTCCGATTCAGGTCTATACCGAGAAAGCGTACGATAAAGATGACAGCTTCGATGCTCTCATAAACCGATTGCCTGAAGGGCAGAAGACGATTATCATTCTTCGGTTTTTTGAGGAAATGTCGCTCGAAGAGATTTCGAAAATAACGGGTACGAACTTAAATACGGTAAAAACGCGGCTGTATGGCGCGCTTAAAAAGCTCAAAGTTTTTTATAAGGAGGCGGAATAGGTGAAGCGAATTTTTGATGCAAAGAAAAAATACGAAGAAACAGAGATTCCGTCAGAGCTTGAATGTATAGTGGCTGATGCGATAGCAAAAAGCTCACCGAAAAAGAAAAAGAGTGCAGCATTTTATACAAAGATACTTGCACCTGTTGCAGTCTGCGCTGCGATATGTATTGCGGTAGGAGTAAACGGAACGGTTCACGATGTGCCGGTTGAGGCGGATACGGAAATTTCACTTGCACGTGCGATGCCCGAGGCGGCAAAAAACGCCCGTATGACGCCAATGACGGATGTTTGCCGTCCTACGGCAGGTACGGAAAGAATGAATGGAGAAGTGAGAGGAAACAATGCTTCGGTCATATATACAGACGAAGCGTACATCTCGCTTTCTTGTGTTGACGAACAGGGGATTAAAAGATATTTGAATTTTGCGCAAACCGATGGCAAGGATGTCTCTCTTGAAGATTTAGGAATAGAGGGATATGCTCGGGTAACGCCGTTTTATATAAGTTCTTATGATACGGTAGTGGTGCTCCTTGATGGAAGGGAAAAAGAAATAAAAATAAGCAGGAGATAATATGAAAGTAAATTACCAGCTTATATGCGATAAAGAAATAGAAGAGCTTGCACGAGACGGAAAGCGTCCGCGTCTTCTTCTTCAGAGCTGTTGCGGTCCGTGCAGCAGTTATGTTCTTGAATATCTTACAAAGTTTTTTGATGTTACCGTGTTCTTCTCAAACTCAAATATATATCCAAAAGAGGAATTTGATAAAAGACTTATGACTCAACACGAAGTAACCGAAAAACTCAAAACACCGTATCCCGTAAAACTTGTTGCGGATGAATATGACCACGAAGAGTTTTTGGATAAGGTTGCAGGGCTTGAGGGTGAACCCGAAGGCGGTATGAGATGTGTAGAGTGCTTCAGACTCCGTCTTCTTAAAACAGCCGAATTTGCAAAGGAAAACGGGTTTGACTGTTTTACTACAACTCTTTCTGTAAGTCCCCATAAGAACGCGGAAATTTTAAACTCTCTCGGTAAGGAAATAGGCGAGAGTGTCGGCGTTTTTTTTCTTACTGCAGATTTTAAAAAGCGGGAGGGGTATAAACGCTCAATAGAACTTTCTCGCGAGCTTGACCTGTATCGGCAGGAATACTGCGGTTGTGAGTTTTCAATAAGATAAAAAATAGGGCTGTGCAAAATGCACGGCCCTATTTTTTATCAAAGCTTTCACGGAGCTTCTCGAGTGCTCTTTTTTCGATTCTGCTCACATACGAGCGCGAGATGTTACACTTCTCTGCGATTTCGTGTTGAGTTTTTGGGGTAACATCATAAAGCCCGTATCGCTGTATGATTATCTCGCGTTCCCTGGGTTCAAGACGGGAGTTAATAAGTTTATACAGAGCCTCTTCGGTATCCATATTTTCAATTCGGTCAAGACGGATATCGTCGCAGCTCAGGACATCAAGAAACGAAAGGGAATTGCCGTCGCCGTCCATGTCAAGTGAATCGGATAAAGATACCTCGGCAGCAAGTTTCTTTGTTGCGCGAAAGTGCATCAGAACTTCGTTTTCGATACACTTTGCGGCGTATGTTGCAAGTCTGGTCCCTTTTGCCGGCTTGTATGTATTTATAGCCTTTATAAGCCCGATCGAGCCGATTGAGATAAGGTCCTCCTGCTCTTGCGGAGTGGAGTAGTATTTTTTTATTACATGGGCAACCAAACGAAGGTTTCGCTCTATAAGAATTTCACGGGCTTCTGCGTCGCCGTTTCCAAGTCTTTCGAGATATTCTCTTTCTTCTTTTGCGGAAAGAGGGTTTGGGAAGGACGAAGAGGTGAGATTTAAGATAAAGAAAAGACAGTTTGTAAATAAAAGTGCGAGAGATGGGAGAATAAACATATAAAACACCGCCTTGTTTGATATGTTATTCTACTCTTTATAAAATAAAAAATTGCAAGTCCCGATGTTTTGGGGACTTGCAAGAGCTTAATCTATAAGTGCAACAGCGTGAGCGGAAATTCCTTCTCCGCTTCCTGTGAAGCCGAGTTTTTCTTCTGTCGTTGCCTTTACGCTGACCTGATTTACTGATATTGAAAGCGCCTCTGCAATATTCTTTCTCATATCTTCGATAAATGGCGCGAGCTTCGGCCTTTGAGCGATGACGGTCGAATCAATGTTTGAAATTGAATATCCTGCATCTGCTATGAGATTTCCGACTTCCTTGAGAAGAAGTAAGCTGTCGGCGTCGAGAAATTTCGGGTCATCGGGTGGGAAGTGCTTTCCGATATCACCGAGAGCCGCAGCTCCGAGGAGAGAATCTGAAATTGCGTGAAGCAATACATCTGCGTCACTGTGACCGAGAAGCCCTTTCTCATAAGGTATGTTTACGCCGCCGAGTATAAGAGACCTTCCTTCAACAAGGCGGTGAACATCGTAACCGTGTCCTATTCTCATATTATTACCTCCGTTTTAAAGAGTCGAAAATCGCTTCGCCGAAGACGAGGTCTTCAGGCGTTGTTATCTTTATGTTGAAATAGTCGCCGCTTGTGATGAGTATGCGCATCCCCATAGCCTCGACCGCGGAGCAGTCATCTGTGATAGGTGTTTTGTCTTTTTGTGCCTTGATGAGGGCTGAGGTTATGAGGTCAGAATCGAAAATCTGAGGAGTCTGAATTGCAAAAAGCGTATCTCGCGGAACGGTTCTGCTTATGATTCCACCCTTTGCCTCTTTGATTGTATCCTTGACGGGAACGCCGGGGGCTGCAGCATTATAGCGCGCAGCAGCAAGAACGGTCTTTTCAATTATCTCCTGTGAAATAAACGGTCGTGCTGCATCGTGGATAGCGATGAGATCAAATTTCCCTTTTGCGTGTAAAACACCGTTGAGGACAGATTCGGTCCGTGTTTCGCCACCTTCGATAATGGCGGAAACCTTCGTGATTGAATAGGTGTCGCAAATAGCGCGGACATCTTCTATCATATCAGGGCGTGTCGGAATTATAATTTCATCAATAAACGGGGAAGCCTGCAGAGCTTCGAGGGTAAGCGCAATAACGGGAATACCCGAAAGCTCAAGGAAAAGCTTATTTCCTGCGGCTTTCATACGCGATGATGAGCCTGCAGCAGGAACGACAGCAACGCACCTCTTGCGCGCTGTTTCTTTTTTTCGTATCGGCGACATAAAAAATCTCCTTTATGAAAAATCAAAGGCTGTCTGAAGTTTTCAGACAGCCTAATTGTATCACAAATAAAACCATAAATCAATTTATGTGTTTTTAAAGCATTCAAGAAGCATCTCGTCAACTTCTTTTTCAAGAGAGGGGAGTTCCGTGTCCAGCGCAAGTGTAAGCTCGGAAAAGAGAATCTGTCGTGCCGAATGAAGCATCTTTCTTTCACCTGTCGAGAGTCCTGATTTGTAGTCTCTGAAGGCGAGGGACTTCATAACAGCGATGACTTCTTCATGCACACCTGTCTTAATACGGGCTGCGTTTTCACGGTAGCGCTTGTTCCAGTTTGAGGTTTCGTCAATTTCAATCTTCGGTATAAGCGAGAGAAGCTCTTCGGCGCGCTCACGGCTGATGATTTCGCGAATGCCGATATTGAGACTTGTAGCGACGGGAATCATAAGCGTCATACTGCTTGTCGGGAGCTTGAAAATATAATAATCGAGCTCTTTGCCGTCTATAATTCTGGTCGTGATGCTCTCTATTGTTCCTGCGCCGTGCATAGGGTGCACAATCGTATCGCCAATATTGTACAATTGGGGTCACTCCCTCGCTTGTTTTCTGTATATAATTATACACGAAAAAACCTCAAAATTCAACAAAAAATTCCAAAAAATTTCCCTGTAAAATGTGTTTTCGGAGAGAATTTTGCTTGACTTTTTTACAATAATATTGTATTCTTATATAAAAGTGAAGATGGAGATAAAAC
>JAZTWZ010000035.1:0-9736 GCA_045636165.1 Eubacteriales bacterium
GAACGCGGCTCAGGTTTTTAAGGGAATAATTTTCCTTCTTCTTGTCGCGCAGGTTTCAGGACTTCTTGGTCTTAACCTTCTTAACTTCCTGCTTGTTAATACTCTCCAGCTCGGTCTTCTTGCGCTTGTTGTACTTTTCCAGCCGGAGCTTCGAAAAGCTTTTGAACGAGTCGGCAGTAAAAAGTGGCAGCTCTTTGGAGAAAAGGAAGTCGCGCCGTCTGAAATCGAGAATGCAATTTTGCAGACGGTTGAGGCGACAAAGAGCCTTTCATGGTCGAGAACGGGCGCGCTTATCGTTTTCGAGAGAGATATAACCTTGTCAGGTCCTATCAAGACTGGAACAGTCATTGATTCGAAAATGAGCTCCGAGCTCATAAAAAATATATTCTTCCCGAACTCGCCGATGCATGACGGCGCGATGGTTGTCCAGCACGGACGAGCTGCCGCTGCCGGATGTATGCTTCCGCTTTCGGCCAATACAAACCTCAGCAAGCAGCTCGGTATGCGCCACCGCGCAGGAGTTGGTATGAGTGAAAACTCAGATGCCGTTGTCGTAGTCGTTTCTGAGGAGACAGGCTCTGTTTCTGTTGCAATCGGCGGAATGCTCAAGCGTCACCTTGCGCCTGAGACGCTTGAAAAGCTTCTCAGAAATGAGCTTATGCCGGCGCAGGAAGAAAAGCAGAATACCTTGTGGAGCTATATCGTAGGTATTTTTTACAAGAAAAAAGAAGAGGAAATGTAAAGGAGGGTGCTGATATGACATGGTTAAAAAAGCATGATGTTGTTACAAAAGCACTTTCTGTCCTGATTGCTTTTGTTCTTTGGTTCTATGTAGTCAATGTTACTGACCTTTCAAAAAATTATAAGATGCGCGGAATTGCACCGGTTTTTGTAGGCGTTGAGGAGATAATGGCGTCGAGAAACCTTACCGTTGTCGGAAAATATTCCGTTGACATTGAAGTTTCCGGTAGCCGTCAGGACATTATGTCGCTTACTAAAGCAGATGTAAAGGTAGAGGTTGATATATCGAAGATAACAGCTCCCGGTACATACGAGCTTCCTTATACGGTAGAGCTTCCGTCTTCTGCATATACGCTCCGTGGTAAGAGTCCGCAGAAGCTTACAGTGAAGCTTGATGAGGAGAATGTAAAGACGGTTCCGATAACTCTCAGTACTGACGACCTTGCAGCGGAGGGTTATGTTATTGACAAGGCGAATATAACCATGACTCCTAAGGAGATAAAGCTTGTCGGGCTTCTTGAAAATATAGAGAAAATCGCTTATGCGGAGATAAAGATTCCGCATAAGAATCTTAAGTCTTCCATTGCAGGAAAGGTAGAGTATGAGTTCTATGATATCGACGGCAAAGTAATAAGAGATGCCGGAGTTTCTGCAGATTACGATGAAATCGACCTCATTTTGCCTGTTCTTAAGGCAAAGGAGCTTCCGCTTTCTATAGAGGTTCAGGGAAGCGATTCGTTTAAGAAATATGTTGAATATTCCTTCGTTCCCGAAAAAATACTTGTAGCGGGAGAGGAAAGCAGAATAGAGCAGATGTCAAGCATTGTCGCAGGAACGATCAAGATTTCTGACATTACTTCGGGTATGAAGAAAGACTATACCCTGACTATGCCGGAGGGAATTCTGAATCTCAGCGGTGAAATGAACGCTACTGCAACCATAAACCTTGACGGACTCAGCAAAAAGACAGTCAAGACAACGCTCATTGAAGTTATAAACACATACACATTACCGTCGGGCTATAAGATTCGCCCGGTAACAACGAGTCTTGATGTTTCGATTCTCGGTACGGACGAAGTTCTGAAGCAGGTAAACAGCAACAATGTCCGTGCAGTTGTTGACCTTCAGTCAACTGTTCTCAGTAAAGGAACTCACCCGGTAAATGCGACCATCATTGTTGACGGTATAACGGAAACGGCTGTCGCAGGTGCTGAAAAGTATGTCGTTTATGTCGAGGTAAGTTAATGTTTGGATATATAAAGCCGTTGAAACCCGAGCTTAAGGTAAAAGAATACGAATATTACCGCTCGGCATACTGTGGGCTTTGCAACTCATTGCGAACACGATACGGGGTCTTTGCGCGCTTTATTGTCAATTATGATTTTACATTCGCAGCTCTCATAATGTCGTATGCAAAAGAGTGTGAGGAGACGAAAAAGAAGAAACGCTGTCTCGTTTGTCCTTTGGGGAGAAATTGCATACTTTCTGAGGCGTACGATAAGGCGGCAGATATTTCGGTTATCCTGTTTTATCTTAAGCTCTGTGACGATATTTCCGATAATGGCTTTTGGAAGAGCTTTTTCCGTGCGCGTATTCCGAGGCTCGTTTTAAGAAGAGCATACAAGAGGGCGGAGAAGGAAAATAAAAAATATGCAGAGCGTGCGAGAACTCTCTTCTCGGAGCTTTCACTTCTTGAATCGGCACATATACCGTCGATAGATGAGGCGGCAGATAAATTTGCGCGTATGCTTTCAGAGATTATAGACGGCGACGGCGCGACGGAGAGAATTCTCCGTGAGATTTTGTATCATACGGGAAGATTTATTTATATAGCGGATGCGCTTGACGACCTCTCAGAGGATATGAAAAAAGGGGAATATAACCCGATAGCAGAACGATTCGGAGTTTTCGCCGAAACTCTTCCTGATGATATTCTCGAAGAGATTGTAATAACCTTGAGGCATAGCATAAACGCCGTCAGGTGTGCGTTTGACCTGCTTTCTGAAAATGAAAATACAGGAGTTTTAAGAAACATAATAGAACTCGGAATGGAGAATTCTATATATACAGTTACAAAAAAGGAGAAATAGTTCTATGAAAGACCCTTATGCAGTGCTTGGCGTTCCGAGTACGGCATCAGTTGATGAAGTAAAGAAGGCATACCGTGAACTTGCCAAAAAGTATCATCCTGATAATTATATAAATAATCCGCTTGCAGACCTTGCCGAGGAGAAGATGAAGGAAATTAACGAAGCTTATGATTCGATAATAAACTCCCGTTCTACATCCAATTCTTCACAAGGCTCATACTCATATTCGGGAAGTTACTCTCAGGGAGGAAACTCTCGTTATTCAGAGATAAGACGCGCAATTTCAGAAAATAACATTCTTCTTGCAGAACAGCTTCTCTCGCAGGCTTCAGTCCGCGATGCTGAGTGGCATTTTCTTATGGGAAGTGTTATGCTCAAAAAAGGCTGGTACGATAATGCGAGAACATATTTTGCAAAAGCTTATTCAATGGAGCCGAATAACCCCGAATATGCAGAAGCGATGAACCGTATGCGCTATGCAGGTAATACTGGAAATTTTGCAGGCGGTATGATAACTCCATGTGATTGTTGTACAGGTCTTATGTGTGCAGACTGCCTGTGTGACTGCTGCTGATATGAGAAGAAATACAAAAAATATGGTATTCGGTGCTGTTGCAGCGGCGCTTTCGGTAGTTCTGATGTTTTTATCTGCAACTTTTCCGAATATGTCGCTCTCAATACTTGCCGCTTGTGGCATCGTTTCGGCGATAACTCTTTCGGAGTGCGGATATAAGTTTACTTTTCTGATGTACCTTGCAGTTTCGATAATTTCAGCGGTTTTTGTGCCTGATAAATCGTGCGTGGTTTTGTATGTACTGCTGTTCGGGCATTACCCGATGCTCAAAACCTTGATTGAAAGGGTTGGGAAGGCGTGGCTTTGCCTTATAATAAAGCTTGCACTTGCAAATCTTCTCGCATTTGCCGCTTTGTATGTAACGCTGACTTTTCTCTCGACATTCGGAAAGGTTTTACTGATGGGCGGAAAGTACTTTTTCGTGTTTTATAATATCGCGGTCGTGCTGTATGATATCTTCATCGGAAAATGTATGTTTTTCTACAGAACAAAGCGGTTTCGCAGTGGCAGATTTAATTGACAAACAGCATTGTAAATTGATATAATATTTTTATTGTGCATTATTAATTTTGAAATAGAGGGATAGACCATGGTTAAAAGTATGACGGGCTACGGCAGAGCGTCTGAAATTTTACATAATCGCGGAATTACGGTTGAAGTAAAGAGCGTAAATCACCGCTATCTTGACTGTGCGGTAAAATCGTCAAGAGCTTATGCTTTCCTTGAAGATTCAATCAAGACTGCAGTTTCTGCAAGTGTTGCACGAGGTAAGGTGGATGTCTTTATCTCGATAGATAATTCAGAGGCTGAGAATGTAAAGGTAAAGCTTAATAAGTCTCTTCTCGACGGATATTTTGCTGCATTCAAAACTCTTGAAGAAGAGTATGGCATCCGTGGAGTCGGCTCAGTTTCGGAGGTTATGAGAATTCCTGATGTGTTGACAGTCGAAAAAGAAGAGGACGATGCCGAAGAACTCACGGCAGATGTCGGAGCGGTTATAAAAGAAGCTCTCAAGGGGCATGACGAAATGAGAATCAAAGAAGGCGCTCGTCTTGCGGAAGACATTCTCTCGCGCCTTGAGCTTATAGAAAAACGTGCGCTCACGGTAGAAGAGCGTTCTCCGAAATGTGTTGAGGAATACCGTGCACGCCTTGAAGCAAAAATGCAGGAGGTTCTTGAAAGTACGATGATAGAACCCCAGAGAATCGTTACCGAAGCTGCGATATATGCAGATAAGATTGCGATAGACGAGGAGACAGTCCGTCTCCACAGCCACATTGCACAGTTCCGTGAAATGCTTAAAAACGGTGGAGCAATTGGCAGAAAGCTTGATTTCCTTGTTCAGGAGCTTAATCGTGAAGTGAATACGATGGGTTCAAAGGCAAACGACCTTGAAATTACATCCACGGTTGTTGATATAAAAGCAGAAATCGAAAAAATTCGCGAACAGGTTCAGAATATCGAATAAGGAGCGCGATTAAGGTGAAATTAGTTAATATAGGTTTCGGAAATGTTGTTTCCGCAGAAAGAATAATAACGGTTGTAAGCCCCGAATCTGCGCCGATAAAAAGAATGGTGCAGGAGGCAAAGGAGAGAGGAATGCTGATTGACGCGTCATACGGCAGAAGAACGCGTGCTGTAATAATTATGGACAGTGACCATATTGTTCTCTCGGCGATACTTCCGACCTCAATTTCAAACCGTGTAAATGGAAAAGATGCAGTAGATTCACAGGACGAAGGTTCTGAAGATAAATAAATTTTTGGAGGAAAACTATCATGATGTTATACCCGTCAATGAGCCAGCTTTTAAAGGAAGTAAACGGAAGATACCTTCTCGTTAACCTCACGGCTCGCAGAGCAAGAGAAATTGCAGAATATGCAGAAGAGGAAAGAATCGAGCTTTCAGAAAAGCCCGTAAGCCTTGCAATCGAGGAAATTGCAAATGGTAACCTTTCTGCAATCGAGATAGAAGACTAACTCTTCGGAGGGATTTTTTTGGAGAAGCAGATTGTTGCGTTTGTTGCGCTTGAAGCGGCGACTTATGCGATCGATAAGCCGTATGAATATCTGATTCCGACGGAGCTTTCCGAAAAGGTGGTTCCGGGTGTTCGCGTGCGCGTAAATTTCGGAAGAGGAAAAAGAAGAACCGAAGGCATCGTTCTCAAAACGCATGAACTCTCTGAAAAAGTCAACTTTAAACTTAAGCCTGTTCTTGAAGTTATCGACGAAGTCCCTGTCCTCGATGAGGGGCTGATTCGTCTTGGTTTATGGCTTCGAGAGCAGTGCTTCTGTACTTTTTTTGATGTAGCCCGTGCTATGCTTCCGTCGGGAGTATGGCATAAGTTTGGTACCGTTTATACGGTAGCAGACGGTGCTTCTTTGGAGGATGCCGCAAAGTCTGTGTCGAATCTTCCGTCGGGAGAGGAAATCTGCGCATTTGTATTTAACTCTCTACGTGAGGTTAAAAAGGCTGATTTGAAAAAGCTTTTTGACGCGGAAGTTGTTGAGTCGATCCTTACAAAGCTTGTAGTGGAAGGCTTCGTTTCTGAAAAGGAATATATTATAAAGAATGTCTCGGACAAGACCGAAAGGCTTGTCCGAATTGATGTATCAAAAGAAGAAATTGAAGAGTATATTAAGCGCAAGAAACCAAAGCCTGAGGCTCGTGAAGCCCTTTCGCTTCTCTCTGACCTTGGTGCTGTTACGACGCACGAGCTTTGCTATTTTACGGGTGTCACAAAGGCTCAGCTTGGTACTCTTTCAAAAAACGGTATAGTCCACTTCGAGGATATTGAGGTTTACAGACGCCCGAAGCTTACTGGTGCGCAAGGTAGGCGCGAAGCGGTTCTTAACGAAAAGCAGAATGAGGCGTTTTTTAACATATCCGAAAAGATAGGGAAAGGCGCATCCTGTACGCTTCTTTACGGCGTTACGGGAAGCGGTAAGACTTTAGTTTATTTTAAGCTTATCGAAGAAGTTTTAAAACGCGGAAAAAGAGCGATTCTCCTCGTTCCTGAGATTGCGCTTACTCCGCAGCTTTTAGGTCAGGTTTATACATATTTCGGCGAAAGAACAGCCGTAATGCACAGTGCATTATCGGTAGGAGAGAGATATGACGAGTGGAAGCGAATCAAGAACGGCGAGGTAGATGTCGTAGTCGGAACGCGTTCCGCAATCTTCTCTCCGCTTTCGGATATCGGCATAATCATCCTTGACGAGGAGCAGGAGGATACATACAAGTCATCCTCAAACCCTCGTTATCACGCTCGCGAAGCAGCGAAGTTCCGTTGTGTCAGCGAGGAAGCTTTGCTCGTTCTTGGTTCGGCAACTCCGTCTGTCGAGAGTATGTATTACGCGAAAAATGGAAAGTATAATTTAGAAACGATACCGGGAAGATTCAACGAAAAGCCGCTTCCGAGGGTAATCATTTCAGATTTGAGAAAAGCTCTCAGGTCGGGAAATGACGGAATAATTGGAAAAGAGCTTTTTGAAGAGCTTTCGAAAAATATAGAAAACGGTGAGCAGAGTATTCTCTTTCTAAATCGACGCGGAGCAGGTAAATATCTCGTCTGCGACGAATGCGGAGATGTTCCGGGATGC
Organism: Eubacteriales bacterium; assembly: GCA_045636165.1. Lineage (GTDB taxonomy): Bacteria > Bacillota > Clostridia > Oscillospirales > JAAYXM01 > SIG480. The sequence continues at coordinate 7,008 of JAZTWZ010000035.1, forward strand.
CCGAACTGCAGTGCACCGCTTGTTTATCACTCAAAGAATTCTCGTCTTATGTGCCACCATTGCGGATACTCAGAAAAGGCTGAGTATGAGTGTGCAAAGTGCGGCGAGAGAATGCGCGTAGTCGGGTTTGGGACACAGAGAGTTGAAGAGGAGATAAACCGACTATTCCCGGGAATAGAAACTGTCCGCATGGATACCGACACGACTTCGGGAAAGGCTTCCCACGAAAAGCTTCTCAATAAGTTCCGCGACGAAAAGATTCCTATCTTGCTCGGAACGCAGATGATTACAAAGGGTCTTGACTTTGAAAATGTCACGCTCGTCGGAGTTCTTTCCGCAGACCAGGCGATATTCAATGAGAGCTACCGCGCATCCGAAAACGCATTCTCACTCATAACGCAGGTAGTAGGTCGCGCAGGCAGAGGAGAAAAAGAGGGGCGCGCGGTAATACAGACATATTCGCCAAAGAATTTTATAATTGAAACATCAGCGCTTCAGGATTACGATGAGTTTTTTAAAAACGAGCTTAATATGAGAGAAGTGCGCTCACTTCCGCCGTTTTCGGATGTTTTCTCGCTTGTGTTCATTTCAGAAAGCGAAACGGAAAGTTTCTGCGCAGCTAAACAGATGTGTGAAAAGTTAAGGTTTGCGCTCTCGAATGATTACAGTGATGTTTCCGGTAAAATTCTCGGTCCTACACCGCTTGGTGTAGTTAAGGTCAACGGAAAATTCAGATACAAGCTTCTTTTCTGTACAGAAAACAGCAAAAGAGTGCGCGATTTGATTTCAAGGTTGATGCGCGATTTTCTTAAGGATAAGAAGAACAAAAATATTAGCATTATACCGGATATAAATTCAACAGATTTTTAGGAGAAAAGAGTTATGGCATTACGAAATATTGTAAAAGAGGGAGATTCCGTACTTCGCAAGAGGTGCAAGGAAGTAACTGAATTCAACGAAAGGCTTCATATTCTTCTTGACGATATGAAGGAAACCCTTATTGAGGCCGACGGTGCAGGTCTCGCAGCACCGCAGGTAGGAATATTGAAAAGAGTTGCTATCGTAAGCGTTGATGATGATTACTATGAAATAATCAATCCTGAGATTATCGCTGTATCGGGTGAACAGACAGGCCCTGAGGGTTGCCTCAGCGTTCCCGGTGTTTACGGTACGGTAAGCCGTCCTATGCAGGTCACGGTAAAAGCGCAGGACAGATTCGGAAAAGAATTTACCGTGTCGGGCGAGGAGTTACTCGCGAGAGCGTTCTGCCATGAGATTGACCATCTTGACGGAACCTTGTTCAAAGATAAAGTTATAGAGTATTACGAAGAGGCATAATATGAAGATTTTATATATGGGGACTCCTGATTTTGCAGTCCTTCCGCTTAAAAAGTTAATAGAAGGCGGTCACGAAATCTGCGGAGTAGTAACTCGCGAGGATAAGCCGAAGGGCAGAGGTATGAAGGTACTTATGACGCCTGTAAAGGAATTTGCCGTTACAGTGGATGTTCCGGTTTATCAGCCAACTTCTCTCAAAAACGGGGAGCTTTCAGAGCTTCTTTGCGAGCTTTCTCCTGAAATGATAGTGGTTGTCGCATACGGAAAGATTCTTCCGAAGTACATTCTCGATTTCCCGAAGTTCGGATGCGTAAATCTTCACGGCTCGCTTCTCCCGAAATATAGAGGCAGTGCACCAATTCAGCACGCTGTTTTAAATGGCGACGAAGTAACAGGCGTTTCTACCATGCTTATGGATGAAGGTATGGATACAGGCGCGATTCTTCTTACATCTGAAGTGAAAATTGAAGATGATGACACCTCTGAAAGTATGTTTGACAAGCTTTCTGTTGTAGGTGCTGACCTTCTTCTTGAAACAGTTAATAAGATAGAAGATATAACTCCTGTTCCGCAGGATGAAGCTCTTGCGACTTATGCGCCTCCGATAAGAAAAGAGAACGCAAAAATTGATTGGAATAAAACAGTGTCAGAAATTTTAAATCTCATCCGTGGCAGCTTCTCATGGCCGATAGCTTTTACCGACAGTTCTATCGGTAGAATAAAGATTTATTCGGCAGAGAAAGGAAACTCAAAAGATAGCGCAGGCAAAGTTCTCGGGCTTTCGAAAAACGGGCTTGAGGTTGCGTGTGCTGATGGAAGTGTAGTTATTACGCTCTTCCAGGTCGAAAGCGGAAAGAGAATGGCTCCGGCAGATTACTTCAGAGGTCACGACAGCATAGACGGTTCTTATTTTGAATAAAGAGGTTTTGTGATATGGGTTTCGGCTATTTTTACGGAATTGATATAACATATATTGTCCTTGTTCTTCCTGCGATTATCTTTGCTCTTATCGCACAGTCGCGGGTTAACAGCACATTCAAAAAATACTCAACGACGGCAAACTTCCGCGGTCTTACGGGTGCTGAGGTTGCGTCCAGGATGCTCTCGGCATTCGGAATAACAGATGTACGAATTGAAAATGTCAGCGGCAATCTTACTGACCATTTTGACCCGAGGGCAAAGGTTATCCGCCTTTCAGATTCGGTCTATAACTCTCGCTCGGTTGCGGCGGCAGGAGTTGCAGCTCACGAATGCGGTCACGCTATGCAGTATGCTGCAGGGTACGGACCGATAAAGCTTCGCAACGCGATAATACCGGTTTGTCAGATTGGCTCAACGCTTTCAACTCCGATGATTCTTCTCGGCTTTATTTTCTCCTGGCAGCCGATAGT
>JAZTWZ010000036.1:0-8599 GCA_045636165.1 Eubacteriales bacterium
TACGCCCATTTCGGCAAGGAGGATGAGAAGCGCTGTTCCGCCGTATGAGAAGAACGGAAGCGCCGCACCCGTAACCGGCAGAACACCCGTTACAACGCCGATGTTGAGAACTGTCTGAAGCGCGACCATAGTCGAAATTCCGGCAGCAAGAAGCGAGCCGAACTTATCGCGCGCATGGAGTGCTATCCAGTATCCTCTCATAATGAGAAGCGCAAAGAGCGCAAGAATAATCATCGCGCCGATAAAACCGAGTTCTTCGCAGACGATTGCAAAGATAAAGTCGTTATGAGCTTCGGGAAGGTAGAGATATTTCTGACGGCTGTTACCGAAGCCAAGTCCCAGAAGACCTCCCGAACCGATAGCGTAAAGCGACTGAATTATCTGATATCCGTCACCCTTCGGGTCAGAAAACGGGTCAAGCCAGGTTGCAACTCGTGCTCTCGCATAATCGAGAAAGCTTATCGCCGCAGCACCGCCGACAACGATTGAACCGATAGCACCTGCAAACCAGCCCCAATGCGTTCCGCCGATAAACATAAGCGCAGCACCTACACCAAAGATAAGAATCATTCCCGAAAGATGAGGCTCAAGGAACATAAGTCCGCCGACAACGGCGAGAACTATTACAAACGGAAGAACGCCGTATTTGAATGTGTGCATCTTCTCGGAGTTTACCGAAATCATACTCGAGAAGAAGAAAATAACCGCGATTTTCGCAATTTCAGATGGCTGAAACTGGAAAAGACCGAGATTTATCCATCTTTTTTCGCCGTAGTTACCCGTTCCGACGAGCAAAACAGCAATAAGGAGAACTATCGCAACGAGCATAAGAAGCGGAGAAAGCTTTCTGAGTTTTCTGTAATCTATGAAACTTACAATAAACATTATCGCAATTCCGGCAACCGCAAAAACGCCCTGTCGCATAAAGTAATATGTTGACGGCTTGTTTTCATAATACGCCGTTGCATAGCTTGCAGAAAAGAGCATAAGTATTCCGATACCCATAAGAACAAGAACGAGGATAAGAAACGGAACATCAAGCGCGCCGGCAACTTTCGTGTTCTGAATTTTCTTCAAAGGACGCTTGATTGCTTTTTCAATTGACCTTCTCGCCATTTAAACGCACTCCCAAAAACTAAAATAATCTTCCTGCAATACCTGCAAATCCGATAAGCGCACCGAGAGCCGAAACCGTCATAAAGACAGCGCAAACCTTCTTTTCGTTCCAGCCGCCCATTTCAAAGTGATGGTGAATCGGTGACATACGGAAAAGCCTCTTTCCGTGAGTTATCTTAAAGTATCCTACCCGCAGAATAACAGACATTGCCTCGATGATATACACAATTCCCACAAACAAGAGAAGAAGCGGCATATCATACGCAAAAGCTACTCCGCAAACTGCACCGCCAAGAAACAGCGAGCCCGTATCTCCCATAAAAACCTTCGCGGGGTTAAAGTTATATATAAGAAATGCAATAAGACCGCCAAAAAGCGCTGCCGAGAAAATTCCGACGACGGAATATGCCATATATGCACCGATGATTGTATAAATTATCGCAACAGGAACCGTGACGCTTGTTGCAAGACCGTCAACGCCGTCTGTAAGATTGACTGCATTGACCGTTCCGACGATTGCAAGAAGCATTATTATAAGATACGGCACCCAGCCGATACTGATCGTCACATCAAAAAACGGAATGTAGAATGAGGGTGTGAGGTCTCCGAGCCAGCGGAGAAGAGAAAGGTAAACCGCCGCGGAAGTAAGCTGAAGAAGAAGCTTCTGCATAGCTGTAAGACCCTGATTTTTCTTTTTTCTTATTTTTGCATAGTCGTCTATAAAGCCGATGAACCCGAAAACAGCCGCAAAAAGAAGAACGAGAAGATGGCGAAGCTCACCTTTGAGCATATACGGAATTCCGACAAGAATAACAGATGCCGCAATTCCGACGATAAACATAATTCCGCCCATTGTCGGTGTTCCCTGCTTATCCATGTGCCATTTGGGACCGATTTCGAGTATCTTCTGTCCGAACTTGAGCTTTCTGAGATACGGAATTAAGATTTTCCCAAAAAGATATGTAATGAAAAAGCTGATGAGCGCCGCCGCAATATATTCAATAAGCATCTTTTATTTCCTTTCTCCCTGCAGATATTCAATTACCTGCCACATCTTTGTTCCGTAGCTTCCTTTTACAAGCACCGCATCGCCTGTCTGCAACTCTCCCTCAAGAGCTTTTGCAAGGCTTTCCTTATCAACAAATGAGAGCGCTTTATCGCCTGCGCCTCTCAAGTAACAATCTGCAAAATCGCCGGTTACGAACACCTTATCGGCACACGTCGCTGCAACCTCTCCGATATTTTCGTGAAGCACTTCTGCATTCTCCCCAAGCTCGAGCATATCGCCGAGAACGCATATTTTTCTGCCGTTTACTTTCATTTCTGAAAGAAGTGAGATTGATGCCCTCATCGAGTCAGGGTTTGCATTATAACAGTCGCGGATTATCGTTACTCCGTTATGCTCAAATACATCCTGACGCATACCTGTATTTTTAAACTGCGAAAGACCTTTTGCAATAGAACTATCATCCATTCCGAACTCGCGTCCTGCCGCGATCGCCGCAAGAGCATCGCGGATATTGTGCATTCCGCCGCAGGTAATCAGAAATTCTGTATCTGAACCGCGAACGGTAAAGCGCGCCTCATACACTCCGTTTTCGAGAATATCTGCAAATATGTCGCATTCTTCGTTTTCCGTTCCGAACCATACAACTCTGTGAGAGATTTTATCCCTCATTCCCCAGAGAAGAGGATCGTCACCGTTGAGTATTGCAACTCCGCTTTCCTTAAGTCCGCGAAGAATCTCGATTTTCTCGCGAAGAACGCCTTCTTTTGTTCCAAATGCTTCGAGGTGGCTTTCTCCGATTGCCGTTATTATCGCTGCATCGGGGTTTGCAATAAGCGCAAGCGGAAGAATCTCTCCGAAGTGGTTTGTTCCTATTTCAAGAACTGCTGCCGTGTGGCTTTCGTCCATTCCGAAAACCGTAAGCGGAAGACCGATATTGTTATTGAAATTCCCACCCGTCTTATGGGTTTTAAAGCCTGCAGCGAGAACAGCAGCGCACATTTCCTTTGTAGTCGTTTTTCCGACACTTCCGGTTATACATACGCGCTTTGCAGGAAGAGTCTTGAGATATCCTGCAGCGATGTCTCCCATCGCCTTTACAGTATCCGAAACCAGAATCTGCGAAGCCGAAACACCGCAGATTTCCTTTGACACCAAAAGCACCGATGCGCCCTTTTCCGAAGCAGAAGCGGCAAAATCGTGACCGTCGAAGTTCTCTCCACGAATCGCAACAAACATCTCTCCACCTGAAACCTCACGGTTATCGCGTGTTATTCCGGTAAAGAGAGTATCTTCTCCTATAAGTTTTCCGCCGCATAAGCTTGTCGCGTATGATGCTTTCATCGTTTTCATACCTTTTCTCCAAAAAGATGTTCTTTTACTATTTCGCGCTCATCCAAATGATGCTTTATATGATTTATCTCCTGATATGTTTCGTGTCCCTTGCCGGCAAGAAGCACGGTATCTCCTGCCTCTGCAATATCGAGAGCGTGGCAGATAGCTTCTCTTCTGTCAGATATTCTTATATAGTCGTTTCTTTCCTTAAGAATTCCGGGAACGATATCGTCGATTATCTTCTCAGGCTCTTCGCATCTGGGGTTGTCAGAAGTCACGATAACGACATCTGAAAGACGCGCCGCAATATTTCCCATTATGGGTCTTTTTGTTCTGTCGCGGTCGCCTCCGCAACCAAACACAAGAACAACTCTCCTCTCACAGGTTTTCTTTACCGTTTCGAGAATGTTCTCAAGCCCATCGGGAGAATGAGCATAGTCTATCATAACAGTATAATCTGTATTTGTCGGTACAACCTCTGCCCTTCCCTTTACGCCGGATATTTCAGAGAGAGATGCTGCGATATTCTCAATTGAAAGACCGCATTTTAAGAGAACACTTATAGCGCACATAGCGTTATAAACCGAAAAATCTCCGGGAATGCCGAGTTCAACGCGGTTTATCATATCAATTCCGACAAATGCAAAGCTTACAGACGCCGGGTTGTAGTTTATGCTCTTTGCAACAAAGTCTGCATTCGAGCTTTTCGTAGAATATGTAACAACCTCACACCTTGCATCCTTTGCTATTCTCTTTCCAGCTTCGTCATCGTAGTTTATTACACCGAAGCGAGAAACCTCAAAGAGCTTCGCCTTTGCTTTTTCGTAATTCTCCATAGTTTTATGGAAATCAAGGTGATCCTGCGTGAGATTTGTAAATGCTCCGACATAGAACTCTATTCCGCAAACACGCGAAAGCTCAAGCGAGTGAGACGAAACTTCCATGATTACATACTCGCATCCGGCGTCACGCATCTTCGCAAAAAGCTTCCACAGCGCGTTAGATTCGGGCGTTGTGCGCTCGGTTTCGATAATCTCGTCACCTATCATATTCTGGTTTGTTCCGATAAGGCCGCATTTATGTCCTTCCTTTTCAAGGCAATGCTTTATGAGATATGTAACCGTTGTCTTACCGTTTGTTCCCGTAACACCGATAACCTTCATATCGGATGTCGGGTTTTTATGGAAATTCTTCGCCGCAAGCGCTAGTGCGCGTCTTGCATCTTTTACTAGTATGCGAGATTTTGTTGCATACTTTTTATTGTCAGTTATTACGACCGTTGCGCCGTTTTCTGTGGCTTTTCCGATAAACTTATTTCCATCCGTCTCATAACCGCGGATTGCTACGAACAAGCCATTTCGCGAAACTGCTCGAGAATCGCATTCAACGCCTTCAATCTCTGTATTCATATCAACTTCTGCAGAAATTACATCAATTCCCTCTAAAACTTCACAAAGCTTCATGGCTCATTCTCCTTTCCCGCATCGCGGTTTAATTGAAATTATCTTGAAATTCCTTCGGATACACCGTTTATATCATAGAATTCAACTTCGACAACACTTCCGCGCGTGAGCATCGTTCCCTCAGGATACTGCTGCTTTGTAGCGCCGACGCTTCCCGAGCGTTTATCCACAGCTCCGTTTGCTTTCATGTAGAGACCTGCGTTCGTTATCGCTCTGTTTGCAGCTTCGGGCGTAAGTCCGATTACCTTTGGCATCGCTACCTTTTCACTGTCAGCTTTTCCGCCGAAGTAAATAACTATTGTCGAGTTGTTCGGAATCTTCGCACCCTCTGCCGGGAGCTGGTCGGTTACATACTGACCGTCTCCGACATTCTTGAGTATGAATGACGAATAGTTTCTGTTCGTACTGAGAAGGCGGTTAACGCTTTCGCTTGTTCCGCCGATGAGATTCGGCATTGTCGAGATTGAGCCCATAAGCTCATCCGCCGTATAAGTCGGCTCAAAGCCGAGATACGGGAGAATTTCAGCAAAAACCTTTCCTGCAACAGGAGCTGCGAGCTGGCTACCCTCAAGGTAAATTCCTCGCGGAGTGTCAAGCATTACGAGTATCGCAATCTCGGGATCCTCCATCGGAGCGACGCCGAAGAAGGATGCAATATACTTCTTTCCTTCCTCTGCGGTGTACTCGTCAACCTTTTCCGAGGTTCCCGTCTTTCCACCTATGCGATATCCGGAAACTCTTGCGTTTTTACCTGTTCCCGTTGCAACAGTTTCTTCTATAGACTTATTTATAAAGTCAGAAGTTTTTTCCGAAATAATCTGACGGACTATTTCAGGTTCGTTCTTGGATATAACAATCTTGTTGTCATCAACTATTTCTTTTACGATATGCGGCTTCATGAGCTTTCCGTCGTTTACAACAGCACCAACCGCGCATACCATCTGCATCGGAGTTACCTTAAAGGTCTGTCCGAACGATGCAACCGCGAGACTTACCTTGTTTTTCGGGTTCTTGAAGTCCTTTTCGTTGAAGAAGTAGCCTCCTGCTTCACCGATAAGGTCAACACCTGTCTTATCAAGAAGCCCAAAAGCTTCGCAGTAGTCATAAAACTTCTCGTTTCCCACTTTTGCAACTATGCTCATGAGCGAGCAGTTACACGATTTCTCAAGCGCCTGCGAAAGACTTATATTTTTTCCGTGTCCTTCGCGCTTCCAGCAGTGGATAAGGCGGTCCGCAACACGGGTTGCACCCGGGCATTCAAAGGTTGAGTTTTCGTTTACAACGCCCTCTTCATAACCCATCGCGACCGTAAGAATCTTGAAAACAGAACCCGGTTCATAAGCATCGGATATGAATTTGTTTCTCCACGATGCCTGAAGCTCATTTGAACGGGTTTTTGACTTCTCCTCTTCAGGAGCTTCCTCAATTCTCTTGAGCGCCCCTTCATCCGTAATCAGGAACGGATCGTTAAGGTCAAAATCGCCCATTGTCGCCATAGCGAGAATCTCGCCCGTCTTTATGTTATAAACAATACCTGCACCGCGGTTTTCAATCTTTCCGTCGATAACAGCAGTCTGAAGGTGATTTTCAAGCACCTGCTGGATAGTTTCGTCAATAGTCAGAACTACATTCTGTCCGTTCTGTGCATCGTAATACTCCTCATACTGGAACGACATAGCTGTTCCGCGTGCATTCTTCGCCGCAATAACTCTTCCCGGCATTCCCTTGAGAGTATTTTCGTATTTCATTTCAATTCCGAAAAGGCCCGAGTTATCGTCTCCGCAGAAGCCGATGACCTGCGACGCGAAGCTTCCGTAAGGATAATAGCGTTTTGTATCCTCGGCAAGGTGTATTCCCTTGACCTTATTCTCTTTTATAGCTTCGCGAAGGCGCGTTGCCTCTTCGATACCGATTTTCTTCTTGATTACCTGGTAATAGCTTTTCTTGTTTTCTGTTTTCTTGAATATGTCGTCATACTCAAGCTCAAGTGTTTCCGAAAGGACTTTTGACGCAAGTTTTCTCGCCTCGTCATCTTCCATCTCGGCAGGTGAGATAAACACGGTTTCAGCTGTTGCGCTTACCGCAATTTCTTTCATATTGCGGTCATAAATTACACCGCGCTTCGGCGTAATGACTGTGTCACGGGTCTGCTGTTCTATCGCTTTCGCCTGGTATTTCTTGTATTCGATAAGCTGCGTTTTTACAAGCGCACCTGCAAGAGGAAGGAAGCCAACGACGATAAAAAGCACCATACAAACAATTATTCTGCGAAGTATTTTATTCGAAGGACCCTTTCTTGCCATTTTTAAATCACCCCAAGTATATTAACAATGCGGAGAATGTGATAACAAACTCCGCTAATCTTTCTGTCTGTAATTTATATTGTTCAGACACTCACAATATTCCCTTTAGTTTATGAACTCAACAATAGTGGAAAAGCCCTTTATAAGTCCCGTAACGAGTCTCGGAGTTTCCCTTTTCTCCTCGGCGCCGTGTTCAAATCTGTCGCCACCGGAGGTCGTAACATAAGTAATCTGCGATTTATCAATCTTGCTCATACCAAGCTTCGTAACCGCCCAGTCACGAACCTGAAGAGCACCCATGCGCTGGTTGCGCTCAATTTCAAGCATCTGAATCTCTTCACGGAGATCTTCAAGCTCTGCATAGCTCTTTCTGTTTATATCAGAAGCTTCCGTAAGCCCTACATACGAAAACAAGAGAGAAGCAAGCATAACAAAGGTAACGATTGCCGAGAACACCGAAAACGAGCTTATTGATGTTTTCGCTCTCGTCTTTGCCTTTGCTTTTACTGCGGTCTTTTCTTCATTTTTTGCGGCTGTTCTGTCAAATCTCGAAAGGTCGTATGTAGTTGTTTTTTCAATAACTGCCTGCATTTTAGACTTTCCTTTCTATAGCCGCTTCGCCGCACGCACCTTTGCTGAACGGGACCGCGGATTCTTTTCAATTTCATCATCTGTCGGAAGCACGGGTTTTGAAGTCAGAATCTTCAGTGTCGGCTTCTTTCCGCACACACAAACCGGAATCTGTGGCGGACATGTGCAAGGGTTTTCTGCTGTTTTGAATGCATGTTTAACGAGTCTGTCCTCAAGCGAGTGGAAGGTTATTATAACTGCTCTACCATTAACTTTCAGCATATCGGGAAGCTTTGAAAGAAAAGCTTCTATCTCGCCGAGTTCGTTGTTGACAGCTATCCGAAGACCCTGAAAAGAGCGTTTTGCAGGATGCTGCTTCTCACGAAGCGCAGGAGCCGGCATCGCACCTTTTATAATATCCACAAGCTGAAGGGTTGAGACGATTTCTTTCTTCTCGCGTTCTCTTACAATCGCCGAAGCAATCTTAGCGGAGTATCTTTCCTCGCCGTACTCAAAGAGAATCTTTTTTATCTCTTCAAAGCTCCAACCGTTTACGATATCAAACGCTGTAAGGCTCTGGCTCTGGTCCATTCTCATGTCAAGAGGACCGTCTGCCATATATGAAAATCCGCGCTCGGATTCATCAAGCTGGGGGGACGAAACACCGAGGTCAAGAAGTATTCCATCCACCTTCTCCAATACCAATTCAGGTATGTCACAAAAATCGCCTTTTATAAAATGAACATTCGAATTATCTTTGAAAAGTTCTCTGCCATACTCAATAGCCGACATATCGCGGTCGATAC
>JAZTWZ010000037.1:0-10204 GCA_045636165.1 Eubacteriales bacterium
TTTTATTTCGGTTGATGAATTGAATGGCTTTTTGCCGCGTCTTGAAAAGGCTCATGAAACGCTTGTCAACGGTACGGGCGAGGGTTCTGATTTTCTCGGATGGCTTACGCTTCCCGGGAATGTTGATATGGAAGAACTCTCCCGAATAAAGCTTTCTGCAAAGAAGATAAGAGAAAACTCAGATGTTCTGGTAGTTGTCGGAATCGGCGGATCTTATCTCGGTGCGCGTGCCGCGATTGAGTTTATAAAGGGGAGTTTTACGAATCAGCACGGTGGAGAGGACCCCGAGGTGTATTTTGTCGGGAATAACTTAAGCACCGACTATATAAACGAAGTTATAAGTATTATTGGTGAGCGCGATTTCTCTATAAATGTCATTTCAAAATCAGGCTCAACAACAGAGACTGCCATAGCTTTCCGTATTTTTAAAGCGCTTATTGAAAAGAAATACGGAAAAGAAGCGGCAAAAGAAAGAATATTCGTAACGACTGGTAAGGCGCGCGGTGCTCTCAAGAACCTTGCTGATAATGCAGGGTATGAAACATTTGTAATTCCGGACAACATAGGTGGCAGATATTCTGTTCTTACGGCTGTAGGTCTTCTTCCGATGGCAGTAGTAGGAATAGACGTCGATGCTGCACTTTCTGGCGCGAAAAAGGCGTCAGAAGAGCTTGTTTCGACAAAAGATCTGACTAACCCTGCCTGGGCTTATACTGCTTGCCGTAATATTATGTATCAAAAGGGAAAGAAGATTGAGGTTCTTGCTTGCTTTGAGCCGAGATTCCATTTTATGGCTGAGTGGTGGAAGCAGCTTTTCGGCGAGAGTGAAGGAAAAGACGGTCTTGGGATTTTTCCGGCATCTGTCGAATTTTCTGCAGACCTTCATTCAATAGGGCAGTATATTCAGGAAGGCGAGAGAATGTTGCAGGAGACCTTCGTTTCAATAGGGAAACCGAAGGCTGCGATAGCAATTCCTGAAAACGACGAAGATCTTGACGGTCTTAATTACCTTGCGGGACACGATGTTGCGTTTGTAAATGAAAACGCATACAAGGGAACGGCGATTGCACATCGTGACGGAAAAACTCCGAATATGACGATTGAGCTTTCCGGCTCAGATGCTGAGTGTTTTGGATATCTCGTATATTTCTTTGAGTTTGCCTGCGGTCTTTCGGGATATGTTCTCGGGGTTAATCCGTTTAATCAGCCGGGAATTGAGGCGTATAAGAAAAATATGTTTGCGCTTCTCGGAAAACCGGGCTATGAAGAGCTCAGAAAAGAAATTTTGGAAAAATAACAAAAATATTAAAATATCGTATTGAGATTTTGTCTAAAATGTGTTATCATATAGTCAGAGAAACTCAACCCTCGTAAGGTTGAAATTCGGCAATCGCTTGCCGTGAAAGCGAGGACCGCATTTTGCGGAGTTAGGAGTGGACTATGGTTCGCGTAATTATGGGACTTCAGGGTCATGGAAAGACAAAACAGATTATTGAGCTTACCAACAAGGCTGCAGCTGAAGAATTGACAGCAGTTTGCATCGAGCGTGGTACAAAGCTTACATACGATATAAGTCATAAGGCTCGCTTGGTTGATGTTTCGGGCTACTTTATTGAGAGCTATGAGCATCTCAAGGCATTCATCTGTGGTATGCATTCTTCAAACTTCGACCTTTCAAAGGTTTTTATCGATAGCCTTTACAAGGTTTCAAAGTGTGATTTTGAGAAGCAGACAGAAGACTTCCTTCTCTGGGCAGATAAGTTCGGCGAAGAGAACGGAATTGACTTTGTAATTACAATCAGCGCCGATGAGACAAAGGCATCTGACATTATCAAGAAGTTCTTTTAAGTAAAACAAAAACGGAGTAGCTTGGCTACTCCGTTTTTTTATACACTTTTTATATAGTCAAATGCGTATGTAATTCCAAAATCATCGTTTGATTTCGTGACGAAGTCGGCGATTTTTTTAATATCGTCGCTTGCGTTGCCCATTGCAACGGAAAAACCTGCAGCTTTTAACATTTCCTCATCATTCGGACTGTCGCCGAAAGCAACAGTCTCAGAAATCGGGATATCAAAATACTCAGCAAGAAGCTTGAGTGCCCGTCCTTTTGAGGTTTCCTTGCGCATGACATCAATGAGTCCTTTGCCCGAGCAGACAAAGCTAAGAGAGGTGTTGCCGCCCCAACGGGCATAAAACTGGGGGATCTTCTCAATGTCATCGCTTATGAGAAGTTTGTGTATATTACGGTATTCTGCCTCTTCCGGATACTCAGAAGCATTCTTCATCGGGACTCGGTGCTCCTCAGGAATAGTTTCATTATACGCCTTGTAAAAGTCTATGCGCTTGCTGTTTGGTGCGTGATAAATGTAGTCGCGGGTGTAGAAAAGATAGTCTGCACCTTCTTTTCTGAGGTCTGAAAGTACCGTCATAGCATCAGAGGGGAGGAGAAACTTCTCCTGTATGATTTCGCCTGTTGACGGATTGAGTATAACGCCGCCGTTGCAGGTTATAACCGGGTCGGAAAGTCCGAGTGTTGCCACATACTCTTTTATCTGAAGAACGGAACGACCTGTTGCAATAACAATCTTGACACCTTCACGGCTCAAATCGCGAAGGGTAGCGAGGTCGGTCTCGGAAATTCTGTTTTTTGAATTGAGGAGAGTTCCGTCAAGGTCAAAAAAAGCACAAGAGATTTTCATGTTATTCCTCCGTTTTAAGTAGTACAGCTATCGGATTTCCGATAGCTGTAAGTTTTATTGTGCAAACAACAGGGTTCCCGGGCCCGGGAACCAGCAACAATCTTCGATTGCGTTGTTGGGTAGGGTTCTTATTCCCAATTTTTCCAGATTTCAGGAGCGTAGCCGAGAGTTATTTCTCGTCCGTTTCTAACTATCGGCGTTACGATAAGACCCGGGCTTTCCATAAGCTTTTCTATCTTTGCAGAATCTGTCGCGAGATATTCAATAAAACTTTCGGCGTATCCTTTTGCCTTTTTGTTTATCATCGCATCAAGCCCGACCTTGCTTTTTACAAGCTCAAATTCCTTGGGGGAGAGCCCGAAGCGCGGAAGGTCAACCGACTGGAATTTTATTCTTCTTTCTTTGAAGTAGCGCTCTGCTTTTTTTGTATCAAAACAGCTTTTTGCACCGTAAATCTGGATGTTCATTAAGCAATACCTATGCTCAAGGAGCCGTCATTAACAGAAACCTTGATAATCTGTATTTTCTTTTCGTAATTTTCGATTATAAGGTTTGCGATAGCATCCTCAAGCTCTTTCTGTATAAGTCGGCGAAGGTTTCTCGCACCGTATTTTTCGGAGAACGATTTCTCGGCGAGATAATCTGTGAGGCTTTCATCAAAAGAGAGCGTCATACCTTTTTCTGCAAGTGAAGCTGTAAGGTCAGAGAGCATAATCTTTGCGATAGCTTTGAAGTTCTCTTTTGAGAGGGAATTGAAGGCAACTATCTCGTCAATTCGATTTATGAATTCAGGGCGCAGGAAATCGGAAAGAGCCTTCATAACGCGCTCACGGTTCTGCGTTGCGGCGGTCTCGGAAAAACCTACCGTGCCCGTCTTGAACTGGCTGCCTGCGTTTGATGTCATAACGATAACTACATTCTCAAAATTGACCTCGCGACCCTGCGAGTCGGTGATTCTGCCGTCGTCGAGAATCTGGAGAAGGATGTTCAGGACATCGGGATGCGCCTTTTCGATTTCGTCAAACAAAACGACTGAATACGGCTTTCTTCGAATCTTTTCCGTAAGCTGTCCTGCCTCATCATAACCGACATATCCGGGAGGTGCGCCGATGAGCTTTGAAACGGCGTGCTTCTCCATAAACTCGGACATATCGAGGCGGATAAGTGATTCGGGCGAATTGAAAAGGTCAGCCGCGAGACACTTTACAAGCTCGGTCTTTCCGACACCTGTCGAGCCGGTAAAGAGGAAAGAAACGGGCTTTCTTTTCGGAGAGATGCCGACGCGGTTACGTTTTATCGCAGCAGCTACTGCAGAGACTGCCTCGTCCTGACCGATTATGCGCGCCTTAAGACGATCTTCAAGCTCTGAAAGACGCTTGAACTCGGTTTCGCGTATAGCTGAAGCAGGAATTTTTGTCCAGAGCTCTATTATCTTTGCGAGGTTCTCATCTGTGAGCTCAGGAACGGGTTCGCGTTCAAGCTCTTCCTTTCTTTCTAGGAGTCTGCATTCATCGCTTTTTAAAAGCGCAAGTCGTTCAAAAGCCTTATCCGAATTGTCTCCGGTAAGAGCATCGCGTTCATCCTCAATTTTCTTGAGACTACGCGCAATTTCCGCTCGCTCGGAAATGCTCTTGTTTGTGAGGTTTAAGTCAGAACACGCTTCGTCAATAAGGTCGATAGCCTTATCGGGGAGAAAACGGTCCGTAATATATCGCTCAGAGAGGATAACGGCAAGTCGTGCAATATCATCAGTTATGCGGACACCGTGGTATTCTTCGTAGTAATGAGCGATTCCGCGGATGATGTCAACAGTTTCGTCAATTGACGGCTCGTTGACTATAACTGTCTGGAATCTGCGCTCAAGAGCGCTGTCCTTTTCGATGTGCTTTCTGTATTCTGCAAAGGTTGTCGCGCCGATAACCTGAATCTCGCCGCGCGAAAGAGCAGGTTTTAAGATGTTTGCGGCGTTCATGGAGCCTTCGGCATCGCCTGCACCGACGAGATTGTGAACCTCATCGATAACTAAAATAACATTGCCTTTTTTCTTTATATCGTCAATAAGACCCTTCATACGGCTCTCAAACTGACCGCGGAACTGAGTTCCGGCAACGAGAGAGGTGAGGTCGAGAAGGAAAATTTCCTTGTCGCGAAGCTTTCCGGGAACCGCGCCTTCAATTGTTCGTATTGCAAGCCCCTCTGCTATTGCGGTTTTGCCGACACCGGGTTCACCGGTAAGGCAGGGGTTATTTTTCTGGCGGCGGTTTAAAATCTGAATAACGCGCTCAATTTCGGAATCACGGCCTACGATTCTATCAAGCTTTCCTTCTTTTGCACGCTCTGTAAGAGAAATGCAGAAGTTATCAAGATGCTTGTATTTCGTAGCCTTTTTGCCGTCGGACTTGGTTTTGTCAGAAGACGGAGTTTCCGCTTCAGGTGACGGAGACTGCGGCATGTTTCCGAAGAGCTTGTTAAGGAAGGGGAAGGTTGCGGTTTTTCCGTCTGCATCCTCGTCACCTTCGTCTGTGAGCATGGGGAGATCCTCTCCGCCCTCGCCAAGAATACCCATCATTTCGCTTGTCATCGCGTCAAGCTCCTCATCAGAGATGCCGAGCTTTGACATAAGGTCATCAACGGGCTTTATTCCAAGCTCCTTTGCACACTTAAGGCAAAGCCCTTCGCTGACGGAGTTTTCGCCTTCCATTTTCGTAACAAATATAACAGCAAGGTTTTTCTTGCATCTGCTGCATAAAGTAGGTTGCATTTTGAAATACCAATCCTTTTTTGTAAATTAAAACGATGTAGTTTCGTGTGATTTTCTGAATTTGAAATATTGATAGAGATAGCTGAAGAAAGCTAAGAATGAGAGGAGTATTGCCATAACGGAAAAGACAGTTTTAATCGCAGAGGTAATGAAATTCTCAAACAGAAGAATTGAGCATCCGCCAATAACGAGGAAAACTGTTGCAAGCTTTCCGAGAATGTTTGACTGGAAAACAGCGGACATTTCGCGGTACAGCTTAACGCCGCCGAGGACGAGAAGTAAGTCTTTTGCGAAAATCAAAGCAATCGCCCACCACGGAATAAGACCGACCGAGGTAATGCAGACAAAAACGGTAATTGTCATCATTTTATCGGCGAGAGGGTCGAGAATCTTGCCGAGACGGGTTATCAAGTTGAATTTTCTCGCAATGATACCGTCTAAAACATCGGTGATTCCTGCGACGGCATATACACACGCGGCAAGCGTATGTGCATACGGAAGGTCGGAGAAAAAGAACGCGATGAAGACCGGGACGAGACACATTCTTACGATTGAAAGTAGGTTAGGTAAATTCATGGCTTCAACTTCCTTGACATAGTTGTTTTCTTATTTTAAAAATGATGAAAAAGGAGAAAGTGATGAAAGGAACTTCAAAACGACAGTTTCTCCGATTAATTCCTCGGTAATGTAAAGTCCTGCTTTTTTTAAAGTATAGGAAAGCGCGATAACTATAAGATAACCAAAAATAAGTCCTAAAATAAGTCCGAGCGTTTTGTTTATGAAATTGACTCCCGGAAGACGCGAGGCAAGGTTAACAAGCTTGAATATAAGTTTGAATGCAAGAAGCAGGAGAAGGAAGAAAACGATAAACAGAACGCTGTGAGTAATCTTATACGCGACTGTATTTGTTATCGCAGTAAGCGGCTCAACAATGCTCTGGGTAAGAGCCTTTGAAACATCGCCGATTGCATCTGAAATTATGTTTTCGGGGATTCCGAGCTTTGTAAAAACTTCTGAAAGCTCGCTCGGGTTCTGCGCTGCGGTTTCGGGAGAAACTTCCGAGTTCCCTTTTATTTCGCCCGAGATGTACGGCGCGACATACTTTTCCGAAACGACGGGAGCTGCAATGTTGGCAAATGTTCCTGCGAGAGAAAATGCGAGAATTAGAGCAACTATACCCGAAATCGTTTTTATAAGACCGCGGCGTCTTCCGAGGAGAGCCGATACCAGAATTATGGCAACAGTAAGTATATCAATAATTATTGCATTCGGTAAACTCATAAAAGCCTCCTATTTGACATAAAGAGTAGCAAAGTTATTACTTATGCAGATAACAGAACCGTCGGAGTTTGCAATGCATCGGGATACATCTGCCGTAGTTTTGAATTCGCAATGGAGAGACATATCCTTTTTATATACCGCGCATTTGTCAGAAAACTGGAGAGCGGTATAATCTCCTGCACAGGAGATTGAATAAATATCCTCGTCAAAGTCGAGCGAGCCTGTAAGCGAGCCGTCACCGCCGACAAAAAGGACACGGGTGTTTCCGCCGTTTTCATAATTGTCAAGAAGAATTGCCGTATGGTTTCCGGGAGCTGAGTCAGACGCCTTCATCGCGAGTCCGTCAAACGGAATTTCGGAAAGAACGGATGCATCATTTCCGAAGAGAATTGCGCGGTCATCGCAGGTTACAAAGATTTTTCTGTCGGAGTGATAAGAAACAGAGAGGGGAACGGAGCTTCCAAGCGTAGCTTGCGCGTAGAAACCGTCCGAGTCAATCTTGCAGAGAGAAAGCAAGCTTTCAAATTCTCCGTTGTTTGTTCCATAAGTTAAAATTGCTGCAGATTTTGAGTTTGGAGAAATAGCCGCATCAAAAACATACTTATCCGAAGAATGGAATTTATAAATCGGCTTGAAAGAAGAGTCATAGAGAGTAACGAGAGATTTTGAATCTTCGCTGTCTGTGACGAGAGAAAAAGCACCTGCGCTGTTCATATTGGCGTTTATGATTTTTGACTCGGTCGAGTCGGAGAAGAGAATACCTTTCTTGTTTGCAACATAGAAGTTGAGCCCGCCGAGGTCATAAGCGATAAAATGCGAGTTTGAAGAGGAGATTGCAGGGTTCCGGAGTATAACGGGAGAGGTAAAAAGTTCCTTTCCCGATAACTTTGAAACAGAAATCTCATCGGGGGATACGACACAAAGGTTTCCTGAAAGGAGATTGAAACGGTTGAAGTTATTGGCATCAAAGCTTACCGTAACCTCGGTAGCATCTGCACGGACGCCGTTGAATATCCAGTATGCAACACGGCGCAATGATCCTGAACTGAATCGGTTATTTAAAAGGACAACCGTGCAGACAACAAGCAAAAGTGTTATGAATATTGCAAAACGGCCTGAGAGTCGTTTTTTGTCGCTTTGTTTTTTTGCCATTTTAACTTCCTCCTTGTTTGGTGGAGTATCATATAGTAATTCCGAAATGTTCGGGGTAGGTGATATCCGTCATATAAAGACCGTGTGCAGGGGCAGTCGCACCGGCACGCGAACGGTCCTTTGAGAGAAGAATGTCGGAGATTGAGTCTGCAGGAATTTTTCCTGCGGAGACATCAAGAAGTGTTCCGACGATTGCTCGTGCCATATTATAGAGAAAACCGTCTGCCGCGATTTTAATTGAGACAAGCTTTCCTTCTTTTGAAATCTCACAGCAGAAAATTTCGCGAACGGTTGATTTCACAGGTGTTCCAAGACTTCTGACTGCCGAAAAATCGTGTTTTCCCACAAAGGCATCTGCAGCAGTCTGCATAAGCTCAAGGTTAAGCGGAAGTCGCGTGTGAAGCGCGCGCCCGTTGAGAAACGGGTCGTGAACCGAAGCTGAATATATATAATAAGTATATTCTTTTCTGATGCAGGAATGAACAGGATGAAAATCGGGAGAAACCTCAAACGCCTGCCTTACCGAAATATCCTTAGGAAGATATGCATTGACACCAAAAGGAATTTTTTCGATTGGAACATTTGAGCTTGTACGGAGAGAAGCGACATAGTTTTTTGCGTGAACGCCCGTGTCAGTCCGTCCGCAGCCGACAACCTTTATTTCTTCGTTGAAGAGAGAGGAAACGGCGGAGTTCAGAGTATCCTGAATACTGCGCGAATTTGCCTGGCTCTGCCAGCCGTGGTAATCTCTTCCGTCATAAGAGAGAAGAAGAGCAATGTTTCTCGTCATATTAAAACACCTGCTTTGAGTGTATGTGAGAGAAAAATCGATAATGCAAAAATAATGATACACACGAAAAATGTGGCGTAGTCAGCTTTAGAGAGGCTGAGCTTATGAAGGCTTGTTCTTCCTTCTCCACCGCGATAACAGCGACATTCCATCGCGAGTGCAAGGTCGTCAGCACGGCGGAAAGCGTTGATGAAAAGCGGAATGAGAACGGGGATGAGAGCCTTTGCTCTTTTTATGATTCCGCCTGTTTCAAAGGCAGCACCGCGAGATTTCTGCGCTGACATAATCTTGTCCGTTTCCTCAATAAGCGTCGGAATAAAACGGAGCGCGATAGACATCATCATTGAAAGTTCGTGAACGGGGAACTTGATTTTCTTAAGAGGGGAGAGTAGAGTTTCAAGTCCGTCTGTGAGCATTATCGGAGAAGTCGTATAAGAGAGCATAACGAAAGTTCCGACAACGAGAAGAATGATTCTTACCGTCATGAAAAGAGCAGTGTAGACACCGCCTGTCGTAATAACGACCTCTCCGAGTGAAAGAAGAACACGCCCCTCGGTCGAATAGAATATATTGAGAATTGATGTGAAAATCAGGAGTATGAAAATCGGCTTTAAGCTTTTTAAAATAAGACGGAAGCTGATTTTTGTTATAAATATGACGGAGATAAGAAACAGTGCCATAATCGCATACGGGATGACTCCGTTGCACATAAAGAGCGAGACGATGAACAAAATCGTAAGAATGAGCTTTGTTCTGGGGTCAAGCTTGTGGACAAGGCTTGTTCCGGGGAAATACTGACCGAGAGAAATATCTTTAATCATTTTATACCACCTCTCGCCTCAAGAATTGCAGAAACAGCCTGCTCTACGGTATAAACAGAATCGGGAAGATTGATTCCTTTCTGCTTAAGTGCGTTTATTATATGAGTTACCTGCGGAAGGTCGAGACCTGCGCTGAGAAGTTCTTCGGAATGTGAGAAAACTTCCTGTGTCATGCCCGAGAGCATAATCTTACCCTCGTTCATAACGATAAGACGGTCAGCGACGGATGCGATATCCTCCATGCTGTGAGAAACGATAACAATAGCGGCACCGGTTTCGTCGCGGTATGCGCGGATATGCGCGAGAAGGTCTTCTCGTCCGACGGGGTCAAGACCTGCTGTCGGTTCGTCGAGAATAAGAACGCGCGGACGCATTGCGATAATTCCTGCTATTGCAACGCGACGCTTCTGACCGCCCGAAAGCTCAAACGGTGAAAGCGGAAGCAGGTCTTCTGAAAGACCTGCAAATCGCGCAGCTTCGAGGACTCTCTCGTCAATTTCCTCCTCTGAAAGCCCCATGTTTTTCGGGCCGTATGCGATATCGGCATAATCCGTTTCCTCAAAAAGCTGGTATTCGGGATACTGGAGAACAAGCCCTATTTTAAAACGGCATTCGCGAGTGAATTCGCGCGATTTGAAGATGTCCTCGCCGTCGTAAAGAATTGTTCCGGATGAGGGTTTTATAAGTCCGTTAAGGT
>JAZTWZ010000038.1:0-13369 GCA_045636165.1 Eubacteriales bacterium
GTATGTTGTTGAGCCGTCACTCGGTTGTGACCGTGTAGCTCTTGCATTCCTCTGCGAAGCATACGACGAAGAAGTTGTCGATGCAGAGAAGAACGATGTCCGCGTTGTTCTCCGTCTCCATCCGTACCTTGCGCCTTTCAAGGCTGCAGTTCTTCCGCTTTCAAAGAAGCTTTCTGAGAATGCAGGAAAGGTTTATGCTGACCTTGCAAAGAAGTTCATGGTTGACTTTGACGATGCAGGTTCTATCGGTAAGCGCTATCGCCGTCAGGACGAAGTCGGAACTCCTCTTTGTATCACTTACGACTTCGAGAGCGAAGAGGACGGTTGCGTTACAGTCCGCGACCGTGACACAATGCAGCAGGAAAGAGTTGCAATCACAGACCTTGCAGCATACATCGAAAAGAAAATCGAGTTTTAATTATAAACTGCGAAGCCGAAGTTCGGTTTCGCAGTTTTTGTATATAAAATATTTACAATGTTTTGTTTGCAATTTGTGAATATTTTTGATATAATCAGTAAAGTGATATGTCTTATGTAAAGGAGATATGAAAATGAAAAAAATGAGACTTTTATCTTTGGTACTTGCAGCGGTTATGCTTTGCTCAGTTTTGGCAGGCTGCGGTGCTACGACGGTTATGAAGATTGGCGATTCAAACATTTCAGAGAATATCGCATCAGCTGCTATTTCTTATGCTGATTTGATTTTCCAGCAGAGTAACGGTTTCTCTCTTGTTCAGATGCTTGATATGGAGATTGCAGAGGGTCAGACCGGTGCAGATTTGCTTAAGGGTCAGGCAGAGACTGTTATCAAGGAGTTCGAGTCCGTACACGCTTTCGCAAAGGCTGAGGGAATTGAGCTTGATAAGGAAGACAAAGATTATTTGAAAGAGACTAAAAAATCTCAGATTGAAACTGACGGCGGAAAGAAAGAATTCCTCAAGAAGCTCAAGGAACAGGGCATGAACGAAGAGTTCTATGACTATGTTATGACAAGTCAGCTTCTTTATTCAAAGGTATATAGCCAGCTCTTTACGGGTGAAGGCAAGTATGCTCCGACAGCAGAGGCTATGGCAGAGCAGTTCTCAAAAGATTACTTCTGCATAAAGCATGTTCTCGTTATGGCAAAAGAAGCAGATGCTGACTTTGCAGAGAAGAAGGCAAAGGCAGAGGACATCGCAAAGCGCGCAAAAGCAGGCGAAGACTTTGATGCTCTCGTTGCTGAATTCGGCGAGGACCCGGGAATGCAGTCAAACAAGGGCGGATATATTATGGATAAGGACGGCTTCACTCCGACAGGAACTCAGATGGTTGCAGAATTCTCAGCAGCTTCGGCAGCTCTTGCAGAAGGTGCAGTTTCTGACATCGTCAAGACAGACTACGGTTTCCACATCCTCAAGAAGTATGCGCTCACAGCAGACCATATCAAGACAGATATGGAAGGCTTTACAAGCCAGATAGGCACAGCTCTCTTCGGAGAAAAGATTCTTGCTTTTGCAGAGACTCTCGAAGTAGAACGCACTGCTGCTTACGATAAGATGGATCTCCATAAGATTTTCGGAACAGATAAGCCGCTCGGCGCAGACGCTGATGCAGAGAGCCAAGAAGGTCATGACCATGAGGCTGAGGGCGAAGTTCCGTCAGAGGAGCTTCCTGAAATTACTCTTACCCCGGCAGAATAATATCGAACCCAAGAGAGCTATTTTTTAAATAGCTCTCTTAGTGTGTAAAAAATTAAGTGAGGTTTACAAAAATGGTTGACAGAAAAGAATTTTTAGATGTGCTTGAAGCTGTTGCAAAGACTCCTGCCCCGAGCGGTATGGAGGATAAGCGCGTTGCCCTTATCCTTGATTGGTTTGAGAAGAACGGCGTAAAGGCATACGAGGATGAAGCGAAGAATGTTATAGTTCCGTTCGGCAATGTTGACGGTGATAACATCACGGTTTTCCTTGCTCATACCGATGTCGTTTTTCCGGATCTTACTGAGCTTCCGTATCATGACGACGGTGAGAAGATTCACTGCCCCGGTATCGCAGACGATACGGTTCACGCAGTTCAGCTTATGTTCATTGCAAGACAGCTTACAAAAGAAAATATTACGCCGAAGCACGGTATGCTTCTCGTTATGAACTCCTGCGAAGAGGGTCTTGGAAATCTCAAGGGCATCAAGCAGATTATGAAAGACTTTGAAGGAAGAGTAAAAGTTGTTATCTCTGTTGATGGAAACTATGATCATATCGTAAACAAGGCTGTAGGATCTGAGAGATATAAGGTCACAGTGAAGACTATTGGCGGTCACTCTTTTGGTTCTTTTGGAAATCCGAATGCAATCGAAAAGCTCTCAAGAATTATCTGCGAGCTTTATGATGTAGAAATTCCGCACATCGGAAACTCAAAAACTACATATAATGTCGGAACAATCTCCGGCGGCACATCAGTCAACACAATCGCACAGGAAGTCGAGATGCTTTATGAGTTCCGCTCGGATGAGTACGAGTGTGTTGAAAAGATGCGCGAAAGCTTCAATGCTATAATCGAGAAGAACAGAAATGACGATGCTGAGGTAGAGGTTGAGATTCTCGGAATCCGTCCTTGCGGAAAGGGAGTTGACGAAGCGGAGCTTGAGGCTCTTACAGAGCGTTGCAGAAAAATCTGCGAGGAAATAAGCGGGCTTCCTTGTCCGTCGGGCTCAGGCTCTACTGACAGCAATATTCCGCTTTCACTCGGCGTTCCGTCCGTAACAATCGGCGGAAGTATGGCATGGGGCGTTCACAAACGCGAGGAGTGGGTCGATAAGGAAAGCATCTTCATCGGCTATGAAATTGTTGACAGAACAATCCGCGACTTCCTCAACGACTAAACCATGTTTGTTTGTCCTGATTACTATAAAGAATTTAAGTGTATCGCAGGCGAATGTCGCCACAGCTGTTGTATTGGCTGGGAAATTGAGATTGATGAAAAGACGAAGGAGTTTTACGACTCTGTCGGCGGAGAGATGGGGAAGCGTCTTTCAGAGAATATAAAAGATGGAGATGTTCCTGAATTTATTCTCACAGAAAACGAGAGATGTCCGTTTCTTAATCAGGATAATCTCTGCGACATAATTCTGAATCTCGGTGAGGAGCATATTTCTCATATCTGCCGCGAGCATCCGCGATTTTATAACGAAATCTGCGGAAGGGTTGAGGCAGGGCTTGGTCTTTCCTGCGAAGAGGCAGCGAGGATAGTTCTCGGAAAACGAGAGAAAACCGTTCTTGAGTTTTCGGAAGAGGCGACTTTTGATGATAAGATTCTCTCTTTGAGGGATGCTTTGATTTTGCTTCTCCAGAAAAGAGAAAAAAGCATAAGAATGCGTCTTTTCGAAGTTCTCAATATGTGCAGGGCGAACCTTCCCGAAAGAGGAGTAGAGTTCTGGGTAGATTTTCTCCTTTCGCTTGAATGCATGGACGAAACCTGGCGCGACAAGATTTCGGTATTGAAAATTCTTAACGGTGCAAGAGCTGATAAGTTTGACGAATATATGAAAGGTCGCGAAACCGAATATGAACAGCTTGCGGTTTATCTCATATACCGCCATTTTGCGACTGCAGCCGATATGGATGATGCCGCAACGCGCGCGTGCTTCTGCGTTTTTGGCGTATGGCTTGTATATGCGCTCGGTCTGTGTGCATTTCTCGAAAAAGGCGAGTTTTCGTTTGAGGACCAGGTTGAATTAGTCCGCCTTTTCTCGTCGGAGCTTGAGTATTCAGAAGATAATACCAATGCTCTTTTAGATGAATTTTATACAGGAACTTTAAATTAAATATCCGAATATGATAATAGGCACAAGGTTTTCCTTGTGCCTATTAAAATTTTGGAGGGGACTTGTTTTGGAATATAACAGACTTGAGGCAGTACGGTATGCAAGGCGGTGGGCATTTCGCAGAAACCCCGAATTTTACAGCTTCGACGAAATAGGCGGCGATTGCACGAATTTTGTTTCTCAATGTGTATATGCAGGCTCGCTTATTATGAACTTTTCCTCAGAGCTCGGGTGGTATTACATATCGCCCGACTTGCGGTCACCTTCATGGACGAGTGTACGGTTTTTCTATGAGTTCATAACCCAGAACGAGGGCGTAGGACCGTATGGCTATGAGGCAGATTTTTCGCAAACGGAGATTGGCGATGTAGTTCAGCTTGCTTATGGCGGCAATGAGGACTTTACCCATACGCTGCTTGTAGTTTCGGTCGGGAGAACCCCGGCTCCCGAAAACATTCTTCTTGCGGCACATACGAGAGATGCATACCGCCGTCCGCTGTCGGCATACGACTATACAAAAGCACGGCTTCTGCATATAGAAGCCGTGCGGGAGGCTTAAAGTTTTACTATTGCTGGTTCGTGTCCGAGTGCAGGAATGATTTTTTCGGTGATGTCTGCTGTTTTGAGAGCGAGGCTTGAGGTGTTTATGCAAGGGTGAACGCCGATAGCCTCGGCTTTTAATATATCCCCGTCTATGAGAAGCGAAACTTTGTTTTCTTTATCGTTCATAAGTCCGAGAAAGCTGAGCGAACCCGGGGTGATGTCGAGAAATTCGTCCATATATTCGCCCTTTGCAAATGAGAGACGGGCAGAGTTTATCTGTGCGGAGAGATCCTTCGTCTTAAACGGTTTATCTGCCGGCATCATCAGGAGATAGAAGTTTGTTTCCTGACGATTGCAGAGGAGAAGATTTTTGCAAAGCTCTGTGCCGAGAACTTTATCGACTTCCTCGCAGGCTTCCATAGTCATTGCAGGCTCGTGGTCAACTCTCGTGTAGGAGATATTGAGTGAGTCGAGAAAATCATAAACTCTGACTTCTTTGGGAAGTCTCGTAGCTGTATTTTCAGGGCGTCCGTTTTCAAGAATCATAACTTTCACATCCAAATATAATAATATATTGAGGATATTACATTTCGGGGAAAAAGTCAATAACCAAAACCGTCTCTTTTTCATATAATGAATCGCAGCAATGCAACCAAATCTATGAACGGGAGGCATATTTATATGGCAATCTTTACGAATCAGGCAACTCTTTCGTATAACAACACGATAACGAATTCGAATGTTGCCGTTGGAGAGCTTTTGGAAGTTCTTTCAATAACAAAGACGGCCGTTTCCGATGACTACTCTGCAGGGGATAATGTGACCTATGTCATAAGCATTGTAAATTCGGGCGCGACGGCATTTACGGGACTTACCCTTACAGACGACCTCGGCGGCTATACCTTTGGCACAGAGACGGTTTATCCGCTTTCTTATGTTGAGGGCTCGGTACTCTATTATATCAACGGAACCCTTCAGCCGTCCCCGACGGTAACAGCAGGCCCTCCGATGACAATTACGGGAATCACTGTTCCTGCAGGCGGAAATGTAACGCTCGTATATGAGGCAGAAGTAACGCAGTATGCTCCGCTCGCGCTCGGCGGCGAGATAACAAATACTGCAAGCGTAACGGGTGGTGGAGTTTCAACACCGCTTTCGGCAAGCGAGACGATAACTGCAGCGTCTGATTCTAACCTCACTATAACAAAGAGCATTTCACCGCAGACAGTTACGGAAAACAGCCGTGTAACCTACACCTTCGTAATTCAGAACACGGGCAATACGGCGATTGTTGCGACTGATAATGCGACTGTTACTGATGTATTCAACCCGATTCTTACAGACCTTGCCGTAAGCTTCAACGGAGTCGCATGGACGACACCTGCAGATTACACCTATAACGAGGCAACGGGCGAGTTTGAAACAAATGCAGGCGAGATAACAGTTCCTGCCGCAACATTTACGCAGGACCCCGAAACCGGTGCATGGATAGTAACTCCGGGAGTTTCCGTCCTTACCGTAACCGGCACGATTTAGCCAAAAAGGCTTCCCTACGGCGAGGTTTCGTAGGGAAGCCTTTTTAATCTTTAAGATATTTGTTGAGGAAATTAAGGGTTGTCTTTTTGTCTGCTGACCACAGCGGAGCGATGAGGTTTCGTTTTGCGCCGTCGCCCGTTATTCTGTGGACAACTGTCTCTTTCGGGAGATGCGAAATGCATCTTTTGAGAATCGCGGCATATTGTTCGAGCGTAAGTGCTTTTATCTTTCCGGCAGCAAACTCTTTTGCAAGTCGGGAGTTTTTGAGTATATGTAAAAGGTGGAACTTTACCCCGTCAGTACCGCATTCTACCGCATAGCGCGTTGTTTTAATCGGGTCGTCTTCGGGGAGTCCGATGATGATGTGGGTTATAACAGGAATACCTGCCGCGCGAAGACGCGAAACCGCATCTTTATAAACTGAGGTTTCATAGCCTCGGTTTATGTATTCTGCGACGCTGTCATTCGAGGTCTGAAGCCCCAGCTCCACCGTTACGGGCTTGATTCTGTTTAATTCTCGAATAAGCTCCAGTGTGTCATCGGGGAGACAGTCGGGTCGCGTTGCAATGTTAAGCCCGACTATGTAATCGGGGGAGATTGCTTCATAAAACAGTTCCCTGAGACGCGTGGTCGGCGCGTAAGTGCTTGTGAAGGCTTGAAAATACGCGATGTATTTTCCGCTTTTTATCTTTGCCTCAACCCGTGCTTTTGCGCGCTCAAGCTGTGCTTTAATATCCGTTCCGCACTCGGCAAATTCACCGCTTCCGTCTTCTGAACAGAAGATGCAGCCACCCGTGGAAACCGTACCGTCGCGGTTAGGGCAGGTGAACCCTCCGTCGAGGGAGAGTTTATACACCTTGCACCCGAACTTTTCTTTATAGTAGTCATTTGTGGTTTTATACATAATATCACCGTTCTTATTATAGTATAAAATACCCCCGAAAAGCAAATCTAAATCGTAGTCGTTATCCAGTATAACACGCCATACACCACGCTTGCTGCCGTTCCGTAAACGATAACGGGGCCTGCGAGCGTGAACATTTTAGCGCCCACGCCGAGGATATAGCCTTCGGTTTTGAATTCAATTGATTCGGCTACGATAGAGTTTGCAAACCCTGTTATCGGAACGAGCGTTCCGGCGCCTGCGTGCTTTGCGATTTTATCATAAAGACCGAAACCTGTGAGCAAGGCGGCAATAAAGACAAGCGAGATGGATGCAAGCGTTGACGAGTCATCCTTTGATGCACCGAGATAAGAATAAAGGCGAATAAACGCTTGCCCCAGAAGACAGATAAAGCCGCCGAAAAGATACGCTTTTATGAAGTTTTTAAGATGCGGAGACTTTGGTTCGTGACGCGTTACATACTTTGCATATTCCTTTTTTGACATATCCATAAATATCACCTCATGAATGGTATTTTTCACAAGCTGCGGCAAAATTATACACGATTTACCTTTACAAAAAAGCGCCGTTTTGATATACTGTTATGGTAATACGCGCCCGTAGCTCAGTTGGATAGAGCGTCAGACTCCGACTCTGAAGGCCGCAGGTTCGACTCCTGTCGGGCGCGCCATAAAAAACTTAAGTGCGATATTGAAATTTATTTTTAAATCTGTTAAAATTAAGAAAACGGATATGAAAGGATGTTTCAAAATGCATACTGAAAAAGCTAACTACACAATCTGCAACTGTAAGCAGGTTACATATTTCGATGTTGAGGACGCGCTTCACAACTGCGAAAAGTTCTCCGATGTTGAGAAGACCTTCGAAGAGGTTCAGAAGATTACCCACTGCTCCACAGGTTGCGGAGGCTGCCACCAGAAGATTCTCGATGCAATATCAGAAATAATGGGAAGATAAATAAAAAAACCTCGGTTGAAATTCAACCGAGGTTTTTATTGTTTTAGAAGCTCATGATTACGAAGCCTGCTGCAGGGATAGTAGCTTCGAATGTTGTATCGTCGATTCTCTCAAGTGAGCAAGAGCCGAGAGTTTCCTTGAGGATGTGCGGAGTTGTCTTATCCTTGAAGGAGATTGTAACTCTTGTGTCTGCCTCGCGGTGGAGAATGTTACCCTTCTTGAGGTTGCGCTCGTTACCGTCGTTATTGAAGATTGAGAGGTAACGGCGACCGTCTTCGTCAGTTGAAACGAGCCAGCAGAGGTCAGAAACAAATGCAGGCATAACTTCCTTTGCAAGCTTCTTGATATCAGCTTCGAGCTTACCGAGATCAGATGATTCAAGAACCTTGAACTTATTGCCCGATTTCTTTGCGAACTCGCCTGTCGGAGTAGCATCGATGAGGTAAGCATACTTGGAAAGTGCTTCTTCGTTTGTATCAGCATAAACGATATCGAAGAGGTCCGGAAGGTGAGCGTTTGTGAGAGTGTGGCTTTCGTTACCGATGGGAGCCTTCTCGAGGAAGCAGAGCTTAAGAAGCTCTTCAATGTGACCGTAGTACTTCTTCTCTGCGTCTGAAAGCTGGCAGCGAAGATAAGTCTCTCTCGGTTTTCCGAATTCGTACTCATCCCAGATTTCGGGAATTTCCATGCAAGCATAGTCTGTCGGGAGAACGATAGCGAACGGAATCTCTGCCTTGATGCCCTGGAAGTCAAGCGCAGTATTGATAAAGTCCTTTTTTACTCTGCCGTAATCGGAGAGAGTGAACTCTTCCATATCTGTATAAGAGCAGTTGAGACCCCACTCTTCTGAGAAGTAATGAGCACCTGCCATGAGAGAATAGAAGTAAATTCTGTTCTGGAGATATCTTGAGCTACCGCCGTTTTCGCCGAATGTTGTGAAGTCGTCTCCGTGCTGTTCCTGAGTGAGGTACCACTCGTTTGACGAATGAGTGTTGAAGCACGGCATGCAGTAGTAGGGGCTTCCGCCGTCGCGGACTTCTCTCCAGCATTCGTAGTATGTACCCCAGGTCTTGCCTGCAGCTTTCGCCATACCACGAGCGAGAGCAACCTGCTGGCGCATAAGCGGAATCTGGCAGCCGACTTCAGGCATGAACGAAACCATTCCGGCCTCGTCCTGAAGCTTTGTAGCCATATAGTAGCTGTCGCAGGGAAGAATTCTGCCGTCAACATCAGCCATTCTGCGAGCGAGGAGGTCGCGAATTTCTTCTATGTACTCAGCAGGAGTTTCAGCATAGCGCATTTTGGCGTAAGTTTCGGGACGATCCTGAGAAAGAGTTGAGAGAGGTGTACCATCGGTTGCCTTTTTGAAATTTGGGGGAGTAAGAACCTCATGAAGCTTGACTGGATCATACGGGCCCTTTGCGCCTTCCATACGGTGGAGAATTGTCTGCCAATCGGAGTTTCTGCGGTTAGATGCGCTCTCGTGGAGCTGGAAGCCGAGGAACCAGTTGCCAAGAATATTGACATATTCCTTGATGAGAGCCTTATCGAAATTGTATGAGTGCCATGTAACGCCGCCTGCGATTCTGTCAACATAGAAAGGAATCTTGCCTTCTTTGATGATAGAATGAAGCTGGCCGCCTATTTTTGCATATTCGTTGAACTTGAGCTCGAGCGGCATTGAGAAAACATGCTGAATCTTGAAACCGCTGTCTTTGTTGAGAAGGCCGTTCTTCTCAAGGGCCTTGATGTGCCAGTCGTTGTAAACATGGAAAAATTTCATCTTTACTGTCTCCTTTGTCAGACTTTGTTAGTAAGAAAGCGGCGCCCGAGAAAACGGACGCCGCTCTTGGCGGACGGGGTGGGATTCGAACCCACGTGCCGGTGTTACCGACAAACTGATTTCGAGTCAGCCCCGTTATGACCACTTCGATACCCGTCCATGTGTGATTTGAATGTCGTTGCAGGAAGAAAATATCTTTGCAGGGAACGGGGCAGCCCCGTTATGTCCTGTTGCGGTGCCCAGAATTCTTACTCACTTCCGTTCGAGAATTCCGACCGCGGCCACTCGCTCAGTTCGCTTCATCTGCCACCGGCAGCGCTCACATCGCTCCCCACTTCGATACCCGTCCATATATGACCGCTAAATATTATACAATATAAATAAAGTAATTTCAACTGTTAAATTGAGAAAATATTATAAAATTCATCTCAAAATGTATCGACAATGCGCGAGCTTATGGACCGTGGTATCGCGGTATTTGAGTCGATAGAAAACCGGAACGGAAGCTTCTTGCGATGATAAACCTCGGAAAGTATATCGCAAACTTCGTAATGCAACAAATTTTGATAAGTAAGAAAAACGCTTTGCCGTAACACGTCGAAGCGTTTTTGTTTATTGCAAAAGGAAAATTATGATGCTATAATGAAAATATATAGCCTTCTCCTTGAGTGGACGCTTTTGCAGGATATGCCGAGGCTTACTTTATAAAAGAAGAGGGGCTGTTTTCAAGATGGCATCTGATTACAACCGACCTCTGTTCGCCTGAGTGGATATCCGAAACGGAGTTTGAACTTTATCACGATGATTGGCAAGTTGATCATCCAAATTATGTAGAAGGTTCGTACAACCTCACGAGACACAGTGTTGATGAGTTTATTAAATAGGAATGGTTAAATAAGCAAACAGAAAGGAAAAATTATGGAAAAATTGCTTAATAAAAAAGGCTTTATATGCGATATGGACGGTGTTATCTACCACGGAAACCGTCTTCTTCCCGGGGCAAAGGAGTTTCTCGACTGGCTTAAGGAGAATAACAAAAATTATCTCTTCCTTACAAACTCGGGGAAATACACTCCGCGCGAGCTTCAGCAGAAGCTTGCCCGTCTCGGTCTGGATGTCGATGAGTCGCATTTTTACACAAGTGCGCTTGCAACGGCACATTTTCTCGAGAGTCAGGCTCCCGGCTGCAGCGCTTTCGTTATGGGAGAGCACGGTATTCACAATGCGCTTTTTGAAAAAGGCATTACATATAACGATGTTAACCCTGACTATGTCGTAGTCGGCGAGCCGAGCGGATACAATCCTGATATGATTGCAAAGGCAATAAGGCTTATTGAAAAGGGCGCAAAGCTTATCGGCACAAACTACGACCTCACGGGTCCGACGGAAGAGGGCATCGTACCTGCCTGCCGCGCTTTTCTCGCTCCCATTGAGCTTATAACGGGCAGACAGGCATACTATGTCGGAAAGCCGAACCCCCTTATGATGAGAACGGGACTCAAGATTCTCGGCGCTCACTCTGCAGAGGCGGCGATAATTGGTGACAGAATGGATACCGATATCGTAGCAGGAATTGAGACGGGTATTGATACTGTTCTCGTTCTCTCGGGCGTAACGACAATGGAGGAATGCAACAGATTCCCGTACCGTCCGCGAGTAATTTTAAACGGCGTAGGGGATATTCCGAAGGCGGCAAAAGAAAATTAAAAAATAAAAACTCTTCATTCGTGGAATAATACTCCCGAAAGGAGAGTTTTTTATATGGACAAAAAGAAGAAAATTCCCGACGATCTTAAATTCGTCCGCGAGAAAACGCCGATAATAACAGAGGAGCTTCTTGAAATGGACTCGCTCGTGTCCGCAACGGAATGTACGGGAATGGGGAAAATTTACCCGAACTTT
The DNA here is from genome assembly GCA_045636165.1 of Eubacteriales bacterium. Lineage (GTDB taxonomy): Bacteria > Bacillota > Clostridia > Oscillospirales > JAAYXM01 > SIG480. The sequence goes on from JAZTWZ010000038.1 coordinate 11,425, forward strand.
GAGGGCAAAGACCTTGAGGATGTATATGACCTTGCTGAGGTGAACGAAAAAAAGAACACGAAATAAGGAAAGGCGAGAAGCACGCTGAAAATATTGAATTTCGGGCGAAAATGTGATATTATAAATAGGCCGAGGGGGAGAAAACCCCTCGGCTTATTTAAGGAGTTACATATTATGAAAAAAACGCAGAATTTTACAGAAGGAAAGATTTTTTCTCCGCTTGTTCGATTTGCGCTTCCTGTTTTGTTTGCGCTGTTTTTGCAGGCGATGTACGGCGCGGCTGATCTTTTGATTGTAGGGCAGTTCGGCGGCGAGAATGCGGATGTATTCGTTTCGGCAGTATCCACGGGCAGCCAGATTATGATGACGCTGACATTCGTGATAACCGGTCTTGCGATGGGTTTGACGGTGTATGTCGGCGAGAAGATTGGAGCTGGCAGAAGGGAAGAAGCGGGCGAGATTATCGGAAGCGGTATCACCTTGTTCGGAATCCTTTCTGTGGTGGTTTCGGTCGTGATGGTTTTCTCTTCATCCGCTCTTGCGCGGATAATGCACGCGCCGGATGAGGCGTTTGGCGACACGGTTCTGTATGTCGCAATCTGTTCGGCAGGAATCTTGTTTATTGTAGCGTATAATCTGGTGGGCAGTATCTTCAGAGGAATCGGCGATTCAAAAGTACCGCTTATCACCGTAGCTATCGCCTGCGTTCTAAATATTTTAGGCGATCTGCTTCTTGTTGCAGTGTTTGATATGGGTGCCTCAGGTGCCGCTGTTGCAACTGTTTCTGCGCAGGCGGTGAGCGTTGTTTTGTCGTTGTTTATTATCAAAAAACGCAAATTACCGTTTTCTTTTTCGCGCAAACACCTTCGACCGAAGGCTTCTCAGATCAAACAGATTTTAAAGCTCGGAACGCCCATTGCGCTTCAGGACCTTCTCGTCAGCATTTCTTTTCTTGCAATCCTTGCGATTGTAAACGACATCGGTCTGATTGAGTCTGCAGGTCTCGGCGTTGCGGAAAAGGTATGTGCATTCATTATGCTTATTCCCTCTGCGTTTATGCAGTCAATGTCTGCATTCGTTGCGCAGAATATCGGCGCAAAGAAATATGATCGCGCAAGGAAAGCGTTGTGGTACGGTATCGCAACCTCTCTCGCGGTTGGTATCGTTATCGGCTGCTTCTCATTTTTCCGTGGAGATATACTTGCAGGAATTTTTGCAAAAGATGCCGCAATCATCGCGCCTGCTGCTGAATATCTCAAGGCATACGCCATTGACTGTCTGTTTACGGCATTTTTGTTTTGCTTCATCGGTTATTTCAACGGCTGCGGAAAGACAACCTTTGTTATGGTTCAGGGTATCATCGGCGGAATTTGCATAAGGCTCCCTGTCTCGTGGATGATGAGCAAAATTATGCCCGTATCACTCTTCCGTATAGGTCTTGCAACTCCTATATCCACCTTAACACAGATAATTCTCTGTGGTGCCGTGTATATCTATTTAAGCGCAGAACAAAAACGCTCGGGAAGAATCTGATGTTTTTTATAAGTTACAAAGTGAGGTCGAGAAAATGAAACTGACTTTCTATACACCGTCGTATAAAAACGCCGAAGGCTTCGGCGGCGCAAGCTTCGGCTTTGCAGGAGAAGAGAATGAAAACCTCACTCTCGCAAGAGTTTTTCCTGAAGAAGTCCGCGGCGTTTCCGTCTGCGGAACTTACGAGGAAGTTCTCTCTAATATCCCCGAGGGAAAGTGGCAGGCGGCGATAGTGCTTCTCGGCAATGCAGGTGTGGAGAATGAGTTTATCCGTGCGCTTTCCGAAAAGGTAAAAGCTCCTCTTGTCGGCGGAAGCGGTGCAATCTGCCCGAAAACGGGGGAGAGTGCGCTTATAACAGGCAGGGGTGAGGCGGCAGTTTTCCTTATCTCGGACGAAAGTTTTGATGTTTCA